>NZ_JAMQTI010000014.1:0-181711 GCF_032883055.1 Mycobacterium sp. 29Ha
ACGCATCAACCCCTACCTGTAAACCAGCCACCTACACAGAAATCTTGACAAGCTCTGACTTCGGCGTGGTGGACAAGGCGGTCAATCATCGCGGCGGCCACGACGTCGTCGCCGAACACCTCGCCCCAGCGGCCAAAGGGCTTGTTACTGGTCACAATCAGACTTGCTCGTTCGTAGCGCGACGAGACGAGTTGGAAGAACAGGTTGGCGGCTTCGGCTTCGAAGGGGATGTAGCCGACCTCATCGACCACAGTCCAGGTCCGCTGCCCTCCCGCAGGAGACACTGCCACTGGATACGCCATCGTTGCCGTTCCTTCACGTTGAAGAACACCCGCCGATAAACCGGCAACAACGATGACTTGCCCAGCATCAACCCCTATGTCGCATACATAGATTCGAGCGTGTTACTACCCGTTGATAACCGTCGGCGTCGGGAAGACGCACCTGGCAACGGCACTGGGACACATGGCCATTCGCCGCCGTAACACCGTCTTGTTCGCTCGCGCCGACAAACTGTTCACCCGACTGCGCGCCGCCCGCCTCCTCGACACCGAGATCCGCCGACTGGCCACCATCGACGTCCTCATCATCGACGACTTCGCACTCAGGCCCCTCACCGCTACCGAAACCAGCGACTTCTACGAGATCGTCGTCGAACGCCACCGCGCCAAGACGACCATCGTCACCTCGAACAGGGAACCCGCCGAATGGCTGACCATGACCGCCGACACCCTGCTCGCCCAATCAGCGATCGACCGACTCACCGCCACCGCCCACACCCTCGTCGTCGAAGGACCGTCCTACCGCCAACGTACCCGACCCGGCCAGCTTGACCCAGACCCGGGTGACGAGCATCCTTAATGACGCGCCACGGTGGTCCCATCCCCATGGCAATCAGGTGGTCCCATCACCCTGGCAATCGACAGATACTTATAACTCAGTAGTATCGGATTATGCGTACGCCACAGTCCCTTGGAGAAAGTGGCTCAACATGAAGGGTCATAGTGGGTCCGGTACTGGACCTTCAGCTACCTGCCGTGACCACTGGCTTCCGCTTGCCTTGGCCGGTGGAGTCCTCGCTGCGGTCGCGGCGGTGCCGCAATTCGCCGGTACCAGCAGTGATTTAATCACGTCGGCGGCTCCCTGCCCTAACGGAGAAGAAGTCGACGTGTTCAGCCTGTCGTGCACACCGCATCTTGCACCGCGCTCGCCGTTGCAGCCCATCCCGGGCAATCCGGACGTCCCTGCAATCCGAGGAGTGCCATGCACCACCGAGCCTGAGTGCGCCCGTCTCGGCCGAAAGCCCGGTACTTTGGGCCCAACGCCCGTACCGCACGCCAAGATTGGACACGAGGGTACGGCCGAATCTCATCCATAGCAAGGACGCCTGCGGCGCCGAACCGCTTCGGATTCCCTCCGCGCAACAACTCGATGATGCGTGTGTTCCATACAGCGCACGCACCCCTTCTCGCAGCAATACGGAATTCCGTCAGACAGCGTCCCAGGAGTGGTGGACTTCGGATCTGGCGTGCTTCACGCTTTGCAATCAACGAGTCACGTTGAACGCCCCCAGCACTTTTTTGAAGTTCGTGTGCACTTCCCGCCACACCACACTGCGGTCGCAGTCGATGAGTGACCCGATCTCGACACATGACAGACCCGCATCCCGGCCACGCATGATCTCGACGCGCTCGCCGATGCTGAGTCGGTGACCGTGCCCGCCGGGCTCTCAGGTCGGCAGGTCGACCAGGGCTGTCGTCAAACAAGGGCCCCTTCGGCGTTTGACCGCGGTGTAGTGGGCATTGCGCCAGCCTGCCGCCACCACATGGTGGCGGCCGTCGTCGACACGCCCATCATCCTCGCCGCCGCTTCAACGGCTCGCCCAGACAACCCCAATCGAACAACTCCCGACGGATCACCGTCGAATGCGGATAGGCACTGGGGCATGCACAACTCCAAAAGGCACGGATGCCGCATTGAACATATCCACCCAACCACGCAGGCAGTCAATCGAACACTTTCACCACATCGAGCAGAACAGCCGGGAAGAGACTTGCTAGTTCATGTTCCAGGGCTCGCCGTAGGTAGTGACACTGTCACCGGCCGCCGAAATGAGCCGAGCGAACGGGCGCAGCAGCACGCCTCCAGCCGCCCCAGTCACGGTGCCATGCGCATTCGAAACCGCAACACCGCCTTTTGGACCTTGGACATCTACAGAGAACGTCGCGACCTCCTGGATACCCGGACCGTTGCCGAGATCGGCGCTGATCGAAGCACCCGGAAATAGATTCGGCGTGGTAATGAAACCAAACCCTCCACCTGGGTTGATCGGAACGACCGGATTGAGGTTGTCGAGCAGGACGTTCGGGGTGGTGTAGCTGAAGTTGATGCCCACGCCCAACGACCACGGGAAGCCGATCTGGTAACCCAGCTCCAAGGTGCCCTCGAACTCATCGGCCCCCTCACCGGCCACGATGTACTTCGCGCGGCCGCTGTGAAACCACTCGCGGGTCAGCCGGTTGCGATCCAAGGGGAAGACGCCGTTGAGGAAGGTATCCCATTGCTGGATCGTCAGTGTCCGGTCTTGGCCGTCAACGAGGCTCAGCTCGTTGTCCAACCCGGCGTGGGAAGTGCCAGTGCCCACGAACAGAGACGCGATGGCGGCTACCATGGCGCTCAGCACCAGAGTGAATTCCTTCATGTTCTCCCTAGCTATGTCGACAGTGGACCGACGAGGACCAATGTCTTTGTTGTTCGTGCCGGCACTACCGCTACGCAGCAACCGACGCAGGTTCCTCTAGAACGCAAGTGAGGATCCTCACACGCCGCTCTTACGACCTGCTCATCGTTGACACGAAGACCATAACGGTCGCGCACCAACCCGGCAACGCAAGAATCGAAAATGCTCGGCCCGACGTTACGCACTGCCAAATCGCTCACTTCCGTTATGCGGCCGGCGTCATCGCGACAGCGAGACGCGGCCCATCAAGTCAACCGGTCGTATTTGGCTGAAAGTGTCGGACCACGTCAAGCTAGCCGGATAAGAGTGACCCGTGGTTCGAATGAAACCACAGCTCAATGATGGTGTGGTGGCCTGTTCTCCTTCAACCAACGATCGTTGTCAGGACCGTCGGAGATGAACTATCGCGGTCGTCAGACGATTCGGGTTGCAGCGCATCGCCGAAAATCTCGTTAAGTGC
Organism: Mycobacterium sp. 29Ha; assembly: GCF_032883055.1. Classification (NCBI taxonomy): domain Bacteria; kingdom Bacillati; phylum Actinomycetota; class Actinomycetes; order Mycobacteriales; family Mycobacteriaceae; genus Mycobacterium; species Mycobacterium sp. 29Ha. Next base: position 3,201 of record NZ_JAMQTI010000014.1, read on the forward strand.
TTCGATCGAACGTGCGGGTGGATCTGCCGTCGGCCAGCCTCCTTGCCGTGACGAAGATTATACTTCGTTCTCATCGTTGCTCTTAGATCTCGAGACTCGACAGCTGTCCAATAATCTGAGTCGCGAGCGGAGTAAGGGTCGCCATACCATCGCGCACCGCCGCGCGGGATCCGGCCAGGTTCACGACCAGCGTGCTCCCGGAGATTCCCGCCAAACCGCGCGAAAGGCCCGCATCGGAGACGCCGGCCGACAAACCCGACGCGCGCAGCGCCTCGGCGATGCCCAGCAGTTCACGGTCAAGCAGATCGACCGTCGCCTCGGGCGTGACGTCGCGCGGGGTGACACCCGTGCCGCCGACCGACACCACCAGGTCGACTCCACCGATCACCGCCGTGTTCAGCGCGTTGCGGATCTCGACCTCGTCGGCGGACACCACGACCACGCCGTCTACGACGAAGCCGGTCTCACCTAGCAGTTCGGTGACCAACGGACCGCTGTGGTCCTCCTCGTCACCATGCGCAGTGCGGTCATCTACGACGACGACCAATGCCCGGCCCACCAACTCCCCTGGCTGTTCCATGACGCCAACCGTATATCCGGGCGGCGACAGCGGCGCGGCCACTCTCAGGGTGATGGGCCCGGAGGTCACCGTGGGTCTCACTGCTGGGCCTTGCCGAGGGTGACCTCGACGGACTGCGGCTTGCCCGCGTTGTCGAGATACGTCAGCGTCAGCCTGTCTCCCGGCGCCCTCGACCGGACCGCTGCGACCAGCGCGTCAGCGCTATTGATCACGCGGTCGTCGACCTTGGTGACCACCACACCGCTGGGCAGTCCTGCCGCGGCGGCGGCACCGCCGCCCGTCACCTCGACGATGCGCGCGCCATCGACCGTCGCGTCGTTACCGACCTGGACGCCGAGCGAGGCATGCGAGGCGGTGCCGTTTTCGATCAGTTCGTCGGCGATGCGCTTGGCCTGGTCGACCGGGATGGCGAAGCCCAACCCGATCGAACCGCCCTGCGCCGCGCCATCGGCGTCGCCGCCCAATGTGGCGATCGCCGAGTTGACGCCGACCAACTCACCATTCATGTTGACCAGCGCACCCCCGGAGTTGCCGGGGTTGATGGCGGCGTCGGTCTGCACCGCATCCAGCACCGTGTTCTGGTTGCGGATGTCACCACCGGCGGCCACAGGCCGGTTCAACGCGCTGATGATGCCGGTGGTCACCGTGCCCTCGAGCCCGAGCGGCGACCCGATCGCCACGACGTCCTGGCCGACGCGCAGGTTGGCCGAGGAGCCGACGGTGATCGGCGTCAGACCCGTCACTCCCTGGGCGCGCACCACCGCGATGTCGCTGCTGGGGTCGGTTCCGAGCACCGTGAACGGTGCGCTGCGGCCGTCGGCGAACGTCACCTTGGTCTGCGCGCCGCCGCCGCCAGTGGGTGCCGCAGGCCCCCCCGGACCGGCGGGTCCACCGGGCGCACCCTGGGCGGCGGTGACGACATGATTGTTCGTCAAGATGAGGCCGTCCGAAGACAGGATGATCCCGGAGCCCTCCTCTGATTTCCTGCCGAGGTCCACCTCGAGCTTCACCACACTCGGCACGACCTTCGCCGCGACCTGCTCGACCGAGCCGGCGGGCAGGCTGGCGACGGGCTGACCGGGGGCGGCGCCGTTGATGGTCGACGTGGCCGCGGGCCGCTCGGACTGCGCGAGCAGCGCCACTCCCCCGCCGACGCCGGCCGACACGACCGCCACCGCGAGGGCACCAGCGATCAAAGAGCCTGTGCGAGAACGCTTCTGCGGTTGCTGCGACGGAAAAGGAGCTTGCGGGTACCGCGCCGTGGCCGGCTGCGGAGCGCCGCGATACGGGTCATAGGGCCCGCGGAACGCCTGCTGCTGCTGTTGAGTCTGGTACCGCCAGTCGTACGGCTGCTGCTGGTACGGGTCGGCCTGCGCACCGGGGTATCCGGATGTCGCAGGCTCCGGGCGACGACCCGGCGGGGGTGGCGGCGAATACCTCGGATGGTTGGTCATCTCGGTGCGGTGCTCTTTCCTTTTGGGGGTCCGACATCCAGAACAACGGCGTTCGCAGTCTCAAAGTTGCCTAAGCGGGCTGAGAATCCACTTAGAGAACGATTGGGACATGCACAGACTTGCTTCCCCAGAGCGCGTCCAGGCTAATCATTGTCGGCGCTGATTACGGGCAAGTCCACGCCCGCGACCGCGTGTCGCGCGGACTCACCGGGCATCGTTCTGCCGGGCAGCACCATGTGAATCGCCGTGCCCGGCGGCTGTCCCCCTGGTACGGCGTACTCGACGCGCAGCGCGCCGCCGTGTTTGAGCACAACCTGTTTCACGATCGCCAGACCCAGACCCGATCCCGGCATCGCGCGTGCGGAGGCCGAGCGGAAGAAGCGCTCGAACACGAACCGCCGTTCCTGCGGCGGGATACCGGGGCCGTGATCGGTGATCACCAACTCGGCGTGCATCGAGTCGACCTGTGACAACCGCACACCGACCCGACCGCCGGGCGGGCTCCATTTGGCGGCGTTGTCGAGCACGTTGAGCACCGCCCTGCCCAGGCCGACGCCGTCACCGTAGACCTGCCACGGCACCAGGTTCACATCGAACTCAATGTCGTTGCGGCGACGGCGAACTCGCTCCAGTGAACGGTCGACGACCTCGGTCATGTCGACGGGCTCGTGAATGACGACGCCGGCTTCGTCGCGGGTCAGGTCGACCAGATCGCCGACGAGGGTGGACAGCTCTTCGATCTGAGCGATGACGTCTTCGCGCAGGCCCGCCATCTCCTCCTCGGGCAGCCGCGGTGCACCCGGGGCCATCGATGCCATCAGCAGTTCGACGTTGGTGCGCAACGACGTCAGCGGCGTGCGCAGTTCGTGGCCGGCGTCGGTGACCAGCCGTGCTTGCCGCTCGCGCGATTCGGCCAAGGCACGCAGCATCATGTTGAAAGCCTCGGTGAGACGGGCGAGTTCGTCGCTGCCGTATACCGGAATCGGCCTCAGATCGTCGGTGCGCGCAACGCGCTCCGCCGCCGATGTGAGCCGCGCCACCGGCCGCAGGCCCGCGCGGGCGACGGCACCACCTGCCATCGCGGCCACCACCACGCCGACCCCACCGACGATGAGCAGCACGGTGCCCAACCGCTTGAGCAGCTTGTCGGTCGGCACCAGGCTCTTGGAGATCAGCAACGAACTGCCGTTGGACAGATGCAGGGCCAGCACCCGCTGTTGGTCGACCGATCGCTTCGACATCCACAGGTCGCCACGGATGACGGCTTTCTCGGGATCACCCAGCGGCAGCGTCTGCCCCTGCTGGTTCGCGGTGAAGATCGAGCGGCCGGGATTGACCAGCATCGCGTTCACGTCGGAGTACGCGGTGCCCTCGATCGCCTTCCCGGGATCGGTGGTCAACGAACCGCTTTCGATCAGCAGGCTGGCACGGCTGTGCAGCTGGTTGTCCATATCGTCGTAGAGCGCGCGCGAGACGACGGCGTACACGGCGACGGCCATCAAGACCACCACCATCGCCACCATCGACATCGCGAGCAGCATCACCCGCCAGCGCAGCGACAACGAACTGGCCGTCGACTGCACCGTCTGTGGATATGGCCCGGGCCGAGGCGAGGATTTCCGAGCAGACATCAGGGAGGTGTCTCGCGCAGCACATAACCCACCCCGCGGACGGTGTGGATCAGTCGCGGCTCTCCTTCGGCCTCGGTCTTACGGCGGAGGTAGCCGACGTACACCTCCAGGGCGTTGCCCGAGGTCGGGAAGTCGAAACCCCACACCTCTTCGAGGATGCGGCTACGGGTCAGCACCCGCCGCGGGTTCGCGATGAGCATCTCGAGCAGCGCGAACTCGGTGCGCGTCAGGCTGATCGAACGTTGACCGCGGGTGACCTCCCGAGTGACCGGATCCAGCGACAGGTCGGAGAACGTCATCGCCGGTGTATCCGTGCCCTCATCGGGCGAGGTGCGCCGCAGCAAGGCACGCATGCGGGCGAGCAGTTCCTCGAGCGCGAACGGCTTCGGGAGATAGTCGTCGGCGCCCGCGTCCAAGCCGGCTACCCGTTCGGAGACCGAGTCTCGCGCGGTCAGCACGAGAATCGGCAGGTCGTCGCCGGTGCTGCGGAGCTGACGGCACACCTCGAGGCCGTCGAGCCGCGGCATCATCACGTCCAGCACGACGGCATCCGGCCGATCGCTGGCGATCCGATCGAGAGCTTCGAGTCCGTCCTGCGCCAGCTCGACGGAGTAACCATTGAAGGAGAGCGATCGACGCAGCGATTCGCGCACAGCGCGGTCATCGTCGACGACAAGTATTCGCACAGCCACAGTGTCAACCCGCTATCTGAGAGCGGCCTGAGAGGCGCGCCGATCTTGTCCGAAGAGAAGACCCCGCCCAACGAGCGGGGACGAGATCAGCGGCGGTCGAGATCGATCAGGCCGAGGCGCGCAGCTTTGAGCAGACGGCGCGGCACCTTGTGCTGCTGACCGGCCACCGTCACGCCGACGAGCTCGGTGCGCTTGGCCTTCCACTGCGAACGCCGGCTACGGGTATTCGCGCGCGACATCCTCCGCTTGGGAACAGCCATGATCGAAAATCTCCTAGTCGAGGGTCTATCTCTGATGAAGTATGTGCCGCGCAACGACTCAGGCATCGGCAATTGCTCTTCAGGATAGCCGGTGACCTGCGTAGCCTCCAAAACAGCGGAGTGGCTTGGCGCGATACCACCGGTACCCGCTAACCTACCGGTTGGTTGATACGTCGCAAGGAGGCGCGTGGCTACTAGTTCTGCAGCGGTCCGCATCGGCAACTGCTCGGGCTTCTACGGTGACCGTCTAGCGGCCATGCGAGAGATGCTCACCGGCGGTGAGCTGGACTATCTCACCGGTGACTACCTCGCCGAACTCACGATGCTGATCCTGGCCCGCGACCGCGTCAAGTCGCCCGACCGCGGCTACGCGAAGACCTTTCTGATCCAGCTCGAGGAGTGCCTCGGCACCGCGCTGGATCGCGGCGTGCGGATCGTCGCGAACGCCGGCGGCCTCAACCCCGCCGGGCTGGCACAGGCGGTGCGCGATCTGGCGGACCGCCTCGGGCTGAGCGTGGAGGTGGCCCACGTCGAGGGTGACGATCTGCTGCCACGAGCCGAGGAGTTGGGCTTCGGAGCCGCTACGGCGGCGACATCGGGCTTCGGAGCCGCTACGGCGGCGACATCGGGCTTCGGAGCCGCGACGGCGGCGACATCGGGCGGGGGCCCACCGCTGGCGGCCAACGCGTACCTCGGGGCGTGGGGCATCGTCGACTGCCTCAACTCCGGCGCGGACGTCGTCGTCACCGGTCGCGTCACCGACGCGTCGGTCATCGTCGGGCCGGCCGCCGCGCACCACGGATGGGGTCGCACCGACTACGACCGCCTCGCGGGCGCAATAGCCGCGGGCCACGTCATCGAGTGCGGCGCGCAGGCCACCGGCGGCAACTACTCGTTCTTCACCGAGATAGCCGACCTCACGCATCCGGGCTTTCCACTCGCCGAGATCCACTCCGACGGATCGTCGGTCATCACCAAACACCCGCGTACCGGCGGAGCGGTCACCATCGACACCGTCACCGCACAACTGCTCTACGAGATCACCGGTGCGCGATACGCCAATCCCGATGCCACACTGCGCGTCGACACCATCGAACTCAGCGACGACGGGCCGGACCGCGTTCGCATCAGCGGGGTGACGGGCGAAGCGCCGCCTCCGACGTTGAAGGTCTCGCTCAACAGCATCGGTGGATACCGCAACGAGATGACCTTGGTGCTCACCGGATTGGACATCGAGGCCAAGGCCGCGCTCGTACGCAGACAGCTCGAGAGCGCCCTGGCGGTCAAGCCCGCCGAGATGCAGTGGACGCTGGCGCGCACCGATCACGCCGACGCCGACACCGAGGAAGCCGCCAGCGCACTGCTGCGATGCGTGGTGCGCGACCCCGATCCGGCCAACGTCGGACGTCAATTCTCTTCGGCGGCTGTCGAACTCGCGTTGGCCAGTTATCCGGGTTTCACCAGCACCGCGCCCCCGGGTAACGGTCAGATCTACGGCGTTTTCCACCCCGCATTCGTGCCTGCCACCGAGGTCGCCCATGTCGCCGTGCACGCCGACGGCAGCCGCACCGATATCGCTCCGGCCTCCGAGACACTGGACCTGGCGCCGGTGGCACCGCCCGAACTGCCCTCGGCGGAGTCGTTCGGCGAGACCCGACGCGTGCCGCTGGGACGGATTGCGGGCGCGCGCAGCGGCGACAAGGGCGGCAGCGCCAACGTCGGGTTGTGGGTACGGCGCGACGACCACTGGCGATGGCTTGCACACACCCTGACCGTCGACAAGCTTCGCGAGTTACTACCTGAGACAGCGGATTTGGAAGTCACCCGCCACCTGCTGCCGCGTCTGCGGGCGGTCAACTTCGTGATCGAGGGCATCCTCGGTCAAGGGGTGGCCTATCAGGCCCGCTTCGATCCACAGGCCAAAGGTCTTGGTGAATGGCTACGCAGCCGCCATGTCGACATCCCTGAGGAGTGCTTGTCACCCGAAGGCGAGCGCGAGTGAGGATCGCAGCGAGGCACGAGCGAGGACCGGAGCGAGTGGGAGTCGAGGAATGAGCACAGCCATCTGGCACACCCCGGAACGGGAACAACTTCGAAAGACGGTGCGGGCGTTCGCAGAACGCGAGATCCTGCCCAACGCCGACGAGTGGGAGCGCAGCGGCGACCTGCCCCGCGATCTGCACCGCAAGGCGGGCGATGCGGGCCTGCTGGGGGCAGGCATGCCCGAAGCCGTCGGCGGCGGCGGTGGCGACGGTGCGGACGCGGTGGTCATCTGCGAGGAGATGCACTACTCCGGCGCACCCGGCGGCGTTTTCGCCTCTCTGTTCACCTGCGGGATCTCGGTGCCGCACATGATCGCCGCCGGCGACGAGCGGTTGATCGACACCTATGTGCGGCCGACACTGCGCGGCGACCTGATCGGCAGCCTGGCCATCACCGAACCGGGCGGCGGTTCAGACGTCGGGCACCTGACCACGCGCGCCGTCCGCGACGGCGACGACTACGTCATCAACGGCGCGAAGACCTACATCACCTCCGGTGTGCGGGCGGACTATGTGGTGACCGCGGCGCGCACGGGAGGCGGCGGCGCTGCCGGTGTTTCGCTGATCGTCGTCGACAAGAAGACACCCGGATTCGAGGTCAGCCGGAAACTGGACAAAATGGGCTGGCGGTCCAGCGACACCGCCGAGCTCTCCTACACGGATGTGCGGGTGCCCGCCGCCAACCTCATCGGCGGGGAGAACACCGGATTCATCCAAATCGCAGGCGCATTCGTCTCCGAACGCGTCGGGCTGGCCGCGCAGGCATACGCGAGCGCGCAGCGGTGCCTCGACCTGACCGTCGAATGGTGCCGCAACCGCGAAACGTTCGGCAGGCCGCTGATCGCACGTCAATCCGTACAGAACACCCTGGCCGAAATGGCCCGGCGCATCGATGTGGCGCGGGTGTACACGCGCCACATCGTGGAACGGCAGCTTGCCGGCGAGACCAATCTGATCACCGAGGTGTGCTTCGCGAAGAACACCGCCGTCGAGGCCGGCGAGTGGGTGGCCAATCAGGCGGTCCAGTTGTTCGGTGGGATGGGATACATGAGCGAATCCGAAGTGGAGCGGCAGTACCGCGACATGCGCATCCTGGGCATCGGCGGCGGTACGACGGAGATTCTCACCGGCCTGGCCGCGAAAACCCTTGGGTTCCAGTCGTGACCGTGCTGAAGTCGACCATCGACAGGAGGTCGGCGGCGTTCTCCGAGGCCGCGGACGTCATGACCGCCAAGCTCGCCGAACTCGACGCCGAGCATGCCAAGGCGTTGGCCGGTGGCGGTGAAAAGTACGTCAGACGCCATCACGACCGCGGGAAGATGACCGCGCGCGAGCGCATCGAAATGCTGCTCGACCCAGATTCGCCGTTCCTGGAACTCAGCCCGCTGGCCGCATGGGGTAGCGACTTCGCGGTCGGGGCCAGCGTCGTGACAGGCATAGGCGCGATCGAGGGCGTGGAGTGCCTCATCGTGTCCAACGACCCAACGGTCAAGGGCGGCACCAGCAATCCGTGGACACTGAAGAAGATCTTGCGCGCCAACCAGATCGCGCTGCAAAACCGGCTGCCGGTGGTGTCACTGGTGGAATCCGGCGGCGCCGATCTGCCGACGCAGAAGGAGATCTTCATACCCGGCGGTCAGATGTTCCGCGACCTCACCCGGCTCTCGGCGGCGGGGATCCCGACCATCGCGCTGGTGTTCGGCAACTCGACGGCCGGCGGTGCCTACATCCCCGGAATGTCCGACCACGTGGTGATGATCAAGGAGCGTTCCAAGGTCTTCCTGGCCGGACCGCCGCTGGTGAAGATGGCGACCGGCGAAGAATCTGACGACGAATCGCTCGGCGGCGCCGAGATGCACGCCCGCACTTCGGGACTCGGCGACTACTTCGCAGTCGACGAGCTCGACGCGATCCGCATCGGGCGTCGCATCGTGGCCAGGTTGAACTGGCGCAAGCAGGGCCCACCGCCGGGCCCGGTCACCGCGCCGCTGTTCGATCCGGAGGAGCTGGTCGGCATCGTCCCCGCAGATCTGCGGATTCCCTTCGATCCACGTGACGTCATCGCCCGCATCGTCGACGGCTCCGACTTCGACGAGTTCAAACCCCTCTACGGTGGCTCGCTGGTGACCGGCTGGGCCACCCTCTACGGCTATCCGATCGGCATCCTGGCCAACCACCGCGGGGTGCTGTTCTCCGAGGAGTCGCAGAAGGCCACCCAGTTCATCCAGCTGGCCAACCGTGCCGACACTCCACTGTTGTTCCTGCACAACACGACCGGCTACATGGTCGGCCGCAAGTACGAGGAGGGCGGGATGATCAAGCACGGCTCGATGATGATCAACGCCGTCTCCAATTCCACCGTGCCGCACATCTCCCTGCTGATCGGCGCCTCGTACGGCGCGGGCCACTACGGGATGTGCGGCCGCGCCTACGATCCCCGGTTTCTGTTTGCGTGGCCCAGCTCCAAGTCCGCTGTCATGGGTGGCACGCAGCTGGCGGGCGTGCTGTCGATCGTCAGCCGCGCCGCCGCCGAGGCCCGCGGCCAGCAGGTCGACGAGGACGCCGATGCCGCCCTGCGGGCCGCTGTGGAAGCGCAGATCGAGGCTGAGTCGCTGCCGATGTTCCTGTCCGGCCGGCTCTACGACGACGGGGTGATCGACCCGCGAGACACCCGCACGGTGTTGGGAATGTGCCTGTCCGCCATCGCGAATGGCCCGATCAAGGGGACGTCGAACTTCGGCGTCTTCCGGATGTGAACCTGATGATCACCAAAATCCTGGTTGCCAATCGCGGCGAGATCGCTCGCCGAGTGTTCGACACCTGCCGCAAGCTCGGCATCGGCACGGTCGCCGTTTACACCGATCCCGACGCGGCGTCTCCGCACGTCGCCGAGGCGGACGCCCGGGTGCGACTGGAAGGCCCCAAGGGCTACCTCGACGCGGCCCAGCTGATCGCCGCCGCACAGGCGGCCGGTGCCGACGCAATCCACCCCGGATACGGATTCCTCTCGGAGAACGCTGAGTTCGCCGCCGCGGTGATCGATGCCGGGCTCACGTGGATAGGTCCGCCGGTGGCCGCGGTCGCCGCAATGGGCTCCAAGATCGAGGCGAAGAAGATGATGGCGGCCGCGGGCGTCCCGGTGCTCGAGGAACTCGATCCCGACACCGTCACCGCCGACCAGTTGCCGGTGCTGATCAAGGCCTCTGCCGGTGGCGGCGGCCGCGGCATGCGGGTGGTCGACGACTTGTCGTCGCTGCCCGGGCAAGTGGAGGCCGCACGCCGCGAAGCGCAGTCGGCCTTCGGCGATCCGACCGTGTTCTGCGAGCGCTACCTCGCCACCGGTCATCACGTCGAGGTCCAGGTGATGGCCGACCAGCACGGCACCGTGTGGGCGGTCGGCGAACGCGAATGTTCGATCCAGCGGCGCCATCAGAAGATCATCGAAGAGGCGCCCTCGCCGCTCGTCGAGCGGACGGAAGGCATGCGCGCCAAGCTGTTCGACGCCGCGCGGCTGGCCGCCGAGGCCATCGGATACGCGGGTGCGGGCACCGTCGAGTTCATGGCCGGCCCAGATGGTCCAGGGGCGGGGTCTTTCTATTTCCTCGAGATGAACACCCGACTGCAGGTCGAACATCCCGTCACCGAGGCCACCACGGGGCTGGACCTCGTCGAGTTGCAACTGCACGTCGCCGACGGCGGACGGCTCGACCCCGAACCGCCACCGTCGCGTGGATCATCCATCGAGGCACGGCTGTACGCCGAAGACCCGGCGAAGAACTGGCAGCCGCAGGCGGGCACCGTGCACCGGTTCGAGGTACCGCAGACGGTGCGTGTCGACACCGGCATCCAGGACGGCTCGCAGGTGTCGATCTTCTACGACCCGATGCTCGCCAAGGTCATCTCCTACGCACCGACGCGGCGCCAAGCCGCGGCCGTCCTCGCCGACGCGCTGACCCGCACCCGGCTGCACGGCATCAGGACCAATCGCGATTTGTTGGTCAACGTACTGCGGCACCCGGCTTTCCTCGCCGGCGCCACCGATACGGCCTTCTTCGACACTCACGGCCTCGACCGGTTATCCGCCCCACTGGGCGACGACCGGGCCGCCGCACTCTCAGCCGTCGCCGCGGCACTTGCCGACGCCGCGCAGAACCGTGACAGCGCAACGGTGTTCGCCGCCGCACCGAGCGGCTGGCGCAACCTGGCGTCCGGATTCCAGACCAAGTCCTACGGCGGTGCCGCCGGCGCAGAGCACGCGGTGCGGTACCGCTACACCCGCAACGGCGTGCACCTTCCCGACCATGACGGCGTCGGTGTCGTGTCCTGCGCCGCCGATCGCGTCGTGCTGTCCATCGACGGTGTGGAGCGTGCCTTCGATGTCGCGCGATACGGCGCCGACGTGTACGTCGACTCGTCCCTGGGACCCGTGCACCTGGCGGCGCTACCTCGCTTCGGCGACCCGGACGCCGCTGTGGCGCAGGGGTCGCTGTTGGCGCCCATGCCCGGATCGGTGTTACGCATCGGCGCCGCAGTGGGCGACTCGGTGACCGCCGGACAGCCGCTGGTGTGGCTGGAGGCGATGAAGATGGAGCACACCGTGACCTCGCCCGGCGACGGAGTGCTCGCCGAACTCAACGTCGAGGTCGGCCAGCAGGTCGACGTCGGGACCGTACTCGCCCGAGTGGACAACCCCTAAGGAAACACATGAGCAGCTTCGTCGAGACCGAAGAACAGCAGGCGCTGCGCAAGGCAGTCGCAGCGATGGCCGCCAACTATGGCGAGAAGTACTACCTGGAGAAGGCCCGCGCTGGTGAGCACACCACCGAGTTGTGGAGCGAGGCAGGCAAACTCGGCTTCATCGGGGTGAACCTGCCCGAGGAGTACGGCGGCGGTGGGGCCGGAATGTACGAGCTGTCGCTGGTCATGGAGGAGATGTCTGCCGCCGGCTGCGCCCTGCTCTTGATGGTGGTCTCCCCCGCCATCAACGGCACCATCATCGCCAAGTTCGGCACCGAGGAGCAGAAGAAGCGCTGGATCCCGGGAATCGCCGACGGGTCGATCACCATGGCGTTCGCGATCACCGAACCCGACGCGGGGTCGAACAGTCACAAGATCACCACCACCGCCCGCCGTGACGGCAGCGACTGGATTCTGTCGGGTCAGAAGGTGTACATCTCGGGCGTCGACCAAGCGCAGGCGGTGCTGGTCGTCGGCCGGACCGAAGATCACAAGACCGGCAACCTCAAGCCGGCACTGTTCGTCGTTCCGACCGATACCCCGGGCATGACGTGGACCAAGATCGACATGGAGATCGTCAGCCCCGAGAACCAGTTCCAGCTGTTCTTGGACGAGGTGCGACTTCCCGCCGACGCGCTCGTCGGGTCCGAAGACGCGGCCATCGCGCAGCTGTTCGCCGGACTCAACCCGGAGCGCATCATGGGCGCCGCCAGCGCGGTGGGGATGGGCCGGTTCGCGATCAACAAAGCCACCGAGTACGTCAAGTCGCGCCAGGTGTGGAAGACGCCGATCGGCGCGCATCAAGGACTGTCACACCCGTTGGCGCAGAACCACATCGAGATCGAGCTGGCGAAGCTGATGATGCAGAAGGCCGCTTCGCTGTACGACCTCGGCGACGACGTCGGCGCGGCCGAGGCCGCCAACATGGCCAAGTATGCGGCGGGTGAGGCGTCGGTGCGCGCGGTCGATCAGGCGGTGCAGTGCCTCGGCGGCAACGGCTTGACGAAGGAGTACGGCATCGCCTCGGTGCTGGTGGCATCGCGGTTGGCCCGCATCGCACCCGTGAGCCGAGAGATGATCCTCAACTTCGTCGCGCAGACGTCACTGGGTCTGCCCAGGTCGTACTGATGAGGGCGCTCGTCCGCTACTCCGTCGAGGGCAGCGTCGCGCGCCTGACGCTGGACTCGCCGGAGAACCGCAACGCGCTGTCAACCGCGCTGGTGGACCAGCTGCACCAGGGCCTCACCGACGCCGCCACGGACGGCGGAGTTCGTGCTGTGGTGCTCGGCCACACCGGCGGAACCTTCTGCGCAGGAGCCGATCTCGCACAGGCATCAGGTGGTGATCCCGCCGATATCGCCGTCGAACGGGCACGCGAACTGACCCGGCTGCTGCGCCGGATCCTCGAACTGCCGATCCCGGTGATCGGCGCGATCGACGGACACGTCCGCGCCGGTGGGCTGGGGCTGGTGGGCGCATGCGACATCGCGGTGGCGGGCCAGGCGAGCACGTTCGCGCTGACCGAAGCGCGCATTGGTGTTGCGCCGTCGATCATTTCGCTCACCCTGCTGCCGAAGATGACGACCCGCGCCGCGGGCCGCTACTTCGTGACCGGCGAGAAGTTCGGCGCCGCCGAGGCCGCCGACATCGGCCTGATCACCGTCGCCACTGACGACGTCGAGGCAACGGTGGCGGCCCTAGCCGCAGAGATCGGCAAGGCCTCGCCGCAGGGCTTGGCCGCCTCCAAGGCCCTGACCACCGCGCCGCTGCTGGCGGCGTTCGACCGGGATGCCGAGGCGTTGACGCGGCAGTCCGCCGAATTGTTCGTCTCCGAAGAGGCCAGAGAAGGCATGCTGGCGTTTCTGCAGAAGCGCGCGCCGAACTGGGCGAATTCCTGAGTAGGCGGCGCGGTGTCGCGTGATGTTCACGATTCGGACGGCGGTTGGGCTTCGGCTGGTTGCCGCCGATACATCAGAATCAAGGTTAACTTGCATGTGGGCTTGGCAAAGCACACTCGATGCGACACGTCGAACAAGATCGACTATCGTTTCTGCTGATTAGCGGGCTCGGCTGTCGGTAGCTGAACACCCGCTTCTCCCTGCCGCAGGCAAACTATCCTTCGTGAACGGAGTCATCATGAAACGAATCATCGTCATTGCCGGATTCGTCGGCGGGGCCGCCTTGGCGACAGCCGCTCCGGCGTCAGCAGACGACCCCGACTGGTTGGTGGGCTGCGCACCGGCCTTTACCTGCAAGATCGCCGCGGTTCCTCATCAGACGGTTACTAGTCTCGTTGCTCTGCCGGGACAATTTGTGGGCGGCGTCGCATCGCTGCCCGAAGATGCCGCAAACAGCTTCGCGAGGCTCGGAGACGCTCCGGGAAAGATCGCGAGTCTGCCGAGTGACGCCGCGACAAGCATCGCGAACCTACCGGGCAATTTCATCGGCAAGATCGCAAGTCTGCCTTCTGACGCGGCCGCAAGCCTGGCTAAACCGTTCGGGCCAGTCCCTGCGCCCGAGTAATACGGGTAAAGAACCTACCGATCCGCCCCGCCGCCGTGATGCCGGCGGGGCGGATTGCGTTGCGCTTCCCTCGAAGTCCGTGCACTCCTGGCATTCTCGCGGCGCACGAGTGGCGGGTACGACGCGCTGCAGTCGCTCCTCGTCATCCGCCACAGCCGCATCCTAGGGTGTGGGCGTGACCCCCGCCCGACGCGACGGACTGGTGCTGGCGGTCATCCTTCTGATCGCAGCGGCCGTCCGGCTGGTAGGACTCGCTGGGCGCGGCGAATGGGACGACGACCAGGGCACCGAACTACTCACGCTGCTGCATTGGGTGCGCGACGGCCAGCTGCCCTTGGTGGGGCCGCAGGCCTCCTTCGCCACCGGACATCACGGCGTCGCCTATTACTGGGTATTGGCGCCCAGCGCGTTTCTCAGCGATGTCAACCCGGTCGTCGTCGTCACCACCGTGGCACTCATCGGCATCGCCGGAGTCGCGGCGACGTGGTGGCTGGGCCGCACGGTGGGCGGGCCCGTGGCCGGACATGTCGCGGCATTGTTGATGGCCGTGAGCCCGTCGGCAATCGGCGCATCGACGTTCCTGTGGAACGCGAACATCGTCGGTCCGGTGGCCGCGCTGGCTGCGGCCAGTGCCTGGCACGCGTGGCGGACGCGTGAGCTCGGCTGGTGGGTGTTGACCGCCGCCGCAACGGTTCTCCTGGTCCACGCTCACCTCCTTGCCGTGCTCGCCGTACCACCGCTGGTCGCGTTGTTCGTCCTCGACGTGCTTCGGCAGCCACGACGGCCCATGCTCGGCGTACTGGGCGCAACGGCACTGATCGTTGCGGCCGGACTCGTCCCGGTTGGCATCCACGAGGCGCGCACCGGCTTCGCCGAGACGCGCGGCATCTCGGACTATCTCTTCGCAGGGAATCTCGGAATCGATCAGTCGCTTGGCGAGCGAATCGCCGCCGTCCCGGTCATCGGGTGGCGAATCCTGGCCGGGCCGGTGGCTGGCGATTCCGCGGCTGCCCCACTGTCGGCTTGGCCGGCTGTCGTCGTCACTGTGGCGGTGCTCATCGCCGCCGCGGTCACGACGCGAGGCATCGCGCGGTGGTTCGGCGGCTGGGCGGTCCTCACCACGGTATGGGCGATCATCACGCTGGCCCTCGTGGCACCCAGTCTGGCCGTGAGCTATCCCGGTCTGCCAAAGGATCAGTATTACTCCTGGCTCCATCCGATTGTGTTCGCCGCCATCGGGATAGCCGCCGGCCGCGGATGGTCGGCTCGACCGGTTCACGTGCGATGTGCCGCCGCTGTCGCCGTCCTCGTGTGCGTGGCTTCGTCGATCGTGGTGATGCCGTCGTTCGCACCATCCGAGAAGGGGTGGCCGCACGCCGTGCAGGCGGCCGAGAATGTGAGGGCCGCTCTCGGTGATGTGCCGGTAGCGGTAACGGGCGTCAACAAGTCCGGAGGCGCGATCGAATTCCCGTTGCGCCGCAACGGTATGCAGATCGTCGATCCGTCGGAGGCAAAGTTGCTCATCATGACGTGCGACCCGCTTTTCGAGCGCTCGATCGGACTCGCCTGTGGTGGGCCGGCCGAAATCGCGGAGGCATCGCTGGTGGGATTCCCCGTGAGGGACTCGTCGTGCTTCTACAACACTCCGCGGCGGTACGTCTGCGTCCTCACGCGGGCATAGGATCCCTGAATGGGGACACAAATCTTGGTCACCGGAGCGACCGGCACGCTCGGCCGCCAGGTGGTGGTCGCCGCGCTCGCAGCCGGACATACGGTGCATGCGCTGAGTCGGCGCGATCGGAACGACAACACCGAAGTGCGCTGGCGCCGCGGCGATCTGCTGGCGGATGAGGGAATCCACGCGGCGGTCGACGGGGTGGACGTGATCGTCAATTGCGCCACGCAGCCGACCGGCGACAAGGATGTCACCGCGATGCAGCACCTGACGTCGGCCGTGCGACGGGCCGGCGTCGGCCACCTCGTGCACGTATCGATCGTCGGTATCGACCGAATCCCGTTGCCCTATTACCGGACCAAGATCCGCGCCGAGCAAGCACTCGACACCTCCGGCGTCGCCCATACGGTGCTACGCGCCACCCAGTTCCACGACCTGATCGCCACCAGCTTCGCGATCCAGCGGTACTCCCCCGTGCTGTGGGCGCTTCGCGGCGTCAGCTTCCAGCCGATCGACACCCGCGACGTCGCGCGCCGGCTCGTCGAGCTGATCGATTCCGAGCCGTCGGGCCGGGTGGCCGACATCGGCGGACCGACGGTGCACACGCATGCCGAGTTGGGGCGGATGTACCTGACCGCGCGTGGGGGCCGCCGCAACGTCGTGGCCGTCCCCGTCCCGGGACGCATCGCTGCCGCGTACCGATCGGGCGCGCACCTCGCACCCCAGAACCCCGTCGGCGCCGTCGAGTTTGCCGACTACTTGGCAGGCACGGAATGAAGTTTGCTTGTCTATCTGATTCGCCGGCATCGATGAGTGCACAGTTTGGACATCGGCCTTGCATGTGCCAGCGTTCGTCGTAGGCTCGTCGGTGATGAGCGCCTGCGCGAAGAACAGATGGTAGTGATGAGCGGTTCCGCCAAGAACAGATGGTCGTGATGAGCGCCTGCGCAAAGAACAGATGGCCGGGATGAGTACTCCCGCGTCGCGGAACGGCTCAAGGCGCGCTGCAGACACCGATCGTATTCACATGGCGCAGCTGCTCACCGATGCCGCCGCCCAGGGCCGACTGCCGCTCAACGAATACGAAGAACGTCTGACCAGGGCTTACGCCGCGCAGACATACGACGAACTCGATCGGCTCTCCGCGGACCTGCCCGGTTCCGTCTCGCGCGGCCCCAGCGGCGGGCCGGTGCGGCCCGCACCCTCGACGATGCTGCTGGCAATCATGAGCGGGTTCGAGCGTCGCGGCCGCTGGAACGTGCCGAAGCGGATGACCACGTTTGCTCTCTTCGGCGGCGGCGTGGTGGATTTGCGGTACGCCGACTTCACCTCGCCGGAAGTCGAGATCCACTCGTACTCGATCTTCGGCGGCCAGACCATCTTGGTGCCGCCCGAGGTGAACGTGGACCTGCGTGGGGTCGGGGTGATGGGGTCCTTCGACCAAAGTGTGAGCGGGGAAGGTTCGCCGGGAGCACCCTGCGTGCGCATCCGCGGCTTCTCGCTGTGGGGCAGCGTCGGCGTCAAGCGCAGGAAGCGCAAGCCGGTCTAGCGGCACGGCTCAACGCCGACGCCGCGACCGCAGGTAGTCGCCGACGACGGCGGCACCCAGCCCGTCGAGATCGGGCACCACGACGCGTCCCTCGACACGACGCGCCACCTGATCGATGAACTTGGCCAGCCCCGGATCACTGCCCAACCGGAAGATCGTCACCTGCGCACCCAGCCCCGCCATATCGTCGAAGCCCTTGACCGTATGGGCAATGGTGCGGGGATGTGGCGGGTAGTCGAAGAACACTTGAGGCCCGCTCTCCGCGCCACCCGAGTAATTCTCCAGGTGTGCGGTGGGTTCACCGTCGGTCACGACGAGCAGCACCGGCTGCGCGTTGGGATGGCGGCGCAGGTGCCTACCCGCCAGTGCGAGCGCATGGTGCAGGTTGGTGCCCTGCTCGTACACGCCTTCCAGCCCGGTCAGTTCCGCCGTGGACACGGTGCGCGCATATCGGCCGAAAGCGATGATCTGCAACGCATCCGAGCGAAACCGCGTGCTGACGAGGTGGCTCAGCGCCAGCGCTGTGCGCTTCATCGGCAGCCACCGGTTCTCCATCACCATCGAGAATGACGTGTCGACCAGCAGTGCTACTGCCGCCTGGGTGCGGGTCTCGGTCTCGGAGATCTCCACGTCCTCGACGGCGAACTTCAACGGCATGTCGACGCCGCTGGTACCGGCCTGGCGCAGCACCGTGTTTGTCAACGTGCGGGTGACGTTCCAGGGTTCGGTGTCACCGAATGCCCACGGTCGCGTCGCGCCGGTGAGCTCTCCGGCCGCACCCGCGCGACGGGTTTCGCGCTCGCCATGTCGCCCTGAAAGTTGCTGTGCCACATCGCGGAGCGCGGCCTGTCCGAGCTGTCGCATCGCTTTGGGAGACAGCCGCCACTGCCCGTCCGAGCCTCGGTCCAGGAACCCCTGGTCCATCAGGGCCCGCTCGAGTTCGGCCAACGTCTTGGCGTCGACCGCGGCCTCGTCGCCCAGTTGGCGAGCGAGCATGTCGAGATCGACGTCCTCCATCGTGGCGCCCGCGTAACTCTGCGAGAGCGCCTCAGCGAGCTCCTCCAGTTCGGCGATGTCGGCCATCGCCTGGGTGCCTTCTCCCATGCCCATCGGGTTTTCACCGGAGAACCGCGACGAACCATCCCAGTCCTCGCCCGGCCGTGCCGCTTGTAGGTGGCCGTCGAGCCGGTTGAGCGCATTCATCAGCGAGGGTGATCCAAATGCCTGCTGCGCCAACGCATCAAGCTCGGCGCGTTGATCAGCCGACAGGCTGTTACGGAAGCGCTGTGCGGCCGCGGCACGCTTGGCCAAAGAGTCCAGCAGCTCCTCGACGTTGCGCGGGTTCTCTGGGAAGAACTCGCCGTGCTTGTCCATGAAGTTTTGAAAATCTTCTTGCGTGTCGTTGTCCTGCGCATGCTTGTCCAGCAGATCGTTGAGATCGTCGAGCATCTCGTTGACACGTTGGCGGTCTTCGTCGGTGGCGTTCTCCATCGCCTGCTTCATGCCCGCGAAGCGCTGGTCGAGCATTTCGCGACCGAGGAGATCCTTGATCTGGTCGTACTTTTCGCGCGCCTCTGCACTGCGCCAATCGTAGTCGGAGAGCTCCTGCACGGCCTTTGCCGGCGAGGGCGGCAACGACTCGATGCGCATCTCGTTGAACCGTGCGTCGTCGTCCAGCGCGCGCGCCAGCTCCTTGCGCTCGGCGAGCACCGCCTCGTCCAGCAGCTTCTTGATCTCCTGCAGGGTGCCGTCGAGGTTGTTGCGCTGCAACAGTTCCCGGCGCCGGCGGTTGGCCTCGGCGGCGAGCTTGTCGGCACCGCGCATGTTCTGCGTGCCGCGCCGCATGAGCTCCGACAGCGCGCGCCGAGGTGAGCTGCCCTCCATGACGTCCTGGCCGATCTGCTCGAGCGCCTCGCGCAGGTCGATGGGCGGCGCCAGCGGATCAGGCCCGCCGGTGTATCGCGAATACCGTGTGAGGCGCCTGGCCCCGGGATCAGCCATAGACGGTTTCGCCTTCTGAGGACACCTTGTCGATCCGCTTGGCCAGATAGAGCGCCTCGAGCGCCATTTCGACGGCCGCCGCGCGCTGTCCGTCCGTCGTCGCCTCGAGCCGCTGCTGGATCTCGGCGATCGCCGGAACCTCGGGGACCGCTGCCAGCACGTCACGGGAGGACACGCGCTCTCCGGTGGTCACCGCGGAACCGTTCTCGATCGCCATCACCAGCGGCCCGACATCGATGCCGCCGAGCAGCCGCTGCGCGGTGTCCGCGGTGGCACGGCGCAGCAGGTGTTCGAGCACGGCCTGTTCCCGGCCTTCCTCACCGGATTCGAACTCCAGCTTGCCGCGCAGCACATCGATCACCGTCGAGAGGTCGACGACGCGCGCCACCGGATCCTGTTCGCCGAGGATGGCCGAACGATGTCGGGCCGAGGCGGCGACCGTCTCCGCGGCCGCGATCGCGAAGCGCGCCGACACACCGGAGCGCTGGTCGATGGACCGCGACTCGCGCAGGTAGCGCGCGAACCGGGCGAGCACGTGCACCAGGTACTCGGGCACCTCGGAAGCGAGGTTGGCCTCCTGGTTGATGACGCCGACCTCGGCCTCTAGTTCATACGGGTAGTGGGTGCGGATCTCGGCGCCGAAGCGATCCTTCAGCGGCGTGATGATGCGGCCGCGGTTGGTGTAGTCCTCGGGGTTGGCGCTGGCGACTACGAGGACGTCGAGGGGCAGTCGCAGGGTGTAGCCGCGCACCTGGATGTCGCGTTCCTCCATCACGTTGAGCATCGACACCTGGATGCGCTCCGCGAGGTCGGGCAACTCGTTGATCGCAACGATGCCTCGATGCGCCCGCGGGATGAGGCCGTAGGCGATGGTCTCGGGGTCACCGAGGCTGCGGCCCGCGGCCACCTTGATCGGGTCGATGTCGCCGACCAGGTCGGCCACGCTGGTATCCGGAGTCGCCAACTTCTCGGTGTAGCGCTCGCTGCGATGTCGCCACTCGACGGGCAGGTCGTCGCCCGAGTCGGCGGCCCGACGGATGGACTCGGGGGTGATCGGTGAATACGGGTGCTCGTTCAGTTCCGAACCGGCGATGACGGGGGTCCACTCGTCGAGCAGGCCCGTCAGTGCGCGCAGCAGGCGCGTCTTACCCTGCCCGCGTTCGCCCAGCAGCACGACGTCGTGCTCGGCGATCAGGGCCCGCTCCAGCTGCGGGATCACGGTGTCCTCGAAGCCCAGGATGCCCGGCCACGCGTCGCGACCCTCGGCAAGCGCGGCCAGCAGGTTGTCGCGGATTTCGGCCTTGACGCCGCGCTCGACGTGACCGGAGGCCCTCAGCTCGGCAACGGTCCGGGGCAAATCGTTAGGTGATGTCACAACTCCACGCTACGACTTGTGTCCCGAACGTGCGTGTCCCCGGTGGACACGCCGCCAATCCGTCACATTCTGCGCACGCTCGGCCGGTGTATAAATGCCTCGTCAGTGGGCACCCTCCGATCAGTAGTCGATCAAGGAGTGACAACCATGCCGAACCCGTCCATCAAGAACGAGAAGCTGTACGAGGACCTGCGCGAACAGGGCAACTCGAAGCAGAAGTCCGCCAGGATCGCCAACGCCGCCGCGGCGCGCGGCAAGTCGGCCGTTGGGCGCAAGGGCGGGAAATCCGGGTCGTACGACGATTGGACGGTCTCGGACCTGAAGAAGCGCGCCAAGGAGATCGGTCTCTCCGGCTACTCGTCGCTGACCAAGTCGAAGCTGATCGACAAGATCCGCAACTCGTAGCGCGAACGTGGGTTACCCGCACGCTGTCCGGACCGAGAGCGTGCGGGTAACCCACGTTCGGCGGGACGTCAGTGCGCGAAGTGGCGCGCCCCGGTGAGGTACAGCGTGATGCCCGCCTCGGCGGCCGCCGCGGTGACCTCGTCGTCGCGCACGGAACCACCGGGGTGCACGATCGCTTTCACGCCCGCGTTCGTGAGCACCTCGAGTCCGTCGGGGAACGGGAAGAACGCGTCGGACGCCGCGACGGCACCCTGCACACGATCACCCGCCCGCTGCACGGCCAGCTTGGCCGCGTCGACCCGATTGACCTGCCCCATGCCGACCCCGACGGTCGCGCCGTCGGCGGCGACCACGATCGCGTTCGACTTCACCGCGCGGCACGCCAACCACGCGAACTTCAGGTCGGCCAGCGTCGCCGGGTCGGCGGGTGAGCCCGTCGCCAATTCCCAGTTCGCGGAATCGTCGCCGGGTGCGGTGAACTCGTCGCGCTGCTGGATCAGCAGGCCGCCGCTGATTTGACGAAACTCGGTCCCGCCCTGCTGCGGTTCGGACGCCAACAGCACGCGGATGTTCTTCTTGCGCGCCAGCACGTCCACGGCACCCGCCTCGTAGGCGGGCGCGATGATCACCTCGGTGAAGATGTCGGCGACCGTCTCCGCCATCTCGACGGTCACCTCGGTGTTGGCCGCGATCACCCCACCGAACGCCGACAGCGGATCGCATTCGTGTGCCTTGCGATGCGCATCGGCCACCGACACCGACGAGATCGCGATCCCGCACGGGTTGGCGTGCTTGATGATCGCCACACAGATCTCTTCGTGGTCGAACGCCGCGCGCCAGGCGGCGTCGGCATCGGTGTAGTTGTTGTAGGACATCTCTTTTCCGTGCAACTGCTGCGCCTGGGCCAGGCCCGGCCACCCCGAGTCGTAGCGATACAGCGCCGCCTGCTGATGCGGGTTCTCGCCGTACCGCAGCACCGCTTCGCGCCGGTACGTCGCGCCCGTCCACAGCGGCAGCGACGGCGGTGCGGCATCGCCTTCGGACGCCAGCACCGACGACATCCACGCCGCGACCGCGACGTCGTATTCGGCGGTGTGCCGGAATGCCAAGGAGGCCAGCTTCTTCCGCTCCTCCAGCGTGAAGCCACCGGAGCGTACCGCGGCGAGCACACCGTCGTAGCCCAGCGGATCGACCACCACCGCGACGCTCGGATGGTTCTTGGCGGCGGCGCGCACCATCGACGGGCCACCGATGTCGATCTGCTCGACGCATTCGTCTTCGCCCGCGCCGGAGTCGACGGTCTGGGTGAACGGGTAGAGGTTGACGACCACCAGCTCGAACGGCGCGACGCCGAGTTCGGCGAGTGCCGAAACATGTTCGGGCTTGCGCTGATCGGCGAGCAGTCCCGCGTGGACATGCGGGTGCAGGGTTTTGACCCTGCCGTCGAGCACCTCGGGGAACCCGGTGACCTGCTCGACGGAAGTGACCGGAATGCCAGCGTCGGCAATGGTTTTCGCGGTCGACCCGGTGGAGACGAGTTCGACGCCCGCCTCGTGCAGGCCACGCGCGAGGTCGGTGAGACCGGTCTTGTCGTACACGCTTATCAACGCGTGCCGGATAGCCCTGCGGTCAGTCATCCCAATGTCGCCTTTCGTCCGGTCCAGGTCACGCCGCGGGTAGCCACCGCGGCCAGCACGTCCACCAGCAGTCGTCGTTCGACGACTTTGATCCGCTCGTGCAGGGAAGCTTCGTCGTCGTCGTCGAGCACCGGCACGGCTTCTTGGGCCAGCAACGGTCCGGTGTCGGTGCCGGCATCGACGAGGTGCACGCTGCACCCCGTCACCTTGACTCCGTATTCCAGCGCGTCGGGTACCGCGTGTGCCCCGGGAAACGAGGGCAGCAGCGCCGGGTGGGTGTTGATGATCCGGCCCATGAAGCGGGAAAGAAAATGGGGCCCAAGGATTTTCATGAATCCGGCAGCCACGATCAAATCAGGTTTCTGCGCTGCGGTCGCGTCGGTGATCGCAGCATCCCAGGCCTCGCGGTCAGGGTGATCGCGCAGCCGCACGGTATAGCTGGGTACCGATGCCGACGCGGCGATGTCGACGGCCGGGCAGTCGCGATCCACCCCGACGGCGATGATGTCGGCCGGGTAATCGCCGCCGGTGGCGTCGAGGAGCGATCGCAGCAGCGAACCGGTACCGGATGCGAGCACCACAACGCGTGCGGGCACCTTCGGGGGCACTCGAAGCGGTTGCTGCACGCCTGGCAGCCTAATCGTCGCGATCGGGCGCCCGGTCCGTGGTCGCGCCCGGCGTGGCTTGATCGTCGGGGACGTCGTCGACGACGAAGTGGTCCTCGGGATCTCCGAACGCGTCCCGGTGTTCGTTCCGAGGCCGCGGAGGAGCGGCCGGGGGCTCGTCGAACGGTTCGTCGACGGCCTGCGCTTCGAGGTCGTCGATGGCTGCGTCCGCCTCGGGCTCGAACGCGGGCTCGAAGTCGGCCGCTGACTCGTCGTCGAACGCAGGCTCGAAGTCCGACTCGGCCTCGAGCTCGGGCTCGGGCTCGGATACGAGCTCGGCCTCAAACTCAGTCTCGGATTCGAGCTCGGTCTCGGATTCGAGCGCGGCTTCAGCTTCGGGCTCGGGTTCGGTTTTGGGCTTGGGAACCCTGACGCGCCTCGCGATGCCACCCGTCATCGCCACGGTCAGCGCCCCGATACCGGCGAACCACAGGAAGAGCGCGGGCCCGAACGTGGCCTGGTCGACGCCGACATCGCCGAAATTGCCCAGCCGCCCGCCGCCGGCGTAGCCGAGAACGGCCATGATCAGCGTCGCGAGCGCGGCCGCGACGATGAGCTTGCCGATCGCGGGCAGCAGGGGCAGCGGTCGTCGCGCCGCCTGCTGGCCCAACGCGACACCCGACACCGCGCCGACGATCAACAGCGCCACCCAGACCGGGCCCAGCGGTGGAGTCGGCACGGCGGCCAGCACCGGCAGCGCGGGGATGTCACCACCGAAGACGGTGAACGAGCTGAACGTCGCCAACCCGATGTGCGCACTGGACCCGACGGCGACCGCAGCCGTCCCGACGAGCACGTTGGGGATGTACAGAATCGCCAACAGCGTCAGGCTGAACTGACCGAACACCGAATCGGTGATCCCGTAGAGATCATGCATCGTCGCCCAGTGCACGATCATCGAACCGGTCATCACGACGCCGGACAGTCCCAGCAGCGCCAGAACGCCTGCACTGGCAGCCCTAATCGCGTCGGGCAGCCACCCGGGAAGCGGCGATTCCGACAAGACGCGCCTGCCGATGCGCGACCCGACCCCGATCACCGCGCCGGCCGCGTGCACCGCCAGGACGCTGCCGAACGCGCGCAGGGCGTCCGGCGTCTGAAGCTGGGTGAACACCGACGCCGCGTCGTGGACGATGGCCAGGGAGATCGCCGCGATCAGCAGCGGGCCGCCGACGGCCGATGCGACGACCCACCGCGTGACAAACCAGGAACCCTGCGGCGATGTCGCACGGGCGGTCGCGCGTGCGGTTCCCCACACCATGGCGAGCATGGGCAGCAACGGCATCACGCCCAGCTCACTACCGCCGATCGAGATCGGCACCATGTGTACGCCGAGCCACATGCTGGTGATCGCGCCCAGCGCGCCGGTCATGTCGCTGTTGGCGATCAACAGCTGCAGCAACACCACGGCCGCGATGACGCCCAGCGCCACGATGGACGGCCCGAACGCGACCCGAAGCAGCTCACGCGCCTGGCGTGTGCCGACTGGCCGGTTTTCCACTAAGGCCGCTCCTCGCACAAGCTCACACGCGCGCGAAGTTGACGCACGCGCGGCTCAGACTACGACGGTGGGGGGCCCGACTGCGTGGATGACGCTCCCGATTGCGACGGCATCTGCGCCTGGGTCGTCGGGGTGGAGCTCGACGGCGGCTGCCCGAAGGTCGGGAAACCGGTCGGAGGGGTCGGGGGCCCGCTCTGCTGACCGCTGGGTTGGCCGGCGGAAAATCCGCCGGTCGATGGGCCGCCACCCTGGTAACCGCCGTACTGCGACGGATAACCGGGACGTTGCGACAACCCCTGCTGGTGCTGCGGCGGGCCGCCGTGCTGAGACTGCTGACCGTAGTACGGCGCGCTCGGCCCGCCGTACTGGCCGTACTGCTGGTCATACCGGGGCTGCTGCGGCGCGGGCGGGGTGATGACGCCCGCATCGAACAGCAGCACCGCCACGGCGACGATCGCCTGGAACATGGTGAACGCGATGATCAGGTAGAGGCCCCAGTCGATGGACACGCCCTCTGGCGCTGTCAGCACGATGGCGATCACCAGGAGGAACGCCAGCACCGACAGCACCGCGACAGCCGCAGGAAATGGCTTCTGCTTCGGCAGCAGCGATACGCCGGCGATCAGCCCGGCCGCCAGCGCCGCGACGACGCCGAGATCCAGCAGCGTAGGAGTGAAGTAGTCCGCGCCTGCGGTGAACAGCGGCCCGAAGCTGGACAGGTACACGCCCAGGCCGAGGACCGCGACGGCGATGGTCAGGTACTTCGGCAGTTGGCTCGGACCCGCGGCTGGACCGGGCTCGGGCGCCCTACCGAACTGTTGGGTCGGCGCGGCGAACTGCGTGGTCGGCTGCTGGGCGGGCGGGTATCCGGGATTGCCGGGCGGACCTTGGGGGTACGACATGACCTCTCCTGTGCTGGACGGCTTCGAACCCACGCTAGCGCACTCCCGGTTACCGCGACGCCAGCAAGGGTTCCGCTGCGGAATGTTGCTCGGATTCCTCGATTTCGCGAACCAGCGGCAGCACGCGCGAACCGAAGTATTCGATCTCCTCCTGGAAATGCAGGAAGCCGCCGAGAATCAGATCGACGCCGCGTTTGCGGTATGCCGCAATGCGTTCCGCGATCTGTTCGGGCGTGCCGATCAATTGCGTGCGGAAGCCGTCGTTGTACTGAACCAGATCCTCGAATGTGGAATCCGCCCACATACCACGGCGGTCGGATGTCGAGTTGCCTGCCTGCTGCACGGCGGCGTGAAATCCCTCAACGGCGGGCCGATTCGCCTTTGCGATGATCTCTCGCAGGACTTCCTTGGCTTCCCTTTCGGTGTCCCTCGCGATGATGAATCCGTTGAGCCCGACACGGACCTCGCGGCCCACGTCACGAGCGTGATTGCGTACGTCGACGACCTGCTCGGTCAAACCGTCGAAGTCCTTGCCGTTGGAGAAGTACCAGTCGGCATAGCGGCCGCCGTTACGCCGTGCGGCCGTCGAGTTGCCGCCCTGGAAGATTTCGGGATTCGGACGCTCGGACGTGTTGACGGGCTTGGGTTTCAGCGTGAAGTCGTGGATGCGGTAGAAGTCTCCGCGGAAATCCACGTCGTCCTCGGTCCAGATCTTGCGCAGCACTTGCAGGAACTCCGCACTGCGTCGGTACCGCTCGTCGTGCTCGAGCCAGGGCTCGCCCAGATGGGTGAATTCGTCCTTGAACCAGCCCGACACCACGTTGACGGCGAATCGACCGCCCGACAGCTGGTCGGCGGTCGCGCCGAGTTTGGCCAGCACACCCGGCTGCCACAGGCCCGGATGAACCGCGGCGATGACCATGAGACGCTGCGTGGCCAGCAGCAGCGCCAGCGAGAAGCTCGTCGATTCGTGCTGAAACTCCGCGCCGTAACTGGCCTCGTAGCGGACCTGGGACAGCGCGTACTCGAAGCCGTTGTTCTCGGCGGTGCGGGCCAGCTTGGCGTTGTACTCGTAGTTCCAGTCGGTGCGCTGCTCGATGTCGCTGGTGACCAGGCCACCGCTGACGTTGGGCACCCAGTAGGCGAACTTGATGTGATCGGCGATGCGTTCTGTCGTCATGCTGACCCATCCCATCGCCGGGGTGCCGCGAGGTCATCGGTATCGATCGCGGTGAACGAAACGCCGTTTTGGGGCCCCGACGTTGCCCTTCGGACTAGAACACGTTCTAATCCTGGTATGGACTACGGGCTCGTACTTTTCACCAGCGACCGGGGCATCGACCCCGCATCGGCAGCCAAACTCGCCGACGATCACGGTTTCACCACCTTCTACGTGCCCGAGCACACGCACATCCCGATCAAGCGTGAAGCCGCCCACCCCACCACCGGCGACGAGTCACTGCCCGACGACCGCTACATGCGCACCCTCGACCCCTGGGTGTCGCTCGGCGCCGCCTGCGCGGTCACCTCGCGGGTGCGGCTGTCCACGGCCGTCGCACTGCCGGTCGAGCACGACCCGATCACCCTGGCGAAGTCCATCGCCACACTGGATCATCTCTCCGGCGGCCGCGTCTCGCTTGGCGTCGGATTCGGCTGGAACACAGACGAATTGGCCGACCACAACGTGCCGCCCGGGCGGCGCCGCACGATGCTGCGCGAATACCTGGAGGCCATGCGCAGCCTGTGGACCGAGGAGGAAGCGTCCTACGAGGGCGAGTTCGTCAACTTCGGCCCAAGCTGGGCCTGGCCCAAGCCGGTTCAGGCGCACATCCCCGTGCTGGTCGGCGCGGCGGGCACCGAGAAGAACTTCAAGTGGATCGCGCGTTCGGCCGACGGCTGGATCACGACGCCGCGTGATTTCGACATCGACGCGCCGGTCAAGCTGCTGCAGGACACCTGGGCCGCGGCCGGTCGTGACGGAGCGCCGCAGATCGTCGCCCTGGACTTCAAGCCCGACCCCGACAAGCTCGCGAAGTGGGCCGACCTCGGGGTCACCGAGGTCCTTTTCGGCCTGCCCGACAAGTCCGAGGCCGAGGTGGCGTCCTATGTCGAACGGCTGGCGGGCAAGCTCGCTGCGCTCGTCTAGAACTAGGCCGGCGTGGCGGTGTTCTTCTTGCCGTCCGAGGTCACCGAGATCGCCGCGCCCAGCGGGTCACCCGTGGTCATCAGCTTCACGAGGTCTTCGTCCTCGGTGAGTGCCATGAACCGGCTGTCGTCGGCGTCGAGTCGACCGATGATGACACCCGTGGTGACGGGCCAGTCGTAGCGCACCGAATAAGTCTCGATCCTGCCCCGACCCTCGGCGTTACGGGTGACCGCCACCTTGGGCAGCGCGGCGATATCCGCCTGCAGCGCCTTGCTGCGGTCGGCTACCCAGTCGGCGGGCTCCGTCGAGTAGACGCCCACCGAGTACTTGCTCATGACGCCGCCGTTCGCGCCGACGAGACCGAATGTGCCTGAATGGTCTCGCATTTGGCTCACCGTCTCGGCGATGCCGTGCAGTGAGTAGCTGTTACCCGGGCCGCCGAAGTACGGCAGACCGCCGGTGAGCGTGAGGCCCCGCGGATCGTCGGCCGCCAGCCCGAACTCGTCGCACACGGTGAAGACCGGGAACGGGAAGCAGCTGTAGAGGTCGAATGTCGCCACGTCGTCGATGCCGATTCCAGCGACCCGAAGTGCTTCTGCGACAGACTGTCTGGCCGATACGCTGATGCTGACATCGACGCGGTCCAGCAGATCCTGTTCGGTCTGGTCGGCATGACCACGCAGGTACACCCAGTTGTCCTCGGACACGCCGAGCCGTTGCGCGGCGGCAACCGACATCAGCAGTGCGGCCGCACCTTGGTTCACCTGATCGCGGGCCACCATCAAACGCGGATACGGATCGCAGATCATCCGGTTGTCGTCGGTGACCGTGATCAGCTCATCCACCGAACGTTCGACCGGGGATGACGAAAACGGATTCTTGGCAGCCACTTTGGAGAACGGCGCGAACAGTTCGGCCATCTGCACGCGATAGTCGGCGACACTGAGACCCAGTCGGCCGCGGCGCGCATTGTCCAACAGGCCGTACTGCACCGGCGCACCGGTCAGCCCGTGCGTCGCGGTGTACTCGCTCATGTACTGCTCGAAGCCGTAACCCCGGTCCTCGAGCTGGCCGCCGACGGTCTCACTGTGATCTGGCTTGTCGTCGCGGCGCGCGAAAGTCCGCAACGTGGAGCCGTTCTCGGAGCCCAGAATGAGCGCGACCTCGATGTCGCCTGCCGCTATCGCTCCGGCGAACTCCGTCACCAGCTTCTGCGGTCCGTTGCCGCCGATGGGCTCCAGCACCGCGCGGGCCGGATCCGCGCCGACGCGCCTGGCCACCGACCGCAGGTAGTTGTCCGAGCAACCCAGCGGCGGCTTATCGAACGGCGTGCAGATCTCGAATTGCCGCAGTCCGACGAACACCTCGATGGCCTGCGCCACGGGGCCGGCGTCGACACCGGTGTCGGCCAGGGCGGCCTGTACCGCAGCCGTGGCCAGCTCCACCGATGACATGCCCCGATAGGAGGGATCGTCGATGCGCTCGGTGAATTGGCCGACACCGACCAACACCGGTGTGCGCGGATCGACCGCCATTACAGACCTCCTGACGCGTGTTAATTCGTCAGGCTAATCGATAACTAGAACGTGTTACTAATTCTGCGGCGCATCTCACGCCCCGAGTCAGAGGCTCTGCAGGATCTCCCGCGCCAGGCGCGCCGTCTCCGACGGGGTCTTGCCCACCTTCACACCGGCGGCCTCGAGGGCTTCCTTCTTGGCCTGTGCGGTGCCCGACGAGCCCGACACGATGGCGCCGGCGTGGCCCATGGTCTTGCCTTCGGGTGCGGTGAAGCCCGCGACGTAGCCGACGACCGGCTTGCTGACGTTGGCCTTGATGTAGTCGGCAGCCCGCTCCTCGGCGTCGCCACCGATCTCACCGATCATCACGATGACCTTGGTCGCCGGATCCTTCTCGAACGCCTCGATGGCGTCGATGTGGGTGGTGCCGATGACGGGGTCACCACCGATGCCGATGGCGGTCGAGAAGCCGAAGTCACGCAGCTCGAACATCATCTGGTAGGTCAGCGTGCCCGACTTCGACACCAGACCGACCGGGCCCGAGCCGGTGATGTTGGCAGGCGTGATGCCCGCCAGCGCCTCACCCGGCGTGATGATGCCCGGGCAGTTGGGGCCGATGATGCGGGTCTTCGGCGCCCCGTCGCCACCTTTAGACAGGTTGTACGCCCACGCATAAGCGCTGTCCTGCACCGGAATTCCCTCGGTGATGACGACCAGCAGCGGGATCTCGGCGTCGATGGCCTCGATGATCGCGTCCTTGGCGAACTTCGGTGGCACGAAGACGACGGACACGTCGGCGCCCGTCTCCTTCATCGCCTCGGAGACCGAGCCGAACACCGGTAAACGGACCTCTTTGCCCTCGCTGTCGACGTGGGACACCTCAGTCCCGGCCTTGCGGGCATTCACGCCGCCGACCAGCTGGGTACCTGCCTTCAGCATGAGCGCGGTGTGCTTGGTGCCCTCACCGCCGGTGATGCCCTGGACGATGACCTTGGAGTCTGCGTTCAGAAAGATCGACATATCAAGATTCCCTTACTTATTCGCCAGCTCGGCGGCTTTGTCGGCACCGGCGTCCATGGTGTCGGCCTGGATGACCAGCGGGTGATTGGCCTCGGCCAGGATGCGGCGCCCCTCTTCGACGTTGTTCCCGTCGAGACGGACGACCAGCGGCTTGTTGGCCTCGTCACCGAGAATCTTCAGCGCGTTGACGATGCCGGTCGCGACCGCGTCGCAGGAGGTGATGCCGCCGAACACGTTCACGAAGACGCTCTTGACCTGAGCGTCATTGAGGATGACGTCCAGACCCGCGGCCATGATCTCGGCCGACGCGCCGCCACCGATGTCGAGGAAGTTCGCCGGCTTCACTCCGCCGTGCTTCTCCCCCGCGTAGGCGGTGACGTCCAGTGTCGACATGACGAGCCCGGCGCCGTTACCGATGATGCCGACCGAACCGTCGAGCTTGACGTAGTTGAGGTCGTGCTCCTTGGCCTTGAGCTCCAGCGGGTCGGTCGCGTCCTTGTCCTCGAACTCCGCGTGACCGGGCTGGCGGAAGTCGGCGTTCGCGTCGAGCGTGACCTTGCCGTCGAGGGCGAGGATCTGGTCGTCCGGAGTGCGCACCAGGGGGTTGACCTCGACCAGAGTGGCGTCCTCGGCGACGAACACCTCCCAGAGCTTCTGGATGGTCACTGCGGCCGCGTCGAGCACCTCGGCCGGCAGGTGGCCCTGCTCGGCGATCGAGCGGGCGGTGGCCAGGTCGACACCCTTGACGGCGTTGACGGGCACCTTGGCGAGCCGCTCGGGCTTGGTCGCCGCGACCTCTTCGATCTCCATGCCGCCCTCGACCGAGCACATCGCGAGATAGGTGCGGTTGGCACGATCGAGCAGGAAGGAGATGTAGTACTCCTCGGCGATATCGCTGGCCTCGGCGACCAGCAGCTTCTTGACGACGTGACCCTTGATGTCGAGGCCGAGGATGTTCTGCGCGTGGGTGAACGCGTCGTCGGGAGTCGCGGCGTATTTCACGCCGCCGGCCTTACCGCGTCCGCCGACCTTCACCTGCGCCTTGACCATCACCGGCTTGCCGATCTCCTCGGCGATCGCCTTGGCGTCCTCGGCGGAATCGGTGACACGGCCAGGTGTGGTCGGCACGTGGTGTTTCGCGAACAGCTCTTTGGCTTGGTATTCGAAAAGGTCCATGGGCTCTGAAACATCCCTTGTCTGTGCTGCGTGTCTGTTTGAGTAATGAAGTCGAAGGTTTGGGCCTCACAGGCTCGGGGGAACTTTATCCACACGAGGTTGAGCCCTCTGAACCGCCTACCTGTCATGTGGTGGATCTCACCGCCGGGTATCAGTGATACACGTCACAATCCCCGGCGGAATACTCCCTCGGGTTGCCACCAACATTGGGATTTGGTTAACGTGCCTTTGGTCCGCGTTGGTAACGAATAGATCACGAGCAAAGGGACTTTCAGGTTGGCTCAGCACCGTGCGTCACGATCTCCATCTGGAGTGTCGACCACCCGGCTAACCATCCGCCGCCCCGCTGAACGACCCGCGGAAATCACCGACATCATTCCGTTCAACGAGTTCGGCGACCTGCCTGATCTCGGGGCTGAGCTGGACTTCAATCAGAACAGTGCCTTCGATCGCGAAGCTCAGGTCATCCACGCTCCCGAGCTCGACGACCTGCACGACACCGACGATCAGCTACCTCAGCGACTGGCTGTGCCGTCCGAATTCCGCCGCGATCCGCGCGACGAACGGCGCTCATCACACGCGTACCGAGACAGCCACACCGACGTCAGCGACGGCGCGGCCGCGACCGACATCTTCGCGATCACCCGCGGCGGCGCGCACCGCAAGCAGGAAGTGCCCGTCAAGGGCCGGTTGATGGTCGCAGCGATGGCGGTCGGCGCCACCGCTGCCGGCGCCTACACGATGGCCAACGCGTCCGAGGAAGGCCCCGCGACCGTGCTGGCAGCGGACCAGGACGTCCTCGCCGGCGGTGCCATCACCGGTTCGACCGACGGCATGCAGGTGGTGACCGTCTCCTCGACGTTCGATGCTGCTGTGCACGCCGAGGAGGTCACCAAGGCCGCCGCGTTCGCGAGCGAGCGCGCCGAACGCGAGGCCCGCCTGCAGCGCCCCATGTTCGTGATGCCCACCAAGGGCGCCTGGACGTCTGGCTTCGGCTACCGCTGGGGTGTACTGCACGGCGGCATCGACATCGCCAACGCGATCGGCACCCCGATCCTTGCGGCTTCGGACGGCATCGTCATCGACGCCGGGCCGCAGGGCGGTTACGGCAACTGGGTCAAGCTGCGGCACGCCGACGGCACCGTCACGCTCTACGGACATCTCAGCGCGTGGAACGTCGAGATCGGGCAGCGCGTGTGGGCGGGCGATCAGATCGCCAAGATGGGCAACACCGGCAACTCGACGGGCCCGCATCTGCACTTCGAGGTGCTGCTCAACGGCACCGACCGCGTCGACCCCGTCGGCTGGCTCTCCAAACGGGGACTCGCGTTGTCCAATTACTCTGGCTAAGTGGCCAGTGACAGTGGAAGTGACGACGACGAACCCAGCTCCACCCGCATAATCCGCCGACACCCCACGGGCGAAATCCCCGTCGGAGCGGATCCGCAGACGTCGATCATCCGCCGCCACCCCACCGGCGAGTTTCCCGCCGCGGCAGATCCGCAGACGTCCTACATCCCGCGCGCCAGGCCGACCCCGGTGACGCCCACGAATCCGTGGCCGAACCCGCGCCCGGCGATCGCGGCGGCCATCTTGAGCATTCTCAGTGGTTGGGCGACGGCGGTCATCGCCACTGACCTGATCACTGGCTGGTGGGAAACCGACCTGCTGTTCTGTGTGGCCGTCGCGTTTCTGACCGCCATCTCCGCGGCTGCGCTCATCGCCGGGTTGATCGGGCTGCTGCTGCGCCGCCGGGTGAGCCGCCTGCTGATCATCGTCGGCGCCGTCGTCGCGCTGATGATCTTCTCGAGCCTGTTCGTCGCCGGGGCCAGGCTGCCGACGATCGTCTACGCGATACCAGTGCTGCCGCTGGCGACGATCGCGTGCGCGTTGTTGCCCGCTACCGCGCGGTGGGGTCGCAGCAGCGGTTAGAGCTTGGAGACCGGGGCGTGGTTGTGCATGAGCTTGACGCGGCCTGAGCTGCCGAAGTCGATGAGCGACATCGCCGATTCGCCCACGCCGGAAACCTCTTCGACGCGTCCGAGGCCGTACTTGTCGTGGTTGACCCGATCGCCGGGCTCGAGCACGAGCAGCGGCCGCTTGCCCGCGCCGGAACGTGTGGGTGACGGACGCGGTGTCCCGAACCTGCCCGCCCCACTCACCGGCGCCGGCATCGACGGCCCCGGGTCGGTACGCCGCCAGTCGATCAGGTGCTGCGGAATCTCTTTGAGGAAGCGCGATTCCGGGTTCAGCATCGGCTGACCCCACGACGAGCGGATCTTGGCCCGGCTGACGTAGAGCCGCTGACGGGCACGAGTGATGCCGACGTAGGCCAGCCGACGCTCCTCGGACAGCTCCGTCGGATCGCCGAGCGCCCGCATGTGCGGGAACATGCCATCTTCCCAGCCCGTCACGAACACGACCGGAAACTCGAGCCCCTTGGCGGTGTGCAGCGTCATCATCGTCACCACACCCGCGCCGTGCTCGGGCAGTTCGTCGGCGTCGGCGACCAGCGACACCCGCTCCAGGAACTTGGCGAGCACCCCGGTGTCGGGGATGTCTTCGTCCTCAGGCTCGCCCAGGGCCTCAGCATTGGCCAGGTCGGTGCTGAATTCGTGTGCGACGCTGACCAATTCGTTGAGGTTGTCGAGGCGTGCGAGGTCCTGCGGGTCGCTCGAATTCTCGAGCTCGGTGCGATAGCCGGTGCGATCGAGCACCGCCTCGACGAGCTCGCCGAGCTCACCGTCGAGACGCCCGCGCAGTTCGTCGAGCATCTCGACGAAGCTTGCGATGCACTTCTCCGAGCGGGTGTTCAACATCGGCACCCTGCCCTCGGCGGCGGCCTGCAGCGCGTCGTTGAAGCTGCCGCCGGTGTTCTCGGCGTACACCGCCACGCACGCCTCGGCGCGATCGCCGATGCCGCGCCGCGGGGTGTTCAGGATGCGCCGCATGCTCACCGAGTCGCCGGGATTGTCCAGCACGCGCAGGTAGGCGACGATGTCGCGGATCTCCCTGCGTTCGTAAAAGCGCACGCCGCCAACGACTTTGTACGGAATGCCGGCCCGAATGAACACCTCCTCCAGCGCGCGCGAGGAGTTGTTGGTGCGGTAGAACACCGCGACGTCGTTGTAGGAGATGTCGCCGCGGTCGGCCAGCGCGTCGATCTCGCCTGCGACGAAGCGTGCCTCGTCGTGCTCGTTGTCGGCGACGTAGCCGACGATCAGCTCACCCTCGCCGGAGTCTGTCCACAGCCGCTTCTCACGACGGCCGGCATTCCGGGAGATGACGGAGTTGGCCGCGGACAGGATGTTCTGCGTCGAGCGGTAGTTCTGTTCCAGCAGAATGGTTGTGGCGTTGGGGAAGTCGCGTTCGAAGTCCTCGATGTTGCGGATGGTCGCACCGCGGAAGGCGTAGATCGACTGGTCGGCGTCGCCGACGACGCACAGCTCGGCCGGCGCCACCCCGTCTTCGGTTTCCCTGCCGACCAGCTCGCGCACCAGGACGTACTGCGCGTGGTTGGTGTCCTGGTACTCGTCGACCAGGATGTGCCGGAACCGCCGCCGGTAGTACTGCGCGATCTGCGGAAAGGCTTGCAGCACAGCGACTGTCTCGCCGATGAGGTCGTCGAAGTCCAGTGCGTTGGCCATACGCAGGCGCCGCTGGTACTCGCCGTAGACCTCGGCGATGATGCGCGGCAGTTCCTCGCCGGCCTCCGACGCCTCGGCCGCCGCCTGCTCGGGGCCGACCAGCTCGTTCTTGTGATTGGAGATGCCGTTGGCCAGCAACCGCGGTGAGTACCGCTTGGTGTCCAGGCCCATGTCCTTGCCGATCATCATCAGCAAGCGGCGCGAGTCGTCGGAGTCGTAGATCGAGAAGTTCGAGTTGAGCCCGGGCAGCAGCGAGGCCTGGTTGCGCAGGATCCGCACACACGTGGAGTGGAACGTCGACACCCACATGTTCCGAGCGCGCGGGCCGATCAAGTTGACCACCCGCTCGCGCATCTCGGCGGCCGCTTTGTTGGTGAACGTGATGGCCAGCACCTGGCCGACACCGACCTCTCGGGCGGCGAGCAGGTAGGCGATCCGGCGGGTCAGCACGGCGGTCTTACCGGAACCCGCCCCGGCGACGATCAGCAGCGGCGAGCCTTCGTGCAGCACCGCCTGCCGTTGCTGGGGGTTCAGCCCGTCGAGGAGCTGGTCGGTCTCGGTGTCCATGGAGGATGGTGGCGAAGAAATCGACATTTCATCACCGAACTTACCGCTGTCCAGCGACATCTTTGCGCCGGCGCGGCCCTTGATGGCACACTCATTACGTGCTCATGCAGCAAGGACGATTTTTTTACGGGTACCGGCCAGAGGTACCCGTGGTCTAGCTGCTTCACAGAGCCCCGCGGTCCTCTTCCGGATCCGGGGCTCGTCTCTTGTGTGAGGCCCGATCACCGGATGAGACCGCAGTCCCTTACACAACGAGAAACCGGAGAATCCCATGACTATCGAGGTCGAACAGTTGCCAGACATAGACGACCTGCGCCAGGAAATCGACAAGTTGGACGCGACGATCCTGGAAGCCGTGAAACGCCGCACCGAGGTGTCCAAGCTCATCGGCCAGGCCCGGATGGCGTCCGGCGGCACCCGTCTGGTGCACAGCCGTGAGATGAAGGTCATCGAGCGCTACAGCGAACTCGGACCCGACGGCAAGGACCTGGCGATGCTGCTGCTGCGGCTGGGCCGCGGCCGCCTCGGGCACTAGGACTCAGCGCAGCGCGTCGGTCAGCCACGGCGTCAGCCACTCCACCGCTTCCGGTGTCGGGTGCACACCGTCGCTGCGCACACGGATGCCGTTGACCCAGTTGGTGTAGACGCCGTTGGGCCCGAGTTTGCGGTTCAGATCGAGCAACTCGACGTTCGGGCGCGTTTTCACGACGCTGCGCAGCAACGCATTCCACTGGTCGACGCGATCGGGATTGTCTTCGGGATACAAGCTGCCGTCCGGCTTTTCGGCGCGCCGGTTGTAGGGCTCGGTGGTGACCACGATCTGCGCGCCGGTCGAGCCGAGAATGTCGAGCGCGCGGTCGAGTTCGCCACGCAGATAGTCCTCGTAACCGTCCTCGCCGATGTGGGTCCAGACGCCTTCGTTCATCCGGTCGACCACCTCCCAGCGGCCGACCATCAGCAACACCACGTCCGGGCGGTCATGGTTGATGCGCTGCGACCACCGGCTGGACCAGGTGTCGCATTCGGGTTTCTGGTTCAGCGTCTGTCCGACGTACCGGTAGGGGCCGCCGCGGGCGATGCCGCACCCGATCGTCGTGTAATTGGTGAACGCCAGCCCTGGTGTCGGCGGCAGGTACCGCATCATCGTCCACGCGATCGAGTCGCCGAACACCGCGACGGTGCGGGTGCCGGGCTCGTGCGCAGTCGGTTTGCGGACCTCGACGGGCACCTCCGGCCCGACGAGCGCGAGCGCGGCGGAGTCGATCGCCGGGCCCAGCGGCGGCTGCTCGGTCTTCACGCCGACGGGTAGCACCGCCATCGTCACCACAGCGGCGGTCGCGGCCGTCGCACCCGCCAACGGCAGCAGCGGCACATGCATAGGCCGCCAGCGACGGATCGGCTGCTCCAGCAGCCACCACGACGCCGCGGCAAGGCCCACCGTGATCGCGCAGCGAACGACGAACAGTGGCCAGCCGGACAGCCCCGTACGTTCACCGTTGAGCGCCAGAAAGATCGGCCAGTGCCACAGGTACACGCCGTAGGAGATCGCGCCGAGCCACACCAGCGGCCGCCACGCCAGGGCGTGCGCGACGGGTCCCTCCTGCTCCAGTGCCACCGGTGCGACGACGAGGACGGCCGCGATCGCCACCACAATCAGCAGGCCGCCGCGGAAGTCGCCGACGCTGCCGGTCGCATAGTGCGCCGCCGCGCCGAGCACAGCCAGGCCGATGAACGGCAGGATGCGCGCGACGATGTGGCCCCACCGCGTCCGGATCAGCGTTCCGCCGTCGTTGAGCACCGACCAGTCCCGCACCAGCAGTGCGGCCGCGGCAGAGCCGACCAACAACGCCTGTGCGCGGCTGTCGGTGCCGAAGTAGATGCGGTTCAGCGTCGAGTCGGTGGTGAGCACGATCGCCGCGGTCGCCGAAGCGATGACGCCGACGGTCGACAGCACGAAAACGGCCAGTCGTAGCCGGGACCAGAACAGCGCCGCGACGCCGACGAGCAGCAGCGGCCACAGCAGGTAGTACTGCTCCTCCACCCCGAGCGACCACGTGTGCTGCAGCGGCGACGGCGGCGCGCCCTGTGAGAAGTAGTCAGCGCGCTGCGCGACGAAGGCCCAGTTGGACATCCAGAAGAACGAGGCGACGGCGTCTTCGCGCAGCGACGCCGTGGATTCGGGCGAGAACAGATCGCGGGCCGCCACGACGGCCAGCACCATCACCAGCAGGGCGGGCAGCAGTCGACGGGCGCGCCGAATCCAGAAGTCGCCGAGACGAATCTGCGCCGTCCGCCGGTGCTCGTCGAGCAGCAGCGACGTGATCAGGAATCCGCTGAGCACGAAGAACACGTCGACGCCGAGGAACCCGCCCGACAGGCCCGGGACACCGCCGTGGTCGGCCAGGACCAGCGCGACCGCCACCGCACGGATGCCGTCCAACGCGGGGATTCCCCCACGGCTCTCAGCGGTGCGCACTGCCGAAATCTTTCCCGCGCGAGCAGACGCGAAAGTCCCCGACACGCCGTGCCGGACGGACTTTTACGCAGCCTCGCGCAAGGGGTGTTACTTGGTCAGCGCGATGTACTTGACGTCGAGGTATTCGTCGATGCCCTCAGAGCCACCCTCGCGGCCGAATCCGGATTCCTTCACTCCCCCGAACGGTGCCGCCGGGTCGGAGATCACCCCGCGGTTGATGCCCACCATGCCCGACTGGATGCCCTCGGCGACGCGCAGCGCGCGGTCCAGCGACTGCGTGTAGACGTAGGCGGCCAGCCCGTACTCGGTGTCGTTGGCGGCGGCGATGCCCTCCTCCTCGGTGTCGAAGCCGGTGATCGGCGCGACGGGCCCGAACACCTCCTCCTTGAGGATGCGGGCGTCGGCGGGAACGTCGGCCAGCACGGTCGCCGGGTAGAAGTTGCCCGGACCGCCGGGAGCGACGCCACCGACCGCGACCGTCGCGCCGCGCGACACCGCGTCGGACACCAGGTCCTCGACCGTGGCGACCTGCTTGGCGTTGATCAGCGGCCCCAGTGTCGATGACTCGTCGGTGCCCTTGCCGAGCGTGAACTCGCTCATCCGCTTGACCAGCTTGTCGGTGAACTCCTCACGCACCGAGTTCGCGACGTGGAAGCGGTTGGCCGCCGTGCAGGCCTCGCCCCCGTTGCGCATCTTGGCCAGGATCGCGCCGTCGACGGCGGCGTCCACGTCGGCGTCGTCGAACACGATGAACGGCGCGTTGCCGCCGAGCTCCATCGAGGTGCGCAACAGTTTGTCGGCCGACTGCTTCACCAGCGCCTTCCCGACGCCGGTGGATCCGGTGAAGGTCAGCTTGCGAAGCCGGCCGTCGTTGATCAGGGCCTCGGTGACCGGGCCGGGGCTGCTCGTCGGCAGCACCGACAGCACGCCCTTGGGCAGCCCCGCCTCGTCCATCAGCTTGGCCAGCAGCAGCATCGTCAGCGGCGTCTCCTGGGCGGGCTTGACGATCATCGTGCAGCCGGCCGCGAACGCCGGGCCGATCTTGCGGGTCCCCATGGCCAGCGGGAAGTTCCACGGCGTGATCGCGTAGCACGGCCCGACCGGCT
This sequence comes from Mycobacterium sp. 29Ha, assembly GCF_032883055.1. Lineage (NCBI taxonomy): Bacteria > Bacillati > Actinomycetota > Actinomycetes > Mycobacteriales > Mycobacteriaceae > Mycobacterium > Mycobacterium sp. 29Ha. Next base: position 42,485 of record NZ_JAMQTI010000014.1, read on the forward strand.
GCTTGGTGACCAGGATGCGGCCGGTGCCCGCCGGGCTCGGCGTGAAGCGGCCCGCGATGCGCACGGCTTCCTCGGCGAACCAGCGGAAAAACTCTGAGCCGTACTTGACCTCACCCATGCTCTCGGGCAACACCTTGCCCATCTCCAACGTCATCAGGGTGGCCAGGTCTTCGGCGCGTTCGGTGATCTTCTCGAACACCGAACGCAGGATCTCGCCGCGTTCGCGTGGCGGGGTGGCCGCCCAGTCGGCCTGTACCGCGCACGCGGCGTCCAGGGCGGCGACGGCGTCCTCGGGCGTCGCGTTGGCAACAGAGATCAGAACCTTGTCGTCGGACGGGTCGAGCACGTCGAACGTCGAGGAACCTTTGCGCTCCTCGCCCCCGATCCACAGGCCGGTGGGCACAGACGACAGCAGCTTGGCGGTATCCATTACTCCCTCTTACACCTTTGGACATTTGGCCGCATTAATGTCGGCTACATGACCGCCGATACCTCGCAGATTCCCGACATCACCGCCACTGCCGCATGGCAGGCCCTGCAACGGCATCACGACGATATCGGCGAGGAACACCTACGCGAGTTCTTCCACGAAGATCCTGCCCGCGGGTCGGAGCTGGTGCTGACGGTCGGCGATCTGTACATCGACTACAGCAAGCACCGCGTCACCCGCGAGACGCTGGCGCTGCTTGTGGACCTGGCGCGCGCGGCGGGCCTGGAGCAGCGCCGCGACGCGATGTTCGCAGGCGCGCACATCAATACTTCGGAGGATCGCGCGGTGCTGCACACCGCGCTGCGGTTGCCGCGTGGTGCCGAGCTGTCCGTGGACGGCCAGAACGTCGTCGCCGACGTCCATGAGGTGCTCGACAAGATGGGCGACTTCACCGACCGGCTGCGCAGCGGTGAGTGGACCGGCGCGACGGGCGAGCGCATCACGACGGTGGTCAACATCGGCATCGGCGGTTCGGATCTGGGCCCTGCGATGGTCACCCTCGGCCTGCGTCACTACGCCGACGCTGGTATCTCGGCCCGGTTCGTCTCCAACGTCGACCCCGCCGACCTGGTGGCCAAGCTCGACGGACTCGACCCGGCCACAACGCTTTTCATCATCGCGTCCAAGACGTTCTCGACACTGGAGACGCTGACCAACGCGACTGCCGCGCGTCGCTGGCTCACCGACGCGCTCGGCGACGCCGCGGTGGCCAAGCACTTCGTGGCGGTGTCGACGAACAAGAAGCTGGTCGACGACTTCGGTATCAACACCGACAACATGTTCGGCTTCTGGGATTGGGTCGGCGGACGGTATTCGGTGGACTCGGCAATCGGTTTGTCGGTGATGGCGGTCATCGGCAAGGAGCGGTTCGCAGAGTTCCTTTCCGGTTTCCACATCGTCGACGAACACTTCCGTACCGCGCCACTGGAGGCGAACGCGCCAGCGCTGCTCGGCCTCATCGGCCTCTGGTACAACGAGTTCTTCGGCGCGGAAACCCGTGCGGTACTGCCGTATTCGAATGATCTGTCACGGTTCGCCGCCTACCTGCAGCAGCTGACGATGGAATCCAATGGCAAGTCGGTGCGTGCCGACGGCTCACCGGTGACGACGAGTACCGGCGAGATCTTCTGGGGCGAACCGGGAACCAACGGCCAGCACGCCTTCTACCAACTGCTGCATCAGGGCACCCGATTGGTGCCCGCCGATTTCCTCGGCTTCTCGCAGCCCACCGACGACCTGCCGACCGCCGACGGCACGGGCAGCATGCACGACCTGTTGATGAGCAACTTCTTCGCCCAGACGCAGGTGCTGGCATTCGGCAAGACCGCCGAAGAGATTGCCGCGGAAGAGACTCCCCCGGATGTCGTTCCGCACAAGGTGATGCCGGGTAACCGGCCCAGCACGTCGATCCTGGCGACCAAGCTGACGCCGTCGGTGCTGGGCCAGTTGATCGCCCTCTACGAACACCAGGTGTTCACCGAAGGCGTCGTCTGGGGCATCGACTCGTTCGACCAGTGGGGTGTGGAACTCGGCAAGACCCAGGCCAAGGCGCTGCTTCCGGTGATCACCGCCGACGACGCGCCCGCGGAACAGTCGGACTCCTCGACCGACGCGCTGGTGCGTCACTACCGCGCGGAGCGGGGTCGCTCCGCCTGAGCCGCGCGGAGCGCGGTAGAACCGCCTGAGCCGCGCGGAGCGGGGTCGCTCCGCCTAGCGATTCCGGTGCGCCTACACTCGCGGAGCGATCACAGGCGCACCGAAATCACAACTGGGCGTTGGGGTTATCCCGCCGGGATGTTGATGCACCCGACATTGGGGAGACATCCGCTGGCCCCACCAGGACCTGCTGAACCGCCCGGTCCGACCGGCGACAGTGAGCCGCTAGCACCGCCCAGGTCCGCGGAACCACCAGGACCGTTGGGAATCACACCGGAGGCCCCGCCGCCGTCGGCAGTGCCGACCGGCCCGTTGGGAATGGCGACGTTCGCTCCGCCGCCCGGCCCGGCTGTGACGTTGCCGATGGCCCCACAGGGCGTGCCGTCAGCGTTCACGCACGGCGGCGGCGCCGGCTGAGCACTGGCGATGGGCGCAGCAGCGATCGCGGCGGCCGCCGCACCCGCGAATAGGAAAGGTGTCAACTTCATCATCTTCGCGTTCATGAAATTGGGCTACCCGCGGCCGCGCGGCCATTAAACATGAAGCTTTTCTAAGCAAAACGTTTTGCAAGACGCGGCGGGAGGACCCGCATCAGCTGTACCAGCGGCCCCCACGGCCACCACGGAACGGCTGCCCGGCCGGCCTCGCGCTCCATCGCGTCGACCATCGCCTTGACCCCAGTCTCGTTGTCCACCATCAACAACGTCGACGCAGACTTCGCCGTCATCTCCGATTCGATGTATCCCGGTTCCAGGGTGGTCACCTTGATCGGACCGTTGAGGTATTCGGCACGCAGCGACTCTCCAAGCGACGTCACACCGGCCTTGCTCGCCGCATACGCGGCCTTCACTCCCGGGACGCCCTTGTTGCCGAGCACCGAAGAGACCAGCACCAGGTGTCCACCGCCGGCGGCCTTGAACATCTCCAGCGCGGTCTCGATCTGGACAAGTGCGGCAATGAGATTCGTCTCGAGCGTGGCCTTGTTCGCCCACAGCTTGCCCGACCCGAGCGGTGCGCCCTTACCGATACCCGCGTTGACGACGACGCGGTCGATACCGCCCAACTCGTCGGAGAGCTCGGCGAAAACCTTGGGCACCTGATCGTGGTCGTTGACGTCGAGCGCGGCGACGGCCACCGTGATGCCGGGATGGCGCTCCAGGAGTTCTGCCTTCAGGTCGTCGAGCCGCTCGACGCGGCGGGCACACAATGCAAGGTCGCGCCCCTTGGCGGCGAACGCCCTGGCCATGCCTTCTCCGAGCCCCGAACTGGCGCCGGTGATCAAGATTTTCTGCCGAGTCACGCGGTCAGCTTATGCATGATGATGGTGTGATCCCGAATCGAAGTTCACTTCTCGTGGCCTCTGCCCTGCTGGCGGGCCAGGTAGTCCTGGCGCCGGTCGCCGCGGCCCAGCCCGTCTACCCCTTTTATCAACTGGTCGACGCGACAGCCCAACGCTTGGCGACCGCCGATCCGGTGGCGGCCACCAAGTGGATCAACGGCGGCGCCATCACCGACCCCGCGAGGTCGAACCAGGTACTGGACTCGGTGGCAGCCGATGCGACGGCCCACGGTATCGACCCGGCCTACGTGCGTACCGTCTTCACCGATCAGATAGCCGCCAACGAAGGGGTCCAGTACACCCGCTTCGGCCAGTGGAAGTTCGATCCGGGCATCGCACCGACAAGCGCACCGGACCTCGCCGAATCACGAACCCAGATCAACGGGCTGAACAAGACCCTGGTTGATGAGATTGCCCTGCACTGGAATTCGCTACACAGTCAGGGCTGCGGGAGAGACCTGGCGGATGCGACGGCCGCGGTGGTCACCGCACGAAAACTCGACGGCCTCTACCAGCAGGCGTTGACGTCGGCCACCCGCTCGTACTGCCGATCTACTTGAGCAGCCGCGACATTCGCCGGTCCGCCAGAATCTTGCCGCCCGTCTGACACGTCGCGCAGTATTGGAACGACTTGTCGGCGAAGTACACCTCGCGCACGGTGTCACCACACACCGGACACGGCAGGCCGGTACGGGCGTGCACGCGCAGCCCGGATCGCTTCTCCCCCTTCAGCGTTGCGGCCCCCTGACCCACGGATCGGCTCACGGCATCGGTGAGGACGGAGATCATCGCGTCGTGCAATGCGGAGAGCTGCGCTTCGGTGAGCTTGCCCGCCGTCGCGAACGGCGAGATCTTCGCAACGTGCAGGATCTCATCGCTGTAGGCGTTGCCGATGCCGGCGATCACCTTCTGGTCGGTGATCACGGTCTTGATACGACCGCTGTTGCCGGCAAGAACGGCGGCCAGGTCTTCCGGTCCCAGCGACAGCGCGTCGGGTCCGAGCGCGGCGATGCCCGGCACCTTGGCCGGATCGTCGACCAGCCACACCGCCAGCCGCTTCTGCGTCCCGGCCTCGGTGAGGTCGAAGCCCGCCCCTTCCCCCGGTGTGCCGAGGTGGACGCGCAGCGCGATCGGACCCTTACCGGGTTTCAGGGGCGCCGCCGCGAGCTTGTCCGACCACCGCAGCCATCCGGCCCGCGACAGGTGCGTGATCAGGTGCAGATCGCCGGACTGAATTCCGAGGTACTTGCCCCACCGATTGGCGCCGGTGACGGTCTGGCCGTGCAGCACCGCGATAGCGGGGTCGAACGTCTTGAGCACCGAGAACGCCGACACGTCGATGCGCCCGATGGTCAACCCGACGGCGTTGCGGCGCAGATGATCGGCGAGCGCTTCGACCTCGGGCAGTTCGGGCATATCTCCAGTGTGCCGCTAGCGGTCCGCTGCGCGTTCACTCGAGCCGACAACGAGCGACAACAACCAGGTCACGATCGACAGCACGATCGCCGCCCAGATCGCCGTCCACCAGAAGTCGTCGATGAACAGGCCCCAGTGCGTCGTGTGCTCGGTGATCCACGACGTGATCCACAGCATCAGCGCATTGATCACGATGTGAATCAGGCCGAGCGTCAGAATGTAGAGCGGGATCGAGATGAATTGCACGATCGGTTTGATGATCGCGTTGACCAGACCGAAGATCACGCCGACGACGAAGATGATGCCGACTCTCTGCAGCGTCGAATCCCCGCCGATGAAGCTGATCCCGGGAACGATCAGGGTCACAACCCACAGCGCAAACCCGGTCAGTGCCGCACGCAGCAGGAAAGATCCCATGCGGCTGATCTTCCCACGATGCGGGCTATTCCGGGCCGCGCAGCAGATAGGTGTCCATGATCCAGCCGTGTTCGGCGCGGGCTGCTGCGCGCGCCGTCACGATGTGCGCACCGACGTCGCCGACCGTTCCGGAGAACAGCAGTTCGTCGGCCGTGCCGAGGTAGGCACCCCACCAGATCCGGGTGTCGGGCGGGCACCCCTGGAACGAGCAGTCGGCGTCGAGCATGACGACCGCGCTGCCCGCCAAACCGCTGGCGCGCAACTGCCGTCCGGTGGTGATGAGCACGGGCTCGCCAACGTCGTTGAGCGGTATGCGGTGTCGGGCCGTCAGCGCCTGGATCGCGGTGATCCCGGGAATGACGTCGTAGTCGATGTCGACGTGTTCGGCCACGCGGTCCAGGATCCGCAGTGTGCTGTCGTAGAGCGATGGATCACCCCATGCGAGAAACGCACCCACGTCGCCGGGGCCGAGTTCTGAGGTGATCGCGTCAGCCCACAGGCGGGCGCGTTCGGCGTGCCAGTCGGCGACGGCCTGTCGGTAGTCGCCGCCCTTGGCGCGTGGCGGATCAGGCATCTCGTGGAACCGATACCCCGGTTCGCGGATGAATCGCTCGCAGATCAGGCGTCGCAGCGCGACCAGGTCGTCCTTGGTGTCGCCCTTGTCCATCGCGAAGAACACCCGGGTGTCGTTGAGCGCGGTCACTGCCTGCACCGTCACGTAGTCGGGGTCGCCCGCGCCGATGCCGATGACGTGGATCCGACGGGTCACGCGCCGAGAATACGGCACGAGCTGGGGATACCATGGGTACCCGATACCCGGGGTATTGACATGTTGGCACCCGGCTCCGTACCTTTCGAACAACGTTCACGACAGCGCAGTCGGAGGGAGTCGTTGATGACCGCACCCACTCGTGAAGAGTTCGCCGAACGTCTGCTGAAGGGTTCCGTCAAGAAGTCCTACGCGCCGGTCGTCGATATCGACTGGGATGCGCCGCTGGACCCTGACAAGTTCTTCCTGCCGCCGAAATGCGTCTCGCTCTATGGCACGCCGATGTGGAACGCGATGACCCGCGAGCAGCAGATCGAGTTGTCACGCCAGGAGCTGGTGAACACGCTGTCGGCCGGCATCTGGTTCGAGAACATCCTGAACCAGGCGTTGCTGCGCAAGATGATGCACCAGGACCCCACCGCCAGCGCCACGCACTACGAACTCACCGAGCTCGGTGACGAGACCCGTCACATGGTGATGTTCGGCAAGGCGATCGAACGTGTCGGCGCAAACCCGGTGCGGCCCAGGTACTACCAGCGTTTCATCATCAACCTGCTGCCCTTCGCCTTCCAGGGGCCGATGCTGTGGGTCGCCGCGCTGGTTGGCGAGGAGATCTTCGACTCCCTTCAACGGCAGATGATGGACGACGACGACCTGCAGCCGATCATCCAGCGCCTCATGCGTATCCACGTCACCGAGGAAGCCCGCCACATCCAATTCGCCCGCGACGGGCTGCGTAAGCGCACCCCGACCATGCGGCGGCTGCCGAAGTTCTTCGTCGCCAACATCAACGGCGTCGGCGGCTACTTCTTCCGCTTCCTGTTCACCAACAAGGTGCAGTACCGCCGCGTCGGCCTGGACGCGCGCGAGGCCCGCCGCGCAGCGCGCAGCAGCGCGCACCGGCACGAAACGCACGTCCTCGGGTTCGCGCCGCTGGCGGCGTTCCTGGAGGAGGTCGGGCTGATGGGCCCGATCGCGCGGCGCATGTGGCGGCGCAGCGGGTTCCTGCCCCGGTGATGAGCGCTTGCGCGAAGAACAGACAACGGTGAGCGAGATCTACGACGGGCCCGCCAGCGTGCGCATCGGCGAGGACGAACACACCGTGCGCGTGCGACTGGCCGGCCACGTCGACCCGATAGACGGCCGATATCACTGGCAGGGAACGGTTTTCGACGACTTGCCCGGCGACACCAAGTTGCCGCGACAGGCGACCGTCTCGATCGGAGAGCACCACGCGCAGGCACGCATCGTCGAGCGGCCCCCGCAGGGCGGCTATTCGGTGGCCGGAGTCGGCGCACCGCCCTTCGCGCTGGAGGCAGTCGAGGTGCGGTGACGGCCGCCGATCGCGATCAAAAGCACCACAACGGCGACCACCCCGCCCGCGACACCCGAAATCAACAGCGGTAGTCGACCGTCGCCCCACAGAAACCCGGCCCACAGACCAGCCGCAAGGACTGCAAAGCCGCTGAGGCCCTGAAAGACTCCCTGCGCGCTGCCCTGCACGTCGTCGGGGACAAGCGACGAGACCCAGGCCTTACCCACGCCGTCGGTACATCCGGTGAACAGACCGTAGACGCCGATCAGCAGCCACGCCGACAGCGCGTCGGTCGTCATACCGAGACCCGTGTAACCGATCGCGAAGAACACCAACCCGATGCCGAACACCAGCGGTTTGCCGACACGGTCGGCGAGCAGCCCCGCCGGATAGCTGGCGACCGCGTAGACGGCGTTGTAACCCACATACGCGAGTATCACCTCGGTCACCGAGAACCCGATCTCGTTGAGCCGCAACAACAGCAACGCGTCGGGAAAGTTCACCAATCCGAACGCGACCACAACCGCCGTCACCCGCCAATAGCTGCAGGGCAGATCCTTGACCCGGGAGAACACCGCGCGGCGAGTCGCCTTGTTCGGCAGCGGCACACGTTCGCGCACCAGGAACACCAACGCGACGCTCAGCACGGCGGGCACGACCGCGACCCACAACAGTGGTGCGATCTGCTGGTCCAGCAGCTGATAGCCCACCAGACCCAGCAGCGGACCGACCACGGCGCCAAAGGTGTCCATCGCACGGTGAAATCCGAACACCCGACCGCGCGCGGCCGCGTCGATGTCGACGATCAGAAGCGCGTCGCGAGGCGCACCACGGATGCCCTTACCCAGCCGGTCCACCACCCGGCCCGCGAGCACGCCCGTCCACCCCGAGGCGGCGGCCACCATCACCTTGCCCAGTGCGGCCATGCCGTAGCCGGTGGCGATCAGCGGCCGGCGCGAGAAACGATCACCGAGCGGCCCGGCTGCCAGCTTCGTCAGCGACGCCGCACCCTCGGCCGCGCCTTCGACGGCGCCGACCACCGCGGCGGGCGCACCGAGCACCGATGTCAAATAGATCGGCAGCAGCGGGTAGAGCAGCTCGCTGGCGGTGTCCTGCAGAAACGACACGGCCGCGAGCAACCGCACATTGCGGGTCAACCAGCTGCGCACCTAGGCCATGATGCCGGTTGGGCCGGCTAGCTCAAGTCCTCGTCGGTGATCGCCGCGAATCCTTTGGCTTGCCCACGGGCCAGCCCGGCACGAACCACGCCCACGATCAACCCCTGGACCGCGGCGGCAATCATGACCTCCCGCAACGAGCGACTCAGATCCTTCGGATCCGGTTCCTCGTCGTCGGGGTTCAAGCGCTGCCAGATTTCGGTGAAGATCTTGCCCGCGATCAGGCCGCCCATCACGCTGCTCACGATCGACAGAGGCTTGTAAAACGTCTTAGCCGCACTCACGACGTTGAAGTTCCCTTCGCGTCAATGCTCAAACCTGAGACTAGAACACGTTCTAATATCGGCTGGTGCGCTTCACCTATGCGGAATCACTGACTCATCCGAAGTACTACATCCCGCTCGCCAAGGCGGCCGAAGCCGCGGGTTTCGACGCGATGACGATCGCCGACAGCGTCGCCTACCCGTATGAGTCGGACTCGAAGTACCCGTACACCCCCGACGGGAACCGCGAATTCCTCGACGGCAAGGAGATCGTCGAGACATTCGTCCTCGCCAGCGCACTCGCCGCCGTCACCACGACGCTGCGGTTCGACATCTACGTCCTCAAGCTGCCGATCCGCCCGCCGGCGTTGACGGCCAAGCAGGCCGGCTCGCTCGCCGCGTTGTCCGACAACCGGCTCGCCCTCGGCGTCGGTACCAGCCCGTGGCCCGAGGACTACGAATTGATGGGCGTGCCGTTCGCGCGGCGCGGCAAACGCATGGACGAGTGCATCGACATCGTCAAGGGCCTGACGACTGGCGACTACTTCGAGTACCACGGCGAGTTCTACGACATCCCGAAGACCAAGATGTCACCGGCGCCCACCCGGCCGATCCCGATTCTCATCGGCGGGCACGCCGAGGCGGCGCTGCGGCGCGCGGCCCGCAATGACGGCTGGATGCACGGCGGGGGTGACCTCGGCGACCCCGAGTCACTCGACCGATATATCAAGCGGCTCAACGAGCTTCGCGAGGAAGAGGGCCGCACGGACCCGTTCGAGATTCACGCCCAGTCGCTCGATGCGTACAAACCCGACGGCATCAAGCGGCTCGAGGACCGCGGCGTCACGAACATCATGGTCGGCTTCCGGATGCCCTACGCCGTAGGGCCCGACCCCGAACCGCTGGAGAACAAGCTGCGCGCCATCGACAAGTACGGCGAGAAGGTCATCTCGAAGATTTAGAACGGCACCGGCTGCGGTTCGAACCGCGATGTGACGTCGCCGACCAGAGTGGTGTCGTACGGGTTGATCTCCAACGGCTGACCGTCGAGCTTCAGCGCGTCGAAGTCGATCCAGATCACGTTCGGACTGGTCGACAGTTCGAAGAAATACAGCTTCTCCGTCAGGTCGATGACGGTCCGGTATTCGGTGTTGTAGACGCCGAAGTCGTGGTACGGCGCACCGAACGGCACCGAGACGTTGCGCATGATCGCCATCACGCTCGCCACTGCCTGCCGCCGATCGGCGGGCGGCGTCAGCAGGGCTGAATAATAGGCCGCACGCTGGAACCGATCCTTCGGGTTCACGTTTCCGGGTAATGGGGTGTCACTGCTCGGATTCGAAAAATCCTGCTGTGAAAGCAAATCCAGCTGCTCGTCATAGGTGGGATCGTTGGTCATGATGGTGAACTGACGTCCGTGGTGAATGACGGGTTCCCCTTCGGCGAACTCGATGATCGCCGAGTCCCCGCCGACGTCTTCAAGCGCGAAATGGATGGTGGCCTGGCGTCCGTGCGCCTCCACCATCACCGGCTGGAACGTGCCGATCAACTCGAGGGCTTCGGCGACGCTGCCTGCCTGGTCGAGCAGGTACTGGCCAAATAGCCCCATCTGCAGACCCGGCCGACCCGGATCACGTGCTCCGACGTCGGTGGACTTGAGGAACAGGGCGTGCATTCCGAGGCCCGCCTCGTTGAACCCGTCGACGGTGCCGATCCCGTACACCGTCGTGACCAGGTTCGCGTGGCGACTCGTCCACCGCAGGGGTTTGTCGGCAACCGCGACGATGTCGCCGACCTTGCCGCCGTCGCGCTGCCGCCCCCGCGGAAAGGCGACGATCGTCGGCTGCGTCGACTCGGGCCAGTCCATCGTGCGACCCGCCATGACGTATCGGCCCTCGGTGTTCCACAGCACCCGCGTGCACATGTACCGCGCCACCTCCCCCTGAGAATCGATGCTCACCCTGCCATGTTCGGTCGCGGATTCGCGGCGAACTTGCCTGGCGGATAGGAAAACCTATCGGCTGCGGCGCGAAAAACTGACTTCGCGGCGATTACCCGCGGCTACCTCCGAAAACCATTATGAATGTCGTCCAGAACGACTGAAAACGATCGCAAAGGTCGTCAACACCGCGAAACAGGAATATCCGATGTCCACGACAGCACCGACCGGCATGACCGGACGAGCTCCTGAAGAAACTGTGCGGCTGCGCCCCGGCGACCTGCCGGCCAGGCCGATTCCGCAAGCCACCGCTCCCCAGGGGGCCGCAGCGCTCGGCGAGCCGAAGACCGTGCGGCTGAAGGCACTTCCGAAGGCCGTAAGCGGAGTCGACAGCGCCACCGTTCGGCTGCGTCCACTCGTTGACATCCCGGTCGTAGGAAAGGTCACCAACACCATCCGACAGCGCTACATCGACCTGAGCAAGGCGGCGGTCACACCGCCGACCAAGTGGGAGTACGCGCGCATCGCCCTGGTGCTGTTGCTGGCGTCGATGCCAATCCTGGCGATCTCGGTCGAGGTGTTCGGTCTGCTGCCCCAGAGCGGCATCACGCTGGTGACCATTTCGCTGGTTGCGTTGCTCGCAACGCTCATCGCGTTCGCGCCGCACCGGATCGACATGATCGTCGGGCGTGGCCTGATCGCGGGCATGGTGGCTTGCATCGTGTACGACGCTGCCAGGCTGTTCGCCGTGCACGTGCTGGGATTGATGGGCGACTTCATCCCCGTGATGGGGTCGTTCGTCACCGGCGAGCCGGACACGGCGGGTAGTGCGGCGGTCGGTTACGTGTACCGATACCTCGGCGATGCCGGCGGGCTGGGGGTGGCCTTCTTCGTCGTCGCGTACGCCATCGGCATCGATAGGTGGAAGAACGTCTACGCGGTGCTGGCTGCGATTGGCTTCGGGGTGTTTCCCACCTGGGCCGGCCTGATGGCAACCGTCGCGCTGTCGCCGAACGGCGAGGAGCGGATGTTCCCGCTGAACACGGCCACGGTGATCATCACTCTGCTGGGGCACGTCATCTTCGGGCTGTTCCTCGGGCTGGCGTTCCTGAAGGCGCCGCGCGGGGGTCAGAGCGGTTGGCCTTGGCCACCCCTGTCGGAATCGACGCTGGCCAAGCGGGCCATCCGGTTCAAGAAGAAGATCACCAATTCGCCGCACTAGGAGTGCGCGCCGCGGGTCGTCGGGAAGCTCTCCGGCGACCCGCGGTCATATGCCCGGCGCGTTCGCAGACCACGGACCCCTGCCGTGGGTGAAAATTGCCCCCTATAGGAGGTCTGCATGTCTTCCCATCTGGAAGTCTTCAAGCCGACGGGACGTGAGTTGGTCCCGTTGACCGGCAACCGGGTGACGGTGGGCAAGGCTGCGACCAATGTGGTGGCGCTCGAACACGACCCCACCGTCTCTCGCCTGCACGCAATCCTGGAGAACCACGGGTCGGCGTGGTCGATCCGCGACGTGGGCAGTCGCAACGGCACGTTCGTCAACGGCGAGAAGATCGCCTACGAACAGGTGCTGCGGCCCGGGGACGAGGTGCGCATCGGCAAATCCCGCTTGGTGTACCTGCAGGCACGGCAGTCCGGCGAGCCGGCCGACGAGGCGACGATCGTGCCCGACGCCGCACAGCTCCCGCCTCGGCTGACCCGGCGGGAGGTCGACGTGCTCATGGTGTTGTGTCGTCCGCTGGTGTCCGAGGACCCGTTTCCCGAGCCGGCGTCGGTCCGGCGGATGGCGGGCGAGCTGTACGTCACCGAAGCCGCCGTCAAACAGCACCTGCAGAACCTCTACGACAAGTTCGCCATCCCCACCGAGGGTGACCGCCGGGTGCGGCTGGCCAACGAGGCGCTCCGGCGCGGCGCCGTCACCATCGCGCAGCTGCGCGACAGCGGGAGCTAGTTGAAGTCGAGTGCCTCGACGATCGCCACCGGACCTTCGTGGCTGGGCCGGTCGGCGCCGCCGATGCAGAACAGTGTCGTATCGACGGCGGCCACCACCTGACCGTGCACCGGCGTGTTGATCGGCGCCTGCGTCGTCCACTTCCCGGTGGAGATGTCGTACATCTCGACTGTGGCGAGCACCCGTGTCGGTTCTTCCCCACCGACCGAGATGATCCGGCCGTCGATGAGTGCGGCCCCGTAGCTGCCGCGCGGAGTCGGCATGTCCGTGAGCTTCTCCCAGCTTCCTGATTCCGGATCGAAGCGCTCGAAGGCGGCCGAGTTCTCGTCGGCACTCAGCGACCTGCCACCGACCGCGTACACGTAGACGCCGTCCGATACGGCGGCCAAATGCTCACGCGGCGTTGGCATATCGGCAGCCGTCGTCCAAGAGTCGCCATCGAAGACCTCGGTCTGCGTGACGAGCTTCTTGTCGTCCTGTCCGCCGACTACCACGATCTTGTCGTCGACCACCGCCGCCGACGGCGCGGCCCGGGCATGCTGCAGGCTCGGCAGCTCCTCCCACTTTCCGTTGCGGAAGGCGAACACTTTGTTCGACGCCTCGGTGACGGTTTCGCTGGCCCCTCCGATGACGACGACCTCGCCGCGGTACGCCGTCGCGGTCGCGTGGTGTAGCGGAACGGGTAACGAAGGGAGCGTCTCCCAGTCGCCGGTCTTGGGGTCGTAGCTCTCGAATGTGTCGAGCGTTTCGGCGTGTCCCAACATGCCGCCCGCAACGAAGATCTTTCCGTCGAGCACGGTTGACGCCATCATCAGTCGTGCAGTCGGCGCGTCCGGCAACAACCGCCATTCCGCTGCCGGTTGAGGTTTGCGTGGTGCGAGTTTCAACGATTCGGCCGACGCGGTGATCTGGTTCGACGCACCCGTCGACCCGCCGATCGCGTAAACGGTCTTGCCCACGGCGGCAACCGCGGCCCCGTGCCGCGCGGTCCCCAGATCCGGGAGCGCGGTCCAGGTCGCCGTGGTGAGGTCGAGCGCGGCCACACTCTTGAGGGCGTCACCATCCGACATCCCGCCGACGGCCATCAGCCGGGCGTCGGCGATCGCCACGCCAAAGTCGCTGCGCCCCTGCGGAAGTGCGGGCATGGTCGCCCACTTGTCCGTGACGGGGTCATAGGCTTCGACGGCGGTCAGGTCTGTGGTGTCGTCGGAGCCGCCGACGACGTAGACGAGCTTGCCGTCCGACGCCGCACCGGACATCTGGCGTGGCGTCGGAATGGGGGCGCCGAGTCTCCAGCCGGTGCCGTCGTAGATCTCGGTGGTGTTGAGCAGCTTCCCGTCGGCGTCCACACCGCCGGTCACCACGAGTAGGTCGCCGACGACGCCGGCGGCTGCCGCCGCGCGCGGCTGCAGCAGTGGCGGCAACTCGATCCAGCGACTGTTGACGACCCGCCACACCTTGTCGGTCGCCACCTCCCGATTGGTGCCGTCGGTGCGCCATCCGCCGAGCACCACCGGGGTGTCCTCCCACGTCACCGCCATCGCGTGCTGGACGGGAACGGGTAGATTCTCGCCGCCCTTCCAGCTGTCGAGGGCAGGGTCGTAGCCCTCGTGCGCTCCGCTCACCTGGTTGCCTGCTCCCTGACCGCCGAACACCCAGATGGTGCCGTCGGCTTCGGTGGCGGCCACCGCATCGCGGGCGACGCGCGCGTCCGCGATCGGTGCCCATTCCGGTTGCGCTTCGACGGTGGGCCGGGTCGGGGCCGCCTGCTGTTCCTCGCCCTTGTCGCGCGAGGTGAACATGACGATGCCGCTGATGACGAGGAGCAGCGCGACGGCGGCCGCGCCGACGGTGATCAGGAGACGCTTCGGATCTCTCTTGTCCGTCGTCGGCTCGGGACCGGGCTGCGACGCCGTCTCGGCAGGCGGGGCGGGCGGAGTGGGCGGGGTCGGCGGAACCTGCCAGGGCATACTGCCCTGGCTGACCGAAGCGGTGTGCGCGAACATGTTCGGGTCCAGCGGCGGCGCCGAGCTTTCCGGGCTCACGGGCAGGTTGGGTGCGGATTCCGGAATCTCGGTCTTGGATTGGGACGGCTCGGGCTCGCGAGGCGCTCCCGAGAGCGGCAACGCCTGGCTGCCGCCCGTCGGCTCGGGCTCACCGCCGGGCTCACTGAGCGCCATCGGATCCGCCGCCAAGCCGTTGTGACGCTGCGCCAATTGCAGTTCGTGGCCGAGCTCGGCGACCGATACCTGCCGATCGGTGGGCTCGCGGGACATCGCCTTCTCGATCGCAGCGCAGACATCGGTGGGGATTCCGTGCGGTCGCAGGTCTGGCACGGGAGTGGAGGTGATGCGCAGGTAGTGCGCGATCAGATCCTCTTCGGCCTTGCGCTCGTGCGGCGGCCCACCGGCGATCAGCGCGTAGATCGTGGCGCCCAGCGAGTACACATCGGCCGCGACCGTCGGCGGGTTGCCGGCGAGCACCTCGGGGGCGGTGTAGGACAGGGTGCCGGTGAAGAATCCGGTCACCGTCTTGTATCCACCGGCGATTCGCGCGGTCCCGAAGTCGCTGAGTTGAGGTTCGCCGTAGTCGTTGAAGAGGACGTTCGCGGGTTTGATGTCGCGATGCAAAGTGCCCGCCCGGTGGGCGGTCTCGAGGGCACCGCACAGTTTCACCGCCATGCGCAGTGCCTCGGGCCACGCGATGCGGCCCTCGCGGCGCAGCCGCTCCGCAAGCGAACCCACTGCGTGATAGGGCATTACGATGAACGGCCGGCCGCTCTCGGTGACGCCGACCTGAAGGATGTTCACGATGTTCGGGTGCCCGGAGAGCCTTCCCATCGCGTAACCCTCGCGCAGGAAACGCTCGCGATCGGAGTCGTCGAGATCAGACGCCAGCACCTTGACGGCAACACTTCGTCCGAGCGACTTCTGGGAGCAGCGATAGACGACACCGCTGCCGCCTCGGCCCACTTCGACGGCGTCTTCGAACCCGGCGGCCGCCAGTTCCGACGCTATCCCGCTCATCGTGTTCTCGACTTCCGTGAAATGCGAATACTTCGCTAAAGGTACCGAGCAACGATCCCGCAAGCGCCGCATTTGCGCTTTCGTTGCGGCTCCGACGTCCACGGCGAGCCCACGCGTCCTTGACTTCATCTACCCCCGGGGTAATCGGACCAGTAGTCACCGCACTTCAGCCCTGTCGGCGTCCGGTCAGCTAACGGTGATCGCCGGGAAATCAGCTGCCGCCAAGCGCGATAGCGCTGAGTCCGCTCCGACAGCGCCGACACCTCGGGCACGTCGACTGCGCCGCGGCGTACGCGCGACCAGCGGCTCCTACTCCCAGACGACGTCAGACGGTTCCTTGTCGGTACGCAGCCCTCGCCAGCTCGGTTGCCGCAGTCTGCCGTCGGAGGTCCGCTCGCTGTAGCGCACCTCGCCGACCAGTTCCGGCCGAACGAAGGTGACGCCGCGGGCGTCGATCTTGGAAAGGCGTGCGTTGAAGGGTGATTCGTCCGTCTCGAGCGGCTTGAGTATGTCCTTGAGTTGCTTCAGCGCCTTGTCGGTGAACCCTGTGCCGACCCGGCCGACGAACTGCAGGCCGCCCTCGGCCGGGATGCCCAGCATCAATGCGCCGATGCCGCTGGAGCGTCCGCCCTCGCCCTTGCGCCAGCCGCCGATCACCACTTCCTGGGTGTTCCAGATCTTGTCCTTGACCCACGACGACGACCGTCGTCCCGGTTGATAGGTAGCGTCGCGCTTCTTGGCGACCACACCCTCCCAACGCTTCTTGCGTGCGAACTCCAGCGCCTCGGGGCCGTCGCCGGGCAACAGATCCGGCACGATCAGACCACCGCCCTCGGCGAGCGCTTCCAGCACGCGGCGGCGGTCGGAGTACTTGGCCTTGAGCAGCGAGCGACCGTCGAGGTAGAGGATGTCAAACGCCCAGTACTCGACCCGCGTCGAACGCGCGCGGTTCTGCATTTCGCCGAAACTCGGCACGCCCGAGTCGTCGAGAGCCACGGCTTCACCATCGAGGATCACGTGGTGATCGGCGAGATCGGCTGCGAGCGCGGCGAATTGCGGATACTCGTCTGTGACGTCACGCCCTCGGCGCGACCGCACGTTGAGCTTGCCGTGGTTGGCGTCAACCAGGACGCGGTAGCCGTCCCATTTGCCCTCGAAGGCCCATTGCGCCGTGGTCATCTTCGCGATCGAGCCTTCTGTCGCGAGCATTGGGGCCAAATCGCTGGCCTGCGGGTTGGCCTGCTCCTTCATGCGATGCGCCAGCCAGTTCTTGCCGTTTGTCTGGATCAGCGCGTAGCGGCCGTCGATCTTCTTGCCGTGCAACGTGATGATGACTTCGCCGCCCGATTCAGGGCCGTCCGGCGAGTGGTCGCGGAATTTTTCGGTCTCGTAAGTGCCGGTGTCCCAGATGATCACCTTGCCGCCGCCGTATTCACCCTTCGGGATTTCACCTTCGAAGCTGCCGTATTCGAACGGATGATCCTCGGTGTGCACGGCGAGGTGGTTGACCGCGGGGCTGTCCGGCAGGTTCTTCGGCACCGCCCAGCTGACGAGGACGCCGTTGCGCTCCAGCCGGAAGTCGTAGTGCAGTCGGCGGGCGTGGTGTTCCTGGATGACGAAGAAGTCGTCATTGCCCGGCGTTGGTGCGATGTTGGGTACCGGCTCGGGTGTCCTGCCGGCGTCGCGCATGCTGCGATAGGTGCTGAGTGCGTCGGCCACCGGGGCGTCGGCGTCCATCTCGGCCAACAGGTCGCCGTCACGTTCCAACCGCTCGAGCACCTCGTCGAATCGGAGGTGCCGCAGATCGGGATCCTCGATCTCATCCCAGGTACGCGGGGCGGCGACGGTCGGCTCGTCGCGACCGCGCAGTGAATACGGCGCGATGGTCGTCTTGTTGCCGTTGTTCTGGCTCCAGTCGACGAACACCTTGCCGCTGCGCTGACTCTTGGTCATGGTGGCCGTCACACGCTTGGGCATCGTCTTCTCCAGCTGCACCGCGATGCGGCGGGCGAGCACCGAAGCGCCGTGTGAGCTGATCGGCTTCTCCAGCGGCACGTACAGATGCAACCCCTTACTGCCGCTGGTCAACGGGAACGTTGTGAGTCCGATGCCGGTGATGAGCTCACGCACCTCGTGCGCCACCTCGCACAGCTGCCGGAACGTGACACCGTCGCCCGGATCCAGGTCGAAAACCACCCGGGTGGCCAGACCCGGCGTCTGTTCGGCTCCTTCCTCTCTGGTCCAGGTGCTGACGAATCGCCATTGCGGCACGTGCACTTCCAGCGACGCCTGCTGGGCGATCCACGCCAGCCCCTCGGCGCTGTTGATGATCGGATACGTAGTGGTGCCTGACTTGTGGCTGATCGATCCCCGTTCGAGCCAGTCCGGCGCCGAGGACGCGAGCTGTTTTTCGAAGAATGCCGGCTCGTTGACCCCGTTGGGCCAGCGTTTACGGGTGACGGCCCGGCCTGCGATGTGCGGGAGCATCGCCTCGGCCACGTTGACGTAATAGTCGAAGACCTCTTGCTTTGTGACGGCCTTCGGCCGCAGCTCCGTGGCGGGATACAGCACCTTGTCCGGATTGGTCAGTTTCACCCGACCGAACTGATCCACCACACCACGGTATTACCCCGGGTAGCGTGCGACTATGACGAGAATCTTCGCGGCGTGCCTGCTCGCGGGCGCAGCCATCGTCTTCTCAGCGCCGCAAGCGGCCGCCGACCCCGAGGATCTGCTGCCCTACTGCTCCGGCGATCAGACGCCGATGGACAACAACTGCCGGCCGATGGCTCACCAAGAAGCCACCCACGGAAGCGGAAGCGGTCTGAGCCCGAACCTGCCGAGCGGCCTCGACCCTGGCAACCCGGCCGTTGTCGGCTGACCGACGTCAGGCGGCGTTGGGTTCTGGGCCGCCGGGTTCGTGCGGGTTCGTCGGCGGGCGTGAAGAGTTCGTTGCGTGGTGGGCGCAGGCGCTCGGGTCGGTGGTAATCGTTGACGCGGGCTTGGCCGGTGTCCAGGTGCGGCGGTGGGATCCATTCCACCTCGTGGTCCTTGTTCATCCGGGTGGTCCACCCGCCCGGGCCGACCATCCGGTTATCCGGCCCGCACGCCAACCCGAGCTCATCGACATTGGTCAACCCGTCATCGGCCCAATCCTTGGCAGCGTGATGAACCTGGCTGCCATACGCCGGAACGGTGCACCCCGGTTTCGTGCACCCCCCATCGCGGGCGATCAGCATCAGCCGCTGCGCCGGGGACGCCACCCGCCGAGCCCGAAACAGATCCAGCGCCGAACCGGTCGCCTTGTCGAACACCGCCAGAAAGTGATTCGCGTGCGCGGCCATGCGGATCACGTCGCGAATCGGCACCACGGTGCCCCCACCGGTGACACCGACCCCGGCACGGCTCTCCAAATCCTGCAACGTGGTGCGGATGATGATCGAGGTCGGCAACCCGTTGTGCTGACCCAGCACACCGCTGGCCAGCACGCTGCGCCCAACCGCCAGCAGCGCGTCGTGCTGGCGCTGCGTCAGGGTGCGATGGTCGTTGTCGATCTGGGCTTGGCTCGGAGTGCCCGAAATGCAGGGGTTCTCGTCATCGGGGTCGCACATTCCAGGCGCGGCCCACTTCGCGTAGATCGCCTCCAGCGTGGCCGCCAACTCCGGGGTGAGATTGCCTCTCAACGGGGTCATCTTGTCCGAACCCTGCGGCCCCTTTGACACGCCGCGGCGGCGTGCGCGTTCGGCATCGTCGGGTTCGGGGCCGTCCTGGTCCAGCAGGAACAGGGTGCGCTCGGCCTGATCCCTGAGTTCCTTGGGTCCCAATCCGACCGCGTGGCCGACCAGATCGACTTCGATCTGCGCGCGGGTCAGGGTGTCGATCGCGGGCGGGATACGGTCCATCGCCTTCCGCAGCACCTCGAGATGCTCGCCGTTGATCATTCCGCGCGCCTGCGCGAGCGCAACACACGGCAGCACCGGGTCCAGCGGCTCTCCGGTCAACGCGCGGCGCGGTCCCAACAGCGCCGCCTCATCGAGGCGACGCCCCGCCTCCGACGTCGAGATGCGCCATCGCGTCGCCAACACCTGACGCCAGGACTTGGCGCCCATCTCCTTGGCCGTCGCCTCGATCTGCAAGCGGGCCAACATCCGGTGGCCCTGAGTCGGCAACTGACACGACAGCGTCTCCAGTTCATCAAGGGCATCAGTCAATTCGGACTTGGTCAGCGCGTCGATGGGCAGCGCGGCCAAGTGATCGTGCGCGGCACGCATGGCTGCGATCGCTTCCTGCACCGCCTCCGCACTCATGACTCGAACATACGTTCGATCTCTAAGAACTTTCTAGAAACCATCCGAAGAGTTCCCTAAGAACGCCCGGCAAAGCACATGCTTCTGAAGCTGTTGTGACGCGAGTTATTTGAGGGAACAAACTAGTCGTCGAGCGACAGCACCTCGAACGGCTCGGTTGGCGTCTCGGCGACAGCCACCTTCGCCGCCGAGTCAGTGGGGATCACGTCCCCGTGTAGCGCGGCGAGCGCCGCGTTGGTGCCCACATCGTGACCCGCCCGCTCGCTCAGCAGCCAGCGGACTTCGAGCAGATCGCAGTACGCCTGGATCGGGGTGCCCTTGTTGCCGACGACGTCGTGGGCCAGCCTCTCGTACGGGGTCAACACTTCGATCACCCACAACCTCGCGGCGGTACGCTCGTCGACGTCGTGGCCCTCCTCTCGGCACAACTGCGCCTGATACGCGAGCAGATCGCCAAGCAAGATCTGGGCCTGCCCCTCGCCCACATCCAGTCCCGCGAGCTCCTGCAGACGCTGCGCGTGGTAGCGCCGATCACCCACGGCGACACGGAGTTTGAGCTTGCCCGCCTCGATCGGCTGCAGCGACACTTCGTCGACCGCGAAGCCGAGGTCGTTCAGTTTCCGCACCGTACCCTCGACGCGGTAGCGGTCGGTGAACCCGAAGACGGGCTCGGCGTGCAACGCGTCCCACAGCATGTCGTAGCGAGCCCTGGTGTCCTGAACCTCGGTGATCAGCACGTCCTCCAGTGCCGTCTGTCCAAGCCGCTCGGCCAGGTCGACCATTCCCATCGCGACGTTCTCGACCATGATGTCGAGGTCGTGCTCGCGTTGCCCCCGGCTCAAACTCGGGTGTACTTCCGAGGTTTCAGCGTCGACCAGCCACGCCTGCAGCAGCTGTCCGTCGCGGGAGAACAATGTGTTCGCCAGCGAGCAGTCACCCCAGAACACACCGTGCCGGTGCAGTTCCACCAGAAGACCGGCCATTCCGTCCAGCAGCCGCGCACGGTGTTTCGGTTGGTCCGGCGGCAGCCGCATGAACAGCCGGCGATATTGCCAAGACCCTTCGAGGTAGCGGGTGACCAGGATCGCGGTGTCGAATTCGGGCTGCACCACCACCCCGGCGGGACGCACCGCGGGCAGGCCCATCTCCTCGAGCCGCCGCAGGACGTCGTACTCCTTGGCCGCGATCCGCGGCGGCATGTCCTTGACCGCCCACAGCGCACCATCGGCGTCGACGAACTTCACCAGGTGACGGCTGGGCCCCACCGCGATGTCGCGCAACGGGACGTCGGGAACCGTCCAGTCGTGGAGTGGCCGGTCCCACGGGAGCCCCAGCAGACCGGGAGTCGGTGTCCGGAGCCGGAAGTCCGGCGCTTGCATGCTAATTCAGGCGTTCACCCGACTCGGGGTGGAACAGATGCACCGCGCCCTCGGGGTTCTTACGCAGTCGCACCGTGTCGGCCAGTCTGGGCGCGGTGCGTGGGTTGCACCGCGCGACCAGTTCCACACCCGAACCTGCGTGCGTGTAGACATATGCCTCACTGCCGAGATCCTCGACCAGGTCGACCACGACCTCGACGCCGTCGGACTCGGAGATCTCGAGCTGCTCGGGCCGGATACCGAAGGTGACCTCCGACAGGCCCGCGTCGCTCAGCTTGGTCAGATCGTCACGCTCGAGTGCCAGCACCGACTCACCGATCTTGACGCCTTCGGGCGCGACGGGCAGCGTCACGAGGTTCATCGCGGGCGAACCGATGAAGCCTGCGACGAAAGCGTTGGCCGGCCGGTCATACAGCTCGTTCGGCGAGGCGAACTGCTGCAGCTTGCCGAACCGCAGTACGGCTACCCGGTCGCCCATCGTCATCGCCTCGACCTGATCGTGCGTGACGTAGACGGTGGTGGTGCCCAGACGCCTTTGCAGCGCGGCGATCTGGGTGCGCGTTTGCACCCGGAGTTTGGCGTCGAGATTCGACAACGGCTCGTCCATGCAAAAGACCTGTGGCTCACGCACGATGGCGCGGCCCATCGCGACGCGCTGCCGCTGACCGCCGGACAGCTTGGCCGGCTTGCGGTCCAGGAACTCGGTCAGATCCAGGATCTTCGCCGCTTCCTCGACCTTCTTGCGACGCTCGTCGGCGGACACGCCGCGCAGTTTCAGCGCGAAACCCATGTTCTCGGCGACGGTCTTGTTCGGGTACAGCGCGTAATTCTGGAACACCATCGCGATGTCGCGGTCCTTGGACGGCACGCCGACCATGTTCTTGCCGCCGATCTCGATGGCGCCCTCGTCGATGTCCTCGAGACCCGCCAGCATGCGCAGCGCCGTGCTCTTGCCCGACCCGGACGGACCCACCAGCACGACGAACTCGCCGTCCTGGATATCGAGACTAAGCGAGTCGACCGCGAGCTTGTCGGATCCTTCGTAGATACAGGTCGCGTTCTTGTAAGTGATTGAGGCCATTGGAATTCTCCTATTTGATTGCGCCGAAGGAAAGACCACGAACGAGCTTGTTCTGTGCGAACCACCCACACAGGATCACCGGAAGTGCGGCCATGGTTGCGGCCGCCGACAGCACGGCCCAGTACTGACCCTCACCGGCGATGAATCCGACGAGGTACACCGGCATGGTCTGAGCGTTCACCGCGGTCAGGTTGACCGCGAAAAAGAACTCGTTCCACGCGAAGATGACGCAGATCAGCGCCGTCGCCGCGATGCCGGGTGAGACCAGCGGCAGGATCACCTCGCGCACCGACCGCCACAGACTGGCACCGTCGAGACTGGCGGCCTCGAGCAGTTCCGCTGGCACCTCGAGGAAGAACGACCGCATCATCCACACCGCGATCGGCAGGTTCATCGACGTATAGAGGATGACCAGCGCCCAGATGTTGTCCAGCAGACCGATGTTGGAGACGATGACGTACAACGGCAGAATGGCCGCGACGATCGGCAGCATCTTGGTGCTCATGAAGAAGAACAGCGCATCCTGCGTCTTGCGTACCGGCCGCAACGACAGCGCGAACGCGGCGGGGGTGCCGAGGAGCAGCACCAGAAGTGTCGAAATAGCCGTGGCCCAAACGGAGTTCAGCATCGCCGGCCCGATGCCTTGATCGAACACCTTCCCGTACTGATCCAGGGTCGGGGTGAAGAACAGCGTCGGCGGACTGGTCGCCGCATCGCCCTCTTGTTTGAATGACGTCAACACCATCCAGAACACCGGGAAGAAGAACCCGAGTCCGACCAGCCAGGCCACCGCGCCCCAAGCATCGAACTTCCGGGACTTCTTCTTCGGTGTGACCGCCGAATCCTCGACCGCAGTAGACTTTTCCGTTGTCGTAGTCATCAGGCCGCCTCTTCCTTGCCGGAGAATGATTTGAAGATCAACCGAAGCGCGAAGCTGGCGATGATCATCGTGAAGATCACCACCACCACGGCGTAGGCCGCCGCCTGCCCCATGTCGAAGCCGAGGAACGCTCGCTGGTAGATGTAGAACGGCAAGTTCGCACTTGCGATACCCGGGCCGCCCTGCGTCATCATGTAGATGGCGTCGAAAGTGTTGACCAAATAGATCGCGCCGAGCACCACACCCAGTTCGATGAAGCGCCGAAGGTGGGGCAGCGTCAACTCCCGGAAGAGTTGGAACGCGCCCGCACCGTCGACTCGACCGGCCTCCAGGATGTCGCGAGGCATCGACTGGAGGCCGGCGAGGATCAGCAGCATCATGAACGGCGTCCACTGCCAGATCAGTTCGACCATCACCATGGTCAACGGAAACTGACCGATCCAGTCCACCGGTCCGATGCCGACGAGCGACAGCACCCAGTTCAGGATGCCGTTCGTCGGATCGAGGATCGTGGTCTTCCAGATCAGTGCCGCTGCAACGGGTGTCACGAGAAACGGGGTGATCAGCAGGGTCCGGACGATGCCGCGTCCCAGGAACGCGCGATCCAGCAGTAGTGCCAGCAGCAGGCCGAGGAACGCCGAGATCAACACGACCCCGACGATCAGGACAACCGTGTTGAAGGCCACGGTCCAGAACTGGCTGTCCTTGACGACCGCGATGTAGTTTTGCAGTCCGACGAACTGGCGCGAGCCCGGACGCACGAGATTCCACGACAGTGTCGAGTAGTACAGCGTGAACAGGAATGGGATCTGGGTGACGACGATCATGAAGATCAGCGCGGGCAACAGCGGGCCACGCCTGCGCCAGCCTTCGGCGCGACTCACCCCGGCGCCCTGGGCCTCCCGGATCTTGCGGACCCGTTCGGCCACGGCGTCCTGACTGGCATCAGCCTGAGGGCCAGCGGTAAGCGACGTTGAAGTCATCATTTCTCCTGGTATGTCCGGCCGACGACCTCGGCGTATTCCTGTGCTTGAGACAGCGCGTCATCCACCGACTTCTGCCCGGCGATCGCGGCGCTGATCTGCTGGCTGACCCGCGTCCCGAGATCCTGGAATTCCGGAATTCCGACGAACTGCACCCCGGTGTACGGAACCGGTTGCACCGTGGGCTTGTTCGGGGTCGCGTTCTCGATCGACTGAAGCGTCAGCGGCCCGTACGACTTGGAGATCGCCTCGTACTCCGGCAGATCGGTGTAGGTCGAGGTTCGGCTACCAGGTGGGACGCGGGCCCACCCGAGCTTCTCGCCCACCAGCTTCATGTAGTCCTTGTTCGTCATCCAGGAGATGAACTTCCAAGCGCCCTCAGGGTTCTTGGCGTTCTTCGGGATTCCCAGCGCCCAGGTGTACAGCCACCCCGAGTTCGGCTTCTCGGCGATCGGCGCGGGCAGGTAGCCGATCTTGCCGACGAGTTCCGGATACGTCTTGGGATCCTCCAGCACCGACACGGCCGACGTCGCGTCGTACCACATCGCCGTCTGGCCCTGACCGAACAGGTTGGCGCACTCCTGGAATCCGGTCGATGAGGCCCCGAGTTCGCCGGCCTCGTTGATGAGGTCGACGTAGAAGTTGACGGCCTTGCTCACCTCGGGGCTGTTGAGTTGAGCGTTCCACTGCTCGTCGAACCACCGGCCCCCGAACGTGTTGATCACGGTGTCCAGTGGTGCCAGCACCTCACCCCAACCCGGCTTGCCGCGCAGGCAGATCCCCGCCCGGTCGTCGGTCTTCAACTTTTTCGCCCAGTCGGCGACCTCCTGCCATTGCGGCTGGTAGTTCGGGTCCTGGTTGACCTGGATACCGGCTTGCTCGAAGAGGTCCTTGCGGTACATCAGGAATGACGATTCGCCGTAGAACGGAACGGCATACATGTTGCCCTCGTAGGACAGTGATTCCCGCAGCGACGGAATGAAGTCGTTCTCGTCGTACCCCGGCGTGTTCCTTGCGAACTCCGAAAGGTTCATCAGCCAGCCGTCTTTCGCCCACTGCGGCGTTTCGAAATTGCTGATCATCACGACGTCGAACTCGCTGCCACCCATCGCCGAGGACATCGTGATCTTGGCGCGCGCCTGGTTCTCCGACAGCGTGATGAACTTCAGCTTGGTGCCGGGATTGTCCTTCTCGAACTCCGCCGACAACTCCTGCGCGTCGGTCATCTGTGAGTTGGACACGAGGGCAATCGTCACCTGATTATCGGAGGCCCCAAGGCTGCCCGCACCGGAACAGCCGACCGCCGTCAGCGTCAAACCCGCCACGGCGGTCAATGCGGCCCATCGCTTGAGCGCTTTCACCATCACATCACCTTTCGCTGGATCATGCCTGGGCCAGTAGCCAACGGGCACAATCGATGTCACAAACAAGCAGCCTGGCCAGATCTCCGCGTAGTGCGCCGAGCGTGGCGGGATATTTGGTGACGCCGCTGGAGATCAGAAGCGTCTTCTGGCAGCGGCGGATGTCCTCGAGCGGAACGGAGACCGCGCGCTGTTGCAGTTCGGTGTCCACGGGCGCGCCGTCGGCGTCGAAGAAGCGTCCGCCGATCTCACCCACGGCGCCCAGCGATATCAGCTCGTCGAGCATGCGAATGTCCAGATAACTGCCTTCGAACAGCGTCGTGGAGGTCGAAACCGCGCCCACGCCGAACACCATGACGTCGGCACGCCTGCCCGCCTCGAGCGTCCGCGAGATCACCGAGTCGCTGCGCATCGAGACGACGGTCGAAGGATCAGCATAGAGCGGGGCGGGCAGCCGGATCGCGGTGGCGCGCAACACGTCTGCGCAACGGCTGAGGATCAGCTCGGTACCGGTCTGGTAGGCCGCGGTCGACATTGCACCGTCCAGCTGCACCACGGCCCGGCAGCTGGCGACGCCCGGCAGCAGTCCGGTGGCCACCGCGACCTGTTCTGGGCCCCAGGTGAATCCGAGGACATCATCTGGGGAGAGCCGGCGCATCAGTAGTGCGGCCGCGGCGCGGCCCACGCTCGCGTACGCGGCCGGGCGCCCGGGCGATCCGACGTCGACGCCGTGTCCGGCCACCACGGCCTCGGTCAGGCCGAAGCGGCGTTCGAGCTCGCGCTCCTCGTCGGCGTGCAGGTCGTCACGCAGATCCGGTGGCACGACGACATCGATGCGCACCAGGCCTTTGGCCTTCGCCCTGGCCACCAACCGGCCCGCGGTCGGGCGTGAGACCCCGAGACGGGCCGCGATCTCGGCCTGCGTCAGGCCGTCGAGGTAATACAGCGTTGCCGCGCGCAGTGCGAGCCGAAGGTCCTCGGGCGCCCCGACACGACTCTGCGCAGCCGGCCTGGCGAGCTCGCCGTTCGACGTCGAAGCGGTCACGTAATGCGCCCCACTTTCCTTAAACCGTGTGAGCATTTGCTCAGGGGTGCGAGTAGATGCTCATCACGCTAACATGTTGGGTGTGACGCACACAACACTTTCGCCCGATACCCGAATGCGGGCCGCCGTACTCATCGAGCCGGGCCGCATCGAAATGGAGCAGCGCCCAGTGCCGACGCCGCGGGCCGGTGACGTGCTGATACAGGTCTCGTCGGTGGGCGTCTGCGGCTCGGACACGCACTACTACCGGCATGGCCGGGTGGGTGGCTTCGTCGTGGAAGCGCCACTGGTCCTCGGACACGAGGCGGCGGGCACCATCGTCGGCGTCGGCGATTCGGTCGACCCGTCGCGTATCGGTCAACGGGTGTCGATCGAACCCCAGCGGCCCGATCCCGACAGCGATGAGACGCGGCGCGGTCACTACAACCTGTGTCCGCATATGCAGTTCTTCGCCACCCCGCCGGTCGACGGCGCGCTGTGCGACTACGTGACCATCGGTGCGGAGTTCGCGCACCCGGTGCCGGACTCGATATCCGACGATGCCGCGGCGCTGTGCGAACCGTTGTCCGTCGGCATCGCCGCGATCCGCAAGGCCGAACTCGACGGCAGATCGCGGGTGCTCATCGCAGGCGCCGGACCCATCGGCATCGTGCTGACCCAGCTCGCCAAGGCCTATGGCGCAACGGAAATCGTCGTCAGTGATCCCGACCCGACCCGTCGCGACCGCGCCTTGACCTTCGGCGCCACCACAACCGTGGACCCCGCCGCCGGGAGCAATGACGGTCTGGCGGTCGACGCATTCATCGATGCGTCCGGTGCGGCGGCGGCCGTCGCCGCCGGAATCCACGCCGTCCGTCCCGCGGGACGGATTGTCCTCGTCGGTTCGGGAGCCGAGTCCATGGAACTGCCCACGCAGCTGATCCAGAATCGTGAGCTGGTGCTGACGGGGGTGTTCCGGTACGCCAACACGTGGCCGACGGCGATCGCGCTGGTGGAATCCGGGCGCGTCGACCTCGATGCCATGGTGACCGCCCGCTTCCCCCTGGAGGAAGCCGCTGAGGCACTGGACTCAGACCGGATCCCGGGTAGCGTCAAGTCGGTGGTGACCGTGTCATGACAGTCAGCAGGCCTAGCTATGATCGCGACGAGATCAGCGTGGGCATAGTGCATTTCGGGGTCGGCGGATTCCATCGCGCCCACCAGGCGATGTACATCGACCAACTCCTCGAGATGGGCCTCGCCAAAGACTGGGGGATTTGCGGCGTCGGTGTCATGGCGGCCGACCGCAAGATGGCCGACGTGATGGCCGCACAGGACGGGCTGTACACGTTGCTGCTCGAGAACCCCGACGGCACCCGCACTGCGCGGGTGATCGGGTCGATCATCGATTATCGATTCGCGCCCGACGATCCCGATTCGGTGATCGAACTGCTCGCCGCACCCAGCACCCGCATCGTCTCGCTGACCATCACCGAGGGCGGTTACAACATCGACGGGGCGGGACCCGAGAGCGTATTCGGTCTCGTCGCCGAGGCGCTGGCACGTCGACGCGACCGCGGCATCGCCTCACCGACGATCGTGTCGTGCGACAACATCGAGGGCAACGGTGACGTCGCCCGGCACGCGTTCACCACCTACGCCGACCGTGTCCACCCCGGCCTCGGCGAATGGATGACCGCGCACACCACGTTCCCCAACTCGATGGTGGACCGCATCACCCCGGTCACCACACCCGACGTGATCGCCACCGTCAAGGACGAATTCGGCGTCGACGACCGGTGGCCAGTCGTCGCGGAACCGTTCACCTCGTGGGTGCTCGAGGACGATTTCTCCGATGGCCGACCGCCGTTGGAGAAGGTCGACGTGCTGATGGTCGACGACGTCACACCGTACGAGTTGATGAAGCTGCGGCTGCTCAACGCCAGCCATCAAAGCCTGTGCTACTTCGCATATCTGGCGGGATATCGGCTAGTGCACGATGCCGCAGGTGATCCGCTGTTCGCCGAGTTCCTGATGTGCTACATGGACGAGGAAGCCACCCCGACGCTGAAGCCGGTGCCTGGTATCGACCTGCCGGACTACAAGCGAACACTGATCGAGCGGTTCGCCAATCCCGGTGTCAAGGACACGATTGCGCGGCTGTGCTACGGCTCGTCCGACCGCATCCCCAAATGGCTGCTTCCGGTGATCAGAGAGAACCTGAGAACTGATGCACCGATTCGGCTGTCCGCCGCCACCGTGGCCAGCTGGGCGCGTTACGCCGAAGGTGTCGACGAGCAGGGTGAGCCGATCGACGTTCAGGACCAACTGGTCGATACTCTTGTCCCGCTGGCGAAGTCGCAACGAAAGAACCCGACCGCGTTCATCGAGAACGCCGACGTGTTCGGTGACCTCGCCAACGATTCGCGATTCGTCGAGGCCTATGTATGGGCACTGGAATCGCTGCACCGCGACGGGGCGCGGACAACGCTCGAAACGTTGCTTCGCAAGGATTCGCGATGAGAGCGCTGGTGATCGGCGAGGCGCTGATCGACATCGTCGAGCGAGACGGTCGGGTGACTGGTGAGCACGTCGGGGGTAGCCCGCTCAACGTGGCGGTGGGGTTGGCTCGGCTGGACCGGGGAGTCGATTTCCTCACCCACATCGGCGACGATGCGCGCGGAAGGCGCATCGCCGAGTACGTCGAAAGCTCTGGTGTACAACTGGTTTCAGGCAGTATGTCCGCCGACCACACCCCGACCGCCGTCGCCACGCTCGACGAAGACGGTTCGGCGCAGTACACATTCGACATCGACTGGGAGCTTACGGGCACTCCGGAGGTCACACCGCCGCTCGTCGCGCACACGGGATCGATCGCGAGCTGGCACGAGCCGGGCTGCCGTGCCACGGCGGCGCTACTGGATACGTACCACCCGTCGGCAACGATCACCTTCGATCCCAACGTGCGTCCGGCGCTGATCGAAGACGGTGACGCCACGCGGGGCCGCATCGACCGGCTCCTCGAGAAGTGCGACGTGGTCAAGGCCAGCGATGAGGACCTGCGCTGGATCGACCCGAATCGCTCGGCCAAACAGATCGCCCGGACTTGGCTGAGCCTGGGCCCTGCCGTCGTCGCGGTGACGATGGGCGATCGCGGCGCCTTCGCAATGTGCGACGCGGGTACGGCGCGGATCGCGGCCCTCCCGGTCGACGTGGTCGACACGGTCGGCGCCGGCGATGCGTTCATGACCGGGCTGATCGATGCGTTGTGGGAGTTGAATCTGCTCGGCGCCGAAAGGCGCCACGACCTGCGCGCCATCGGTCTCGATGCGCTCAACTCGGTAGTCGCGACGGCGGCGCTCTCGTCGGCGCTGACCGTCGGCCGTGCCGGTGCCGACCTCCCCGATCGCGCAACACGTGAGGCTGCAGCGGCAAGCTCCGGCCCGCGGTCGCCCCGACCCGGCTAACGTGGGTTTATGCGCTCCATATGGAAGGGTTCAATTGCCTTCGGCCTGGTGAACGTCCCGGTCAAGGTCTACAGCGCGACCGAAGACCACGACGTCAAGTTCCACCAGGTGCACGAGAAGGACAACGGACGCATCCGGTACAAGCGCGTCTGCGAGGTGTGCGGCGAGGTCGTCGAGTTCCGTGACATCGCGAAGGCCTACGAATCCGACGACGGTCAGACGGTGATCATCACCGACGACGACATCGCGACCCTGCCCGAGGAACGCAGCCGTGAGATCGAGGTGCTGGAGTTCGTTCCCGCCAGCGACATCGATCCGATGATGTACGACAAGAGCTACTTCCTCGAACCGGAGGGCAAGTCGACGAAGTCGTACGTGCTGCTGGCCAAGACGCTGATGGATACCGACCGGGTCGCGATCGTGCACTTCGCGCTGCGAAACAAGACGCGGCTGGCGGCACTGCGGGTGCAGGACTTCTCAAAGCGCGATGTCATGGTGATCCAGACGCTGCTGTGGCCCGACGAGATCCGCGATCCCGACTTCCCGTCGCTCGATACGAAGACCGACATCAAGCCCGCCGAGCTCAAGATGGCGAGTCAGGTCGTCGAGTCGATGACCGACGACTTCAAGCCCGACCGATATCACGATGACTACCAGGAACAGCTGCACGAGCTTATCCAGGCGAAACTCGAAGGCGGCGAGGCGTTTACCACCGAGGAGCAGCCGAAGGAACTCGACGAGACCGAGGACGTCTCGGATCTGCTGGCGAAACTGGAGGCCAGCGTCAAGGCCCGCCGCGAAGGCGGTTCGGACAAGCCTGCCAAGAAGGCACCCGCAAAGAAGGCGGCGAAGAAGGCCCCGGCCAAGAAAGCCGCGAAGAAAGCGCCCGCCAAGAAGGCCGCCACCAAGAAGTAGCCGTCATTCGGTCAAAAGTTCTGGACGCAGCAAGAGGCGGGGCAGCGCGTGTGAGAGCCACTCCTCGTATTGGTCCGGCGTCCAGCCCAGATCGGCTGTGTATATCGAATACAGATGCGGGGCCTGCACGGTGAACGCCACGTCGGTCGCTTGATCCTCGGATAGGCCGGGCCGCAGCGCCTCCGATCCGATCTGCGAGATCCACACCGCAACCGCGGATCGAATCTGGCGAAGTAGGTCTGTGCGCCTTTCCTCGAGACTGGGATCAGCCGAAGCGGCCCCTTCCATCACCCGCATGAGCGCCGCGACGCGGTCATGCATTTCACGCACGAAATGCGCGGCGGCGGCGAACTGTGAACGGTGCTCGGCCAGCTCCGCGAGATCGGGTGCGAAATCCATGAGCGGGGCTTCCTCGTAATCGCCGGCGACGGCGATCTCGATGGCGCGGAAGAGGACAGCGGCTTTGGAACCGTAGGTCGCATAGATGGTCTGCGCCGACACATCGGCCGCGGCGGCGATCTGATCGATCGTCGTCGGACCGAAACCCTGCTCGACGAACAACTCGGTGGCCGCCTCGATGATGCTGCGTTGGCGCGCTTCGGCGTCGGCGCGCCGGCGGCTGTTGTCGTACTTGCGCCGAGGCTTCGAATCGGCAGCTGTTGACACTGATCATCTACTTCCTTATAGTTCACTATATCCAATATATGGTGCTTTATCCAAATTAGCATGGAGGCCACCATGGCTACCGTTCCCCCTGGACTCGCGAGAGTCGTCGAGCGCGCACGGCATCACGTCAACCGACTGCATCTCCGGCTCGCGCCTGCCCCGGTGGCCATGGTGGAACTGATCCTGGCGGCGTGGACGTCGCAGGCGATCCAGGCCGCCGCGCAGCTGGGCGTCGCCGACGCTCTCGCGTCGGGTCCGCTGCCCCTCGAGGACTTGGCGCGTCGCGTCGACGCCGACCCCGACGCGCTCCGCAGGCTGTTACGAGCTCTCATCGGACGCGGCGTATTCCGGCAGGACCGCCATGGCCGCTACGCACTCAATCATCTTGCCGACACCTTGCGGTCCGACGCGCCGCAGTCCATGGCCGCGGCCGCGAAGTACTACGGCTCGCCGCAGCACCGCGAACACTGGAGCATGCTCGTCGACTCGATTCGGACGGGCCAAGCAAGTATTCCGCGGCTGCGCGGCAAGGACTTCTTCGAGTACCTCGACGACGAGCCCGAACTCGCTGGCTTGTTCAACGAAACCATGACCAACATTTCGGGTTTGTCCGAGGAATTCGTCGTTGCCGCATACCCCTTCAGCGGCGGCTCGACGATCGTCGATGTGGGGGGTGGACACGGCCGGCTGCTCGCTTCCGTCCTGGCTGCTACGCCTGGCGCCAGCGGTGTGCTCTACGACTTGCCGCAGGTGGTAGCGAACGCGCCTGCGCTGCTGGAGAAAGCGGGAGTGGCCGACCGCGTCCGCATCGACGGCGGGTCGTTCTTCGAGAAGGTCCCGGCCGACGGCGACGTCTACCTCCTGAAGCACATCATTCATGATTGGCCTGACGAGCAGGCCCTCGACATCCTTCGCACCATCCGCGCTTCTGTCGGCCCCGCGGCCCGAATCGTGTTGGTGGAACTGGTGATTCCCGAACACGACCGCGACTTCATCGGCAAGTGGGCCGATCTGGAGATGTTGCTCGGCGGAAGCGCCCGTGAGCGCAGTGCCGACGAGTATCGCGACCTGCTGCGCCGAAGCGGACTCGAGATGACGCGCGTCATACCGACGGCGTCTCCGTACAGCCTGGTCGAGGCGAGAGTCGCTTGAAGTAGCGGTCAGTCGAACGGTCGGCCCACGGCCCGATTGCCGGCGCCGCCACCACCCTGACAAAAGTAGAACGTGTTTCAGAAAGTCCTTACCGGCGCTGTCTAGGCTTGCTAAGGTTCGCCCGGGCGACGGAAGGAAACAATTGTGATACTGGACAGATTTCGGCTGGACGACCACGTCGCGGTGGTGACCGGCGCTGGCCGCGGCCTCGGCGCGGCGATGGCGCTGGCATTCGCGGAAGCCGGTGCTGACGTGGTCATTGCCGCCCGCACCCAATCGCAACTCGAAGAGGTGGCCGAGCAGATCAAGGGTGCCGGTCGCAAAGCCCACGTCGTGGTCGCCGACCTCGCCCACCCCGAGGACACCGCCAAGCTCGCGGGCGAGGCCATCGAGGCCTTCGGCAAACTAGACATCGTCGTGAACAACGTCGGCGGCACCATGCCGAACACACTGCTGACCACCTCCACGAAGGACCTGCGCGACGCTTTCACGTTCAACGTGGCGACTGCGCACGCGCTCACCACCGCCGCCGTTCCGCTGATGCTCGAGCATTCCGGTGGCGGGAGCATCATCAACATCACGTCGACGATGGGCCGCGAAGCCGGTCGCGGATTCGCCGCATACGGCACCGCCAAGGCCGCGCTCGCGCACTACACCAGGCTCACCGCTTTGGACTTGTGCCCCAAGATTCGCGTCAACGCGATCGCCCCCGGCTCAATCCTCACCTCGGCGCTCGACGTGGTCGCCTCGAACGACGAACTGCGCGCACCGATGGAAAAGGCCACGCCCATGCGCAGATTGGGCCAACCCGAGGACATCGCCGCAGCGGCCGTGTACCTCGCCTCCCCCGCCGGCTCCTACCTGACCGGTAAGACGCTCGAGGTCGACGGCGGCCTCACCTTCCCGAACCTCGACCTACCGATCCCGGATCTGTGAGGAGCAACTCTTGAATATCAAAGTCGCAGCGATCGGCACCGGCAACGTCGGACGTCACGCTCTGACCCAGCTGATCAACGATCCGCAGCTCGAGCTGACCGGGGTGTGGGTGTCGTCGGAGTCCAAGGCCGGTAAGGACGCCGGAGAGCTTGCCGGACTCGATGTTTCGACGGGAATCACCGCCACGACCGATCTCGACGCGGTTCTGGCGACCAAACCGGACTGTGCGGTGTACACCGCGATGGCCGACAACCGTCTGCCCGAAGCGCTGGAGGACTACCGGCGCATCTTGGCCGCGGGCGTCAACGTGGTCGCCAGCAGCGCGGTGTTCCTTCAATACCCATGGGGTGTGATTCCCGACGAACTCCTCAAACCGATCGAGGATGCGGCGAAGGAGGGCAACGCCAGCATATTCGTCAACGGCATCGACCCTGGGTTCGCCAACGACCTGCTTCCGCTCGCACTGGCCGGAACGTGCCAGAGCATCGAGCAGATCCGGTGCATGGAGATCATCAACTACGACACCTACGACAGCGCCACCGTGATGTTCGACGTGATGGGCTTCGGCAGGCCCATGGACGACCTTCCGATGCTGTTGCAGCCCGGGGTTCTGAGCCTCGCCTGGGGTTCGGTGGTGCGGCAACTGGCGGCGGGCCTCGGCGTCGAACTCGATGAGGTGACCGAGACCTACGTACGCGAGCCCGCGCCCGAGGATTTCGACATCGCGTCGGGCCACATCGAGAAGGGCACTGCCGCAGCATTGCGCTTTGAGGTCCAGGGAAAGAAGGACGGCAAGGTCGCGGTCGTGCTCGAACACGTCACGCGGTTGCGTGACGATCTGCGGCCTGACTGGCCGCAGCCGGCTCAGGAGGGCGGCTCCTATCGCATCGAGATCACCGGTGAGCCGTCTTACGCTTTGGACCTCTGCCTCAGCAGCCCGAATGGCGATCACAATCACGCCGGATTGGTGGCGACGGCCGCCCGCGTCGTCAACGCGATCCCCGCGGTGGTCGCCGCTCCGGCCGGCATCAGGACCACCCTGGACCTACCCCTGATCACCGGAAAAGGGTTGTACTCTGATCGATGAGCCGGGGAAAACTTGATGAAGGGCGCGCCTATGCGGACCACACTTCGAATCTTCACTCCGTTCGTTGCCGCTGCCGGGGCAGCGATCGCTGTCGTGGCCGCCCCCGCGGCCAGCGCCCAGCCGGCACCCGAACCCGTTCCTGCACCTGCACCTGTCCAGGAACAGCGTCCGCAGGCGTCGGGTCTCCCACAATGCGTCAACGAGGGCGGCTCCGCAGCCCTCGGCGGCTCCTCGACCGAGTGCGCGACGCCGGGCAATGTGCAGATCAACGACACGCCCGCCCAGCAGGAGTACGTCGGCCCGTGGGGCGACATGTGGGGCGAGCCCGGCTTGTTCTTCCCCTGATCGGGGTCGTGGTCACGGCCTAGGAGCCACCGGTGGTGGCGGCGGCCCCTGCGGCCGCTGATCACCACAACCGCGGCCTTAAGGAGGCCTACCATGCGGTCCAGGATTCGTTATACCGCAACAGTTTTCGCGATGGCAGGCGCATGCGGCGTTGCCCTCGCTCCGGCCGCGGCGGCCGCACCAGAATGCGTCAACACCGGCCCTAACACGACACAGTGCCAGACCAACGGCAGCTCACAGATCGTCACCTCACCGCCACCGATCAGCAACGGCGGCGGCTGGGGACCGTACTGGGGCGGTGGCCTGGTCATCGACCTCGGCGGATGGGGCTTGGGCTGGTGACGACGCGTTAGTTTCGCGTCAGCGGAGGTTTCGGCTAACCTAACTTTTCTATTCGCCGTTCCGATAGAAGGTGGGTTGGTGGCACAGGACGCTGACGTGCGGTTGCGGCCGAGTTGGTTGCTGCTCGGGCCGGCGTTCGTCGCCGCCATCGCCTACGTCGACCCGGGCAACGTCGCCGCCAACGTCAGCGCGGGCGCGCAGTTCGGCTTCCTACTGGTGTGGGTCATCGTGGTGGCCAACATCATGGCCTGCCTGGTGCAGTACCTGTCGGCGAAGCTCGGTCTCGTCAGCGGTCAGTCGTTGCCCGAAGCCGTCGGCGGCAGGATGCGACGCTCGACTCGGCTGGGCTACTGGCTGCAAGCCGAATTAGTCGCGATGGCAACGGATCTCGCCGAGGTGGTGGGCGGAGCCATCGCGCTGTACCTACTTTTCGATCTCCCACTGCTCACCGGCGGCGTGATCACCGGAGCCGTCTCGCTGTTGCTCTTGGTGATCAAGGACCGCCGCGGCCAGCAGATGTTCGAGCGGGTCATCACCGGCCTGCTGCTGGTCATCGCGATCGGGTTCTGCACCAGCCTGTTCGTCGCAGCGCCGCCCGCGAGCGAGGCTGCCGCCGGTCTGGTGCCGATGTTCGCGGGCACCGAGAGCGTGCTGCTCGCCGCGGCAATGCTCGGAGCGACCGTGATGCCGCACGCGGTCTATCTACACTCCGGTCTCACCCGCGACCGCCACGGTCACCCCGAACCCGGTCCGATGCGCCGGATGCTGCTGCGCGTCACCCGCTGGGACGTCGGAATCGCGATGGTCGTCGCGGGTGCGGTCAACCTCTCGATGCTGCTCGTAGCGGCGACGAACCTGCAGGGCCGCGACAACACCGACTCGATCGAGGGTGCCCACGCCGCGGTCAGCGACACACTGGGCCCGACGGTCGCCCTGCTGTTCGCGATCGGACTGCTTGCGTCGGGTCTCGCGTCGTCATCGGTGGGCGCATATGCAGGCCAGATGATCATGCAGGGCCTGCTCCATGTGTCGATTCCGATGGTGGCCCGACGGCTCATCACCCTCGTGCCCGCACTGGTGATTTTGGCGGTGGGCGTCGACCCGAGCCGCGCGCTGGTGTTGTCGCAGGTGGTGCTGTCGTTCGGAATCCCGTTCGCGCTGATCCCGCTGGTGCGGCTGACCAGCGACCGCGCAGTGATGGGCGACGACACCAACCATCGGGTGACCACAGCTCTTGGGTGGCTGGTCGCTGCGTTGATTACAGTGCTGAATGTGGTGCTGATCTATCTCACCGTCAAGGGCTGATGCGGCATACCTACTTCGCCTACGGGTCGAACCTGTGCGTTCGGCAGATGGCGCGGCGGTGCCCAGGCGCTGTCGACCCGCGGCCGGCGACGCTGGCCGACCACGACTGGCTCATCAACGAGCGCGGCGTGGCGACAGTCGAACAGTTCGACGGCTCGCAGGTACACGGCGTCGTGTGGCAGCTGACCGATACCGACCTCGCGACCCTCGACAGCGCAGAAGGTGTTCCGGTGCGGTATCGCCGCGACCGCCTCACCGTGCACACCGACGACGGCCCGTACCAGGCATGGGTGTACATCGATCACCGCGTCGAACCGGGCCCGCCGCGGCCGGGCTATCTCGAACGCGTCGTCGACGGCGCACTGCATCACGGCCTGCCACAGCGCTGGATCGACTTCCT
Organism: Mycobacterium sp. 29Ha; assembly: GCF_032883055.1. Lineage (NCBI taxonomy): Bacteria > Bacillati > Actinomycetota > Actinomycetes > Mycobacteriales > Mycobacteriaceae > Mycobacterium > Mycobacterium sp. 29Ha. The sequence continues at coordinate 79,877 of NZ_JAMQTI010000014.1, forward strand.
GAGGCGATGGGATCCAACCCGGTGGCCCGGAAGCACGGCAAGTTCGAGTTCACTTGCACCACAATCACTTTCAGAACTACTCGCGGACCCCGGCATCGTCGAAGAGCTGACTCTGCGGTCGCGGTTCGGGTTCATGGCCTTCCACGGCGGCGGCCTGGAGCAGATGACCGACGTCATCGCCGAGCGCGCCGCCGATGCCGCCGACGCGTCGCTGTATGTGGTGCGTCACCCCGACCACTACCCGCACCACCTGTCATCGGCGCGCTATGACCCCGCGGAGTCCGAAAGACTGGCCGGGTTCCTCGACCATGTCGACGTGGTGGTGTCGCTGCACGGCTACGGCCGCATAGGTCGCAGCACACAGCTGCTCGCCGGCGGCCGCAACCGCCGACTGGCCGAACATCTCGCGCTCCACGTCACCGTTCCGGGGTATCAGGTGGTCACCGACATCGACGCCATACCCCGTGAGCTGCGGGGCCTGCACCCGGACAACCCGGTGAACCGGGTGCGACGGGGCGGCACACAGCTCGAACTCACGCCGCGGGTACGTGGCATCAGCCCGCGCAGCCAGCTACCCGGGGACGACGGGCTCTCCCCCGCGACTTCGACGTTGGTGCAGGGGCTGGCCGCGGCGGCGCGTTCCTGGGAATCGTCCCCGACCTAGCGGGTACGACCTCACCCATCCGGACCGGCCCCCGCTCCGAATACGAGGTGTGGAAAGTTCCAGCCCCGCTTCACGCTCGGTCGCCGTCATCGGCAGCGGCGTCTCAGGCCTGGTCGCGGCATATGTTCTGGCACAGCGCGACCGCGTGACCCTCTACGAGGCCGACACCCGACTCGGCGGGCACGCCCACACCCACCAGATCCCCCACCCCGACGCCGGCGGGACGATCGGCGTCGACTCGGCATTCCTGGTGCACAACGACCGCACCTACCCCACGCTGTGCCGGCTCTTCGACGAACTCGGCATCGCCACCCGCGACACCGACATGTCGATGTCGGTTCGCGACGACGCCAGCGGCCTCGAATACGCCGGTGCCCGCGGGATCGGCGGGTTGTTTCCGTCGTGGTCGTCGCTCACCCGCCCGCGTTACCTGTACATGCTGGTCGAGGTCAAACGCTTTCACCGGGCGGCGCTGCGCCTGCTCGAGAGCGACGAGGACGACGCGACGGTCGGCGAGTTCCTCGACCGCCACGGTTTCTCCCAGTACTTCATCGAGTACTTCATGACGCCGCTGATCGCCGCGGTGTGGTCGGCTCCGCCTGGCCGGTCGCTGAACTATCCGGCGCGCTACCTGTTCGTATTTCTGGAGCACCACGGGATGCTGTCGGTGTTCGACTCGCCAACCTGGCGGACTGTGGTCGGCGGTTCCGTCACGTACGTCGACGCGGTGGCCAAAGAGATCGACGAGGTGCGGTTGGGCGCCGCGGTGCGCTCGGTGGCACGACTGCCCTATGGCGTCGAAGTTTCCGACGACATCGACGGACCGCGGCGTTACGACGCCGCCGTCGTCGCCACCCACCCCGATCAGGCGCTGCTCATGCTCGCCGACCCGACACCAACGGAACGCGCGGTGCTCGGTGCCATCGAGTACAGCATCAACCATGCACAGCTTCACACCGACGAGTCGGTGCTGCCCAAGAACCGACGCGCCAGGGCGTCGTGGAATTACCTGGCCACCTCCGACGACGCGTCGGTGATGGTCACCTACGACGTGACGCGACTGATGCGCCTCGGCGGCGGCTCCCGAATCCTGGTGACACTCGGCGGCAGGGATCGCGTCGACCCCGCCGCCGTGCTCACCGAGATGACATACAGCCATCCGATGTACACGCCGAGTTCTGTTGCCGCTCAACGACTGTTGCCGACCTTGGACGACGATCGCGTGGTATTCGCAGGCGCGTACCACGGGTGGGGTTTCCACGAGGACGGTGCGGCGTCCGGATTGCGGGCGGCGCAGCGTCTGGGGGTCGATTGGCCGGCCGTCGCCCGCGAGGCGGTGGCATGCTGACGCCGCCCGCCATCTACCGCACTCGGATCACCCACCTCCGTCGCGCCCCGGTGCATCACTACTTCGAGCATCGCGGGTACAGCTGGTACGTCGACGTCGACGCTCTACCCAAGCTGCCCCGGTGGCTGCGGCCGTTCGCCCGCTTCGACGCACGCGACCACCTCTTCGAATCCGATGGTCCGAATGACACCCTGCGTCAACGCATCGACGCGTTCCTCGCCGACCGGGGCATCGACCTGAACGGCGGCCGTGTCACCGCGCTGCTGCAGGCGCGGGTTCTCGGATACGTCTTCAACCCGCTCAGCCTCTACTGGTGCCACGACGCCGACGGAACGTTGCGTCACATCATCGCCGAGGTACACAACACCTACGGCGGACGCCATGCCTACGTGCTGCCGCCCGACAGCGACCACCCTACGATCGTCATGAAAAGGCTGTACGTCTCACCGTTCAATGACGTGGACGGCTACTACCTGGTGACCGCCCCGCGCCCCGACGAGACCCTCGACGTGCGCATCTCCCTGCACCGCGAGAACCAGCCGGCCTTCGTCGTCACGATGCGTGGGAACCGAAGGCGCGCAGGTGTTGCCGAGATCCTGCGGCTGCAACTCGTCGCGCCGCTGGCTCCGTTGATGGGCGCGATCGGGATTCGGGTACAAGGCATCACTCTCTGGCTGCGACGAGTCCCCGTCGTGCCACGCGAGTCCCACGTCAAGGAAAGAGTCCACCAGTCGTGATCATTGACCTCACCTCGGCCGCCCCGGCCACCATCGATTCGGACAGATGGCCGGCCGTGGCACGAGTACCGGTCGGGCCGCTCAGTGCCGCAACGGGCGCGATCGCCGACCGGTTGTTCCGCCGCGCCGTGTCGCGGTTGCCGATCCGCGTCGTCTATCCCGACGGGACCGTCATCGGGGCGGCTGACCCCACGCTGCCGACCATGGTCGTGCATCGGCCCGAGGCCATGGTTCGCCGGGTCGGTCGCTACGGGCTCATCGGCTTCGGTGAGTCGTATATGGCAGGCGACTGGAGCTCTACGGATATCGCGGGCCTGCTCACCGAGTTCGGCAAGCGGCTGACAGAGCTGATTCCTCCTGTCCTGCAGAGGTTCCGGCCGCTCGCCGTCGTGCGCCCACCGCGGTCGCAGTACAACAGCCGTCGGCAGGCGCGCCGCAACATCGCGGACCACTACGACCTGTCGAACCTCATGTTCGCCGAATTCCTCGACAAGACGATGACGTACTCCAGCGCGCTGTTCGAGTCCCTTCCCGCGCATGAGTCGAGCCTCGCGGATGCGCAACGCCGAAAGATCGACCGCATCCTCGACGCCACGGGGGTCGGGTCGGGCAGCCGGGTGCTCGAGATCGGCACCGGCTGGGGTGAACTGTGCATCCGCGCCGCAATGCGCGGCGCACACGTCCGTTCGATCACCTTGTCGGCCGAGCAGCAGCGACTGGCCCGACAGCGGGTGGCCGAGGCGGGGCTGTCCGACCTGGTTGAGATCGACCTGTGCGACTACCGCGACGTCGAAGGCAGTTATGACGCCGTGCTGTCGATCGAGATGATCGAGGCCGTTGGATACCCGTTCTGGCCCACGTACTTTCAGACGCTCGACCGGCTGGTCGCTCCCGAAGGCCGGGTGGCGATCCAAGCCATCACCATGCCGCACGACCGGATGCTGGCCAGCCGCAACACCTACACCTGGATCCAGAAGTACATATTCCCCGGCGGTCTGCTGCCCTCGACCGAGGCGATCCTCGGCATCACCGAGTCCACCACCAGGCTGCGCACCGTTGACATGTTCTCGCTGCGCCTGCACTACGCCGAGACGCTTCGGTTGTGGCGGGAGCGTTTCGTCGCTCGCCAAGATGCCCTGGCGGAGTTGGGATTCGACGACGTGTTTCACCGGATGTGGGAGCTCTATCTGGCTTACTCAGAGGCCGGTTTCCGGTCGGGGTACCTCAACGTTTACCAGTGGACGTTCGCGCCGTCGGGACGTGCGTGATGACACCGTTCGCCGGAGGCGGGCAATGAATCTCGTCGTCGTCTCCACGGCGTCGCTGGCCATCCTGGTCATCGTTCACACCGTCACCTTCCTGATCGGCCGCCGGATCGGGCGATACAACGTCGTCGACACCGCGTGGGGTCTGGGATTCGTCGCGGTGGCCGCCGTCGCTGCCGCCCTCGGCACGGGTGACGCGTTCCGGCGGGTCCTCCTACTGGCGCTCGTCGCGGTGTGGGGACTGCGACTCGCGTGGCACATGACGCTGAAATCGGCTGGTAAGGGCGAGGATCCACGCTACCGTGACCTGCTGCGCGGCGACTTCTCGGCGGGGCATGTGATCCGAAAGGTGTTCTTGATCCAGGGGGCGGCGACGTGGTTCGTCTCGTTGCCCCTTCAACTTTCGGCTGTCCTGGGTCCGACGCCGGCGTTGCTGCGCCCGGTGTTCGTCCTGGGTGTCGCCGTGTGGGCGCTCGGCTTGCTGTTCGAGGCCGTCGGCGATCACCAGCTGCGCCGCTTCAAGGCCGACCCGGCCAACCAGGGTGTCATCATGGACCGCGGACTGTGGGCGTGGACCCGGCATCCGAATTACTTCGGCGACGCATGTGTGTGGTGGGGACTGTGGCTGGCCAGCATCGCGGGCGCGATTTCGCTCGTCACCGTGCTGTCCCCGGTGCTCATGACCTACTTCCTGGTGTACGCCACCGGAGCCCGCCTCACCGAGAAGTACATGGCCAGTAGAAACGGCTTCGGCGAATACCGTTCGCGTACTTCATTTTTCGTACCGCGTCCACCTAGATCGCGAATACCATGACGCTAATTGCGCCGGTCGATAGGCTACGGCCTGTGACAAGGGACCTCGACGAGCTGCTCCGCCAAGTCGCCCGGCAGGACGTCGACGCGTTCGCGGAGTTCTACGATCAGACTCGGGCGCGGGTATACGGCCTGGTCACCCGAGTTTTGCGCGATCCCGGCTATAGCGAGGAGACCACGCAGGACATCTACCTGCAGGTATGGCGCACCGCGGATTCATACAATCCCGCCGCGGGGTCCCCGATGTCGTGGCTGATGACGCTCGCGCATCGTCGTGCCGTGGACCGGGTGCGCTCTGAGCAGGCCGCCGGTCAGCGCGAGTCCCGCTATGGCGCCGCCAATGTCGAGCCACCGTCCGACCAGGTCGCCGACTCGGTGATCCAGAGCGACGAGCATCGCCAGGTGGCCGAATGTCTCGGCTCACTGACCGATACTCAGCGAGAGGCCATTCACCTCGCCTACTACGACGGCCTGACCTACGTTCAGGTGTCCGAGCGGCTGTCGGCCAACCTCGCGACGATCAAATCGCGGATGCGCGATGCCATTCGCGGCCTACGCAGGTGTTTGGGGCTGACATGACTCAACCGATAGACGATTTGACCGCCCTTGCGACGCCGTATGCGTTGCACGCGATGTCCGAGGTTGAACGTGCCGACATCGACCGTCGTCTTGCGAGTGCACCGCCCGACGTGGCGCGCGCCTTCGGCGACGAAGTCCGTGCGGTGCGCGAAACCATGGCGGCGATATCGGCCGCCACCGCCGTCGAGCCGCCGAACGAACTCCGCGACCGTGTCCTCGCCGAAATCGGCAGGACGCCTGCCGTGGAGGCACCGGTGATCCCGATGAAACCCCGCGCGAAGCGGTGGCGCACGGCCGTGCTGGCCGCCGCGGCTGCATTGATCGTCGGACTCGGCGCCCTCGGCGTCGGCTTGGCGCTGCGGCCCCCACCGACGACCGCGGAGCAGATCTTCGCCGCACCGGATGTGCGGACCGTTTCCGGCGACATTCCCGGCGGCGGACGTGCGACGGTCGTCTTCTCCCGCGACAAAAACGCGGGCGTGCTGGTGATGAACAACGTCGCGCCGCCCCAAACCGGCACCGTCTACCAGATGTGGTTGATCAACGACGAGGGGCCGCATTCGGCGGGAACCATGGACGCGCAGGCCATCGCGCCGTCGACCACCGCGGTGCTGCCGGATCTGGACGGGTCGAGCACTCTGGCGTTCACCATCGAACCGGCCGGCGGTTCACTGATGCCGACCACGGCGCCCTTCGCGGCACTACCACTGACCTAGGTCCCCTCGAGAGTGGCCGCTGCGGCCTCGGCGATCACATCGGCGACGTCGTGACCCCGCTGCCACGCCCGCCGTTGGCGCATCGCCCCGTTGCCCTCCTCGGCGACGCGGTGCAGTTCGCCGCTGACGAGGTCGTAGTCGCCGACCGCCTCGAGCGCGGGCCGCACGTGCTCGACCAGGTTTTCCAACAACGATCGCGCAGGCGCACACTCGTGACCCCCGGCCAGGTCGAGCGCTTCGCCGTCGAGGCCGTCGCGCGCCGATTTCCAGTAGGCGGCCCGCAGGGCATGGGGTGCCAGCGGCGATACCGGTTGGCGCTGCCGCTCGTCGTCCAGCGCCGTCATCACCGCTCCGCGGATCAACGCCGCCAGCAGCACGGTCTCGGCGACCGTGGCCGGCACGTCGGCGACACGGACCTCGACAGTCGGAAAGTTCGCCGACGGCCGGACATCCCAATAGACCATCCCGTCGTCCAGCGCGGCGCCCACGCGAATGAGCATCTGCACGACGGCGTCGTACTCGTCGACGGAATCGAATGCCGGCGGCGGTCCCGCGCTCGGCCACCGCGCCCACAACACGCTGCGCCAGCTGGCGTAGCCGGTGTCGGTATTGCGGTAGATCGCGGAATTCGTGCTGAGCGAGAGCAGCAGCGGCAGCCACGGCCGCAGCCGGTTGCTGACCCGTACTGCGGCCTCACGGTTCGGCACGGCGACATGCACGTGGGCACCGCAGATGCCTTGTTCGTGCGCGATCATGCCGTGCCTTTCGGCGATCTTTCGGTAGCGCGGGGTGTCGGTGATCGGGAATTCGTGCGGCACGGTGGGCGGTAGTCCGACGGCCAGCAGCCGGGCGCCGCCGGCTTCGGCGGCCTCGGCCGTGATCCGGCGCAACCTGAACAGCTGGTCGGCGAGTTCGCGGGTGCCGCCGACAACGTCGGTGGCGGTTTCGACCTGGCAGCTGGTGAGCTCGAGCTGTAGCTTCACGCCGCGCTCGGCGGCGTGACCGGCGACCGTCTTGTTGACGGCGACCGGTTCGCCCGTTGCGGGATCGGCGAGCAGGAATTCCTCTTCTACGCCGATTGTGGGATGAGTGGCCATGGTGTGTTCGAGTCTGAAAATAGATCCGGCCCGTCGGAGGCTTGCTCACGACGGACCGGATCGGGGTGACAAGTCGGTGGTGGCGGGCTTCGGGTATCGAAGCCGGCGGCAGAATCATGCCCATTGCTGACACCGGCTAAACCCCGCCGAGCAGAACTTCTACGATCAGGCGATGGGCAGAGATTTCCGGTTCGGTGTCGGGCTGCAGGCTGCACGTCGGCAGAAGTCGGTCCAGGACTGGGCGCGCCGCGCGGAGGACATGGGATACGACATCATCCACATGGCCGACCACCTCTACACGACCGCACCGTTCCCGATGATGACGGCGATGGCGATGGCCACCGAGAGGCTGCGGGTCGGCACCTTTGTGCTGAACGCCGGCTTCTACCGGCCCGCACTACTGGCGCGTGACGTCATGTCGCTGCGCGACCTCAGCGGCGGCCGTTTCGATCTCGGCCTCGGCGCGGGGTACGTCAAAGAGGAGTTCGAGCAAGCCGAGCTGCCCTACCCCACGGCGGGTGAACGCGTCGCGTGGCTGCGTCACGTCACCGAGCACATGAACGAGCACGCCGCCGATGTGCCGATCCTCATCGCGGGCAACGGCGACAAGCTGCTGACCCTCGCCGCGCAGCAGGCGAACATCATCGGGCTGACGGGCGGTCACCCGATCATCGGCGGCGTGGATCCGCTCGCCGACCGCATCGCCTTCGTCCGCGAGGCCGCCGGCGACCGGTTCGACGAGCTCGAACTGAACCTGTCGGTGATCGCGCTGCCCACCGACAACTCGGGGGTTCCCGACCTGTCGCTGGTGAGGAGGTTCCTGCCGGACCTGTCCGAGGAAGAGATGCTGGCGACGCCCGCGGTGTTCTCGGGTACGCCGAGGGACATCGCCGACACCATTCGACACCTGCGCGACGCGTACGGGGTCACCTACATCACCGTGCAGCAGCAACACGGCGAGGAGTTCGCGAAGGTGATCGCCGAACTGCGCTAGTCACAGCCAGAGGTAGAGGCCCGACAGCACCGCCCACACGGCGAGGCAGTAGACCTCGAACAACACGCGCAACGGTATCGGCGCGTGGCGCAGTTCCATGAAGTCCAGGCCGACGAGGCGCACCTTGATCGCCGCGATGGCCAGGACGACGATCGCCACCATCGAGCCGGTGCCGTGATCGGCGCCGACTGCCCACGAGACGAGCGTCGCCGCCACGAGGATCAGCCATGAGAGGCCCGCGCGGTTGCGCACCAGCTGGAACACCGAAGGCCCCCGCATCAGCTCACCAGGTACAGCAGCGCGAACAGGAAGATCCACAGCAGGTCGACGAGGTGCCAGAAGCACGCGCCACCCTCGATGGCCGCCATCCGGGTGGTGCTGATGTCGTCGCGGCGCGTTTGCGTCAGCAGGAACCCCAGCACGCCGATGCCGACGCAGACGTGGAAGAGATGCAGTCCGGTCAGGATGAAGTAGTAGAGGAAGAAGTCGTTCGCACCGGGGCCGTGGCCGCTGGTTGCCAGCGACACATACTCATAGACCTTGAGGCCGATGAAGAGCAGGCCGAACGCGATCGCCGCCGAAACAGCTTTGGCGGCAATCGACTTCGCGCCTGCGCGGATCGCGCCGAGCGCCACGACGATGCACAGCGAGCTGGTGAGCAGGACCAGGGTGTTCGTGACGCCGACGCCGGTGTGCAGCGACGTGCGGGCGACGTCGAACAGCTCGGGCGCCTTGGCCCGCTCCACCATGAAGGTGACGAAGAAGACGCCGAACACGAGCATGTCGCCGAACAGGAACACCCATGTGCCGGACTCGGCGGGGATCCGCCGGGCGGATGGATCGCCCGGCGCCGTCGCAGCCGCCGTCACGGCGTTGCGGCCAGCCGGCTTTCGGCGGCTTCCTCCGCCTTGATGGACTTCAGCAGCACGACGGTGGTGCCGATCATCCAGACGATCAGGGCGAGACCCGGCAGGTAGTAGGAGAACACGCCATCCCATGCAAGCGGCCCCGTGTTCATGGCGATCACGACGCAGCCGGGGAGCGACAGCATGGCCACCCACAGGTTGAGGAAGCCGTACCAGCGCGGGAAGGTCGGGGGGTTGCCCTTGTCGGTGAACGAGGCGATCGCCAGCGTGAGGTTCTGCATGACGATGGTGCCGACGATGCCGATGAACCACAGCCAGAAGAAATCGCTGAACGCCTGGGTGATCTCCGGATCGCGCTGCCCGGCCCGAAATGCGGCCGCCGCCAACGCCATCAGCGAGAACATCATCGCCGGCGTGAAGATCGCGGCGGCCAGGATCTGGGTCAGGGTGAGCATGCCCCATTGCCCCTCGGCTCGCCGCAGGCGCAGCACGATCACCGCGTGGAACGGAATGGCGAGCGCGGCTGCGAGCAGTGCGCCGGCAAGCCCGAAACGGACCCAGAGGTTTTCGGTGGTCAGGAAGGCGTCGGTCTGCTCGGCCGTGTCCGATGGGGACATCGGCGGAAAGAGTTTTGCGATACCGGAAAAGCACACGCTGTAGAGGACGATCATCGCGGTCCCACACCATGCGCCGACGCGCTGCAACTTCAGCTCCACGGCTGAAGACGCTACGGTGCGGCGGGCCAATTCGGAAGAAGTTTTGTCAAATTTGCCAAAACCGAGATCTGGGCTGCCCAAGAGGTGGCGGTCCCGACCGGTAAGCTTCCTGCGGTCCGCCCCCGTAGCTCAGGGGATAGAGCACGGCTCTCCTAAAGCCGGTGTCGCAGGTTCGAATCCTGCCGGGGGCACCCTTGTTGTCGTTTGCTGTCACGACTTCGCCACTGCGTAGCGATGCTCTCGCTGTTAGCCAGTCTGACCGCCGATGCGGCCTCGTGCCCTAGCGCAGCCTCTCGTATGGCGTTCGCTGACACTCTGAGTCACTGCGACCCGATGCCGGGCGTGTTGCTGGTCGGCCACCGTGAGGGGCACAGTGGGTGTCGCTTCTGACATCTGAGCGGTTGATACAACGGGCGGCACAATGGGGTCGGTCGACCCAGTTTTCGACTCTTCGGCACAAACGTCGATTCGACGGCGAGTGATACGGGACCGGGTGCGCCTAGTGGTCGATTCCCGCCGCTGTGCTGCCCGCTGGCGGCGGCGTCGGCGGCTAGCCGGTGCCTCGGTTCTTCCAAGCGCGGCGGCTCGCCCTGGAGACTTTCCGGCGTTTCGGCGTCGACTCCGCAACTCTCGACACAACACCACGAGAGACATCGAGCGTTTCGACAATGGCCGTGACGCTATAGCCCAGGTTCAACAGCATTTTGATGCGCTTTGTGCGCGTGCGGCGCTGCTCGGCGGTGAGCTGGCGTGCGTTGTAGACCTTGCCGTTGGTGCCCCTGACTTTGGCGTAGGGCAACTCATCGCCTTTGCGCTCCAACCACACGGTGCTGTGCGAAACCCGGCGCTCTGCGGCCTCGGCGCGCTGCGACGGCCCTAAAGCGAATTCGCCTCGTACGACTTCACCCATGTGTCACCATCCCACCGTCTACTCCACTATACCCAGCTGTGTCAATGCCTCTGTGCGCGAAAACCGTTGGGGGACAACGGCGTCGAATTGTTCTACGGTCGTAGAAGAATTGTCTCCATGAATCTTGTTGTGCCGCAACGCATTCTTTGTACCCCCCATTGTATTAATATAGTTCCTTTTTTGATATCTAAGTTTCTCCCGACGGCCCGACGCGGCTCCAATGTGGCGATACCGCCGTCGGGTGTAACCCCAGAGGTCACGGAGCCGGTCACCCAGTTTCGGACAACCTCGGCGGCGGCGTCGGCGCTGACCGGCTCGTGCGGCATGAAGGTTTCATCAGGCCCCACCTCAACGCCGAACTGAGCCGTATATGCCCGCAGCACATCAAGATTGGTCGTCGCGGTAGTCATGGTGTCACCACCGAATCCTCGCGCTCTTGCGCCGCGAGCTGAGCCGCTTCGGCAGTCGCATAGAGGTGCACTGCGTCCAGGCCATCGAGTCCCGTGGCACTGCTGATCGCAGACATCGACCACCCATCCTGCCGGTAGCGAAGTTCCTCGCTGGTGATCACCAAACTCGGATCACCGTCTTGCGCAGCGGGATTCGTCCTCAAGATGGCGTAGACGCGCTCTGCTCCATCGTCGTCAACAACACAAGCGAGGTAACCCTCTGGCGTGCCGTCGTGGGCCTCTTTGTGCTGCCATTGCAGTGTGCTCATGATGTTCCTTTCAATCGTGGTGCTGTGGTGAGCTGAGTAGCCCGCAGGCGCAACGGATTTGGGGTGCCGTTACGCCGCCGCGCGTTCAGCCATTGCCTGTCGGTTTGTCAATCACGTTGGTCGCCAGCCACTTATCCAGAATCTTCTGCGCGTACCTCAAGTGTCGGATAGCTTCGAGAAGCTTCGCGACCTCATCTGGCGTGCCTTTGTGTTTGCCCAAATTCTTGAGGTGGTCTACCTCGTCGGCCACCTTGCACGTCAGCACCGCCAGATTGGCAGCACCCTTGAAAACGTCGCGCTGCCTCTGCCTCGGCGGCTTAACCCGACTGCTCGCGTAGCGCTTCCCATCGGTGCCGGTCACCGTGCGGGCTGGCTCGCGCACCACCGTCAGCTTGCGGCCAGGTGTCTCATTCGAGACAGGTGCCTCCGTGACGATCTCGGCGTCGATCACAGGTGCGACATTTGTCGCAGCTGCCTTCTCGCGGCGCACCGTCATCTCGCTGATTCCGGTAGCCGTCGCGATGGCGCGATTCGACAGACCGGCGTCGGCCAGTGACGACACCACCTCGCTGCGTTCCTCGCGGGGCAGGCGCAACCGCAGCGACCCGAACTCGGCGGCGCAGTACCCATCCCACGAGGGGTAGCCCAGTGCGGCCCACGCGCGTTCCGTGAACGCCTGTGCGATCTTCTCCCACAGCACTTCGGCATCGCGCTTGATCTCGTCGGTGAGCGCCCGCGCCGCCGCCTTGGTCAGCGGCTTGTCTGTCACATCGGGCACAGCAGGCGCGGCCTGCGCATCAGCCCCCGGTGTCACGGGCTCAGTCGCCCGCTGCGGCACGATCTCGGTAGGGGTGGTGTCAGCCGGTGCGGCTTTCTTGGCTCGCGCTTTGGCCAGCGCTGCGGCCACCGTGTCGGGCACGGGTTTGGTGTTGGCACCCGGTGGCGTCAGCCGTGCGACCTGCTCGTCGGTCAGCCTCACCGCGCGATAGCCGCGCGCCATGCGCCCGTACACCTTGCGGAACGCCGCTTCAGCGTCGGCCTTGGTGCCCCATGTGCGAACGGTGCCGACGCCGTCCGGTGGCCCCAGCGGCCCCGTCACTATCGACGCGAAGCCGCCGAACAGGTCGCAGTCAAGCCAGTAGGACAGATGGCCCTTTGAGTCCGTCTGTTCGATCACCCACGTCGCGGGTGGTGCGCCGCGCGGTTTGGCGTCGGCGGATTTGGTTGTCATTTCGCAGCCTTTCAAATGTGTTGGTGTGTTGGTTAATTCGCTGTATCAGCCTTTGATGTTCTCGAATAGCGCGATCAGATCCTCTTCTTTCACGCGCACGACTCGCGACGGCGGCGGTCCCAGCCGATAGGCCGCTAACTGTCCCTCGTCAACCAGTCGCCGAATGTGGCGCTTACTGACGCCCACCGCTTCGGCGGCGTCGGCCAGGCTGAGCATTCTTTGCATGATCCTGTTTCCTTTCCTGTCGTTGTCGGTGATGACATGAGACAGAAGCTACACCCGCCCGCAACCGCGAAACCCGTTGTGCCGCAACGGTAAACTGACGTAGCGAAGGAATCAGGAATATTGGCTACGGTAGCCACGGAAACACTCGTTTCCGCAGGTCGCGCCTCAACGCTCGGCTACGGTAGCCAAGGAAATTCGTTGTGTGATCTGCGTCACACCATGCCGAAACCGGCTCTCACAGCGGGGATTCGGGGCACTGAGGTGCGACAAATGACGCACCTGAGCCTGCGTGGCGGGCCATCGTGACGGCCCTGCCCGATGGTCTAATTTGCGACGACGGGCGCGAGCAGCGTGATCAGCCGGTGGCGCTATCAGCGTCCAGCGTGGCAGCCAAAGCGCTCAGAGCATGCGCAATGGCCCGGTCCTCACCGGAGGCGACGTGCTGATACCGGGCCGATGCTGACGCCGTGCTGTGCCCCATGCGCGCCTGTAGCGCAGCCTGAGAGGCGACTTTCGACGCTGTCGTCGCTGCGGTGTGTCGCAGATCGTGAATGCGCACACCCGATTTACCCACGGTGGCAACAGCTTCAGCGAAGTGATCGCGAAATGTGCGGTCGTTGTAGTGGCAGGCGTGCGGGGCACAGAACAGCAGCGCCTCGGGGTCGTCGTCCACAAACGCGGCGAGGTGGTCAGACAGGTCACCGACAATGTGCGGCGGCAGCGTCACTGTGCGGATACGGCCCGATTTCGGTGAGTCCACCCAGCATTGCTTGTTGCGGTGCGTGGCCGCGCGGCCTACGTGGATCACGGCGGCGTCGATGTCAATGTCTTTGCGCCGCAACTCGATAAGTTCACCCCACCGCAGGCCAGCCCACGCCATGATGAGCACGGCGGCTTTCAGTGGTGCCGGTCGAATGTTGATCGCGATCTTCGCTATCTCGTTGGGCGTCAACACGATTGCGGCCCGCTTGGTCGGCGTGTTCTGTGCCCCTCGGAGCTGGCACGGGTTGGCGGTGAGCAGCCCGTCAGCGACGGCGGTGCTCATAATCGCCCGCAACAAGCCGTAGGCGTGTGCCCGTCGTCGTGGAGTCGCTGAGCCCAGCCCGCTATGCCAGGTGCGCACGGTGGCCGGGGTGATCATCGCCAGCGGGACGGGGTGCAGCCGCCGCAGCGGTGCGGCGAGCAATTCCTCATAGCCCTGCCGGGTGCGCGGCTTGAGGTCACGCTGAGCTATCCACACCTTCGCGTACTCCCCGAACGTCTGCCCTCGTGCGGCCTGGGCGGCGGCTCGCACGCTCGGTGGGGTCCACTCGCCGCGCTCCAGCACTCGCCTCTCCTCAGCGACCCAGTGCTCGGCGTCCAGCTTCGACGTGAAGGTGTGCGGCGCGTAATGCCGCAGCAGATCGGGGCCGATATACGACGCCTGGTAGCGCTTGGACGGCAAGGCTTTCACCTTGCCCCAAGATCGTCGCGGGCGGCGTGTTCGCTGGGTCGTGCTCATGGTCGGTGCTCCCGTCGTGCCTTAGCTGTGCCCTATCTGTGCCCTCCAGTGTCACTCTGAGTCACTTGCTGTCAAGCGAGGCGGCGGGCATCAGTGCAGCTAGACGCGATATTACGCTGATAGACGGTTTGCTGTCGAGGGGCGTGCCGCAGGTTCGAATCCTGCCGGGGGCACAGCGCGACTATCTAATAATGGCTGCATGTTGCGGTCGCCGTACCGGGCTGTGCGCAGGCATATGGCGGCGCAGTAGAAGAGCGTCTAATCCGCAGGCAAGGTCGGTTTGGTCTCGGTTTGTGTTTCGACATGCAGCTGGTTTGCCCGCGTCCGCGCCTCCGCGACGTCTGCCTGCTTCCTGGCGTCAGCGGCCAGGGCTCGGGCTGCGGAGGCCAGCGACTCGGCTGCCACGGCTTCCGCCCGAGCACGCGCTTCCCTGATCATCTGCGGCCACTTGGATGAGCCGTGCAGCCTGAATTGGCCCATGCGCGACCGGAGGTTCCATCTCGTGGGGCCGCCGCCGGCAGTCTGCTCCTGGTACACACCCGGCTTCTGCTGATCCGCGTAATACTCGATCACGACCAACACGACGCCGGTCAGTACCAGCAGTGGCACAAAAAGCAGAGGGAGCGTGACCACGCCAGCCAGCCCGATGATCGTCAGCGGCACCGCGATCATCCCCGCGGCCCACGGATACTGATCAATCAATCCGAGGATGGTCGCTCGCAATGCGAACACCCGCGCAGCCCACAGCCGGCGATCCGGCCAACTACGGGCCAATCTCGAAAACTCCACGATCGATTCCTTCACTGAAGGTCGGCCACATCATTGTGACACGTTATGAGGGCATTGCGCCGGATCGGCGGAACTAATCGATTTTCGGGTGGAGCAGTGAATGCGCGATCCTTCCACGCTCTGAACGGAATTCGAGTGCGGGCCGTCGCAGCGACTCGATGGTGGCGTCCGGGTGCACGATGACTCCGCCACCAGAGGGGATCCCGAGCCCGGCGACTGTTCCGTCGAGCAGATGAATCGTGCGCGCCAGCCGCGCCCATCCGGCGTGCTCGTCATGTGTGTCGACGACCATGTGGACGAGCCCGAACACCTCGAACGGCGCCGCCGGCGCCGATGCCCACGTCTCGCCGACGCCATACCACCCCAGCTGCACCGCACCGGCTGAAATACCCACCAGCACAGCGCCTTTAGCGTGCCGGTCCAAGATCACGTCCTTCATGCCGGTTGCTTCGATCGTGGCCCAGCCACGCTGCACATCGCCCCCCGCCAGGACGATCAACTGTGCACACTCCAGAAATGCGCGGTCGGCCGGACCAAACGAGGAAACGATCATGCGTCGATCGGCGATTCCGATCGCATCCATCGCCGCTTCGAAGACTTCGTAGAAATCCATCCTGTCGCCGTTGGAGGCACCTACGTAAGCTGCGCGGATTGCAGTGTTCCGCGCGAAACCGTCGAGGGCCGCGTCCAGAACCAGTCGGCCGTTGCGCCTCCAGAACAGCAGCTGACTGTCGGCGAACAGATAGAGCGGCTGCAGTGTCGGCGCCGTCTCAGTCAAGCGCTTTCTCGCGGTGCGGATCGCCTACTCGGCGCCGCGATTGTCGTTACCGCCCCGCGTCTCGATGACTCGCTGTGCGATATCGGTCAGACGGACGTTGCTGTCCTGCGAAAGCCGCCTCAGCATCTCGAAAGCCGCCACATCGTCGATGTCGTAGCGCTCCATGATGATGCCCTTGGCCTGGCCGATGCGATCCCTTGTCGTCAACGCCGACTGCAACTGCTCGCCCTGCCGACTGGCCAGGATCGCGGCCGCGGCGTGCGCAGCAAGAACAGTCGCGATCGTCTCATCCTCGCCGTCGAACGAGTTCGCCTCGAAACTGAACATGTTCAGGGCGCCGGCGGTCCGATCGGCGGTGTACAGCTTGACCGACAGTCCACTGAGCACGCCGAGTTCGACGACTGCAGGCGAATACTTGGGCCAGCGTGCTTCGGACCGGAAATCGTCGGTCCGCACAATCAGATCGTCCATCGCGGCCTGCACGCACGGACCCTCGCCGAAAGTCATCTGTAGGTCGTCGAGGGTGTGAGGCAAGTCAGAGGTACCGGCCAACGATTCGTACTTGCCGTTCTTGCCGACAAGCAGTACCCCCGCTGTGTCGACACCCGGAATGAGTTCCTTCGCCGTCTCGGTGACGTCGGACAGAACTTCACCGACACTGCGAGGCGACGCGGCAGCACGCGCCAACTCGGCCATCCGGCGAGCTAGGTCGTGGTTCCGTACCTCAGTCATCGCTACAGTCTTCCCAATCCGGGTGTCCGATACACGAACGTTTGCCATCTCACACAACGGGCAGTCCCAATAGAGGCTCGCGTAGTGGTCGACCTCTACGCACAGCCAAGGTTCCGTCGGTTCAGACCTGAGTGCCGACGGAGCCGAACCCTAGGGTCACTCTCTTAATTGTAGTAACGTCACCATCGTGGGCGCACCCAATGTCTGGATCCTCGGTGGCTATCAGACCGATTTCGCCCGCAACCTGACCCGGGAGGGCCTAGATTTCGCCGACCTGACCTGCGAAGTCGTGGATTCGACCCTCACCGCCTCGAAGGTCGACGCGTCCGACATCGACGTCGTACACCTGGGCAACGCTTTCGGCGAGATGTTCGCCCGGCAGGGCCACCTCGGCGCCATGCCCGCCACCGTCAACAGCGGTTTGTGGGACACACCCGCCTCGAGGCACGAGGCCGCCTGCGCCTCGGGCAGTGTCGCCACGCTGTCAGCCATCGCGGATCTTCGTTCGGGCGCATACCGGACCGCGCTGGTGCTGGGCGTCGAGCTGGAGAAGACGGTGCACGGCGACACCGCCGCCCAGTACCTCGGCGCGGCCGCGTGGACCGACCACGAGGGAGCCGACGCCAAATTCATGTGGCCACACATGTTCGACAAAGTGGCTGCCGAGTACGACCGCCGCTACGGCATCGATGACTCCCACCTGCGCGCCATCGCCCAGGTCAACTTCGCCAACGCGCGCAACAATCCCAATGCGCAGACGCGGGGGTGGGCGGTTCCGGACCCGATCACCGCGGACGACGACGCAAACCCCGTCATCGATGGGCGCATCCGTCGCTTCGACTGCAGCCAGATGACCGACGGGGCCGCGGGCATCGTCCTCGTCACCGACGATTGGCTGCGCGATCACACCACCGCGCGTCCAATCGGACGAATCGACGGCTGGGGCCACCGCACCGTCGGCCTCGGCCTGCAGCAGAAACTCGACCATTCGGCCGACAACCCCTATGTGCTGCCCCACGTGCGCACCGCGGTGCTCGACGCGTTCGACCGGGCGCGCGTCACCCTCGATGACGTCGACGGCTTCGAGGTGCACGACTGCTTCACGCCCAGCGAATATCTCGCGATCGACCACATCGGGCTCACCGGACCCGGCGAATCGTGGAAGGCCATCGAGAACGGTGAGATCGAGATGGGTGGGCTGCTGCCGATCAACCCCAGCGGAGGCCTCATCGGCGGCGGGCATCCCGTCGGCGCGTCCGGTGTGCGCATGCTCCTGGACGCCGCCAAGCAAGTCAGCGGCGGTGCGGGCGATTACCAGGTCGAGGGCGCAAAGACGTTCGGCACCTTGAACTTCGGCGGAAGCACCGCCACCACCGTCAGTTTCGTCGTGAGTGGAGTGTGAGATGAGCGTGAACGTGGAGGTCGTCGGGAAGTTTCTGTCGACGCTGCCCGAGGACGACGACCACCCCTACCGCACCGGACCGTGGCGCCCACAGACCACCGAATGGGATGCCGACGATCTGCAGGCGGTCGAGGGCGAGATTCCGCACGACCTCGATGGCGTGTACCTGCGCAACACCGAGAACCCTCTGCACCCCGCGCTGAAGTTCTACCATCCGTTCGACGGCGACGGCATGGTGCACGTCGTCGGATTCCGTGACGGAAAGGCGTTCTACCGCAACAGGTTCGTGCGCACCGACGGTTTCGACGCGGAGAACGAGGAGGGCGGCCCATTGTGGCCCGGCCTCGCCGAACCGATCCAGCTCGCGAAGCGCGACTACGGTTGGGGCGCACGGACGCTGATGAAGGACGCGTCGAGTACCGACGTGATCGTGCACCGCGGCACGGCGTTGACGAGCCACTACCAGTGCGGCGACATGTACCGCATCGATCCCTTCACCGGGAACACCTTGGGTAAAGAGGACTTCAACGGCGGCTTCCCGTTCGACTGGGGGGTTTCGGCGCACCCGAAGGTCGACGACCGCACCGGGGAGTTGCTGTTCTTCACCTACAGCAAGGAAGCGCCGTACATGCGCTACGGCGTCGTCGATGCCGCCAATGATCTGGTGCATTTCATCGATATCCCGCTTCCCGGACCGCGCCTCCCCCACGACATGGCGTTCACCGAAAGCTATGCGATCCTCAACGACTTTCCGCTGTTCTGGGATCCGAAGCTGCTGCAGGCCGGCGTCCACCTCCCTGGGTTTCACCGAGATATGCCGTCCCGGTTCGCGGTGATCCCCCGCCGCGGTGGCCCGGAGGAGATCCGGTGGTTCGAGGCCGATCCAACCTTCGTCCTGCATTGGGTCAATGCCTATGAGGACGGCGACGAGATCGTCCTCGACGGCTTCTTCGAAGGTGATCCCGCGCCGGTCGACACCCTCACCGGAGACAAGTACAAGAAGGCGTTCCGGTATCTCGCCCTCGACGGATTGCAGACCAACCTCCATCGTTGGCGCTTCAACCTGGTCACCGGCGAGACGCGCGAAGAACGCCTTTCGGACTCCACGACCGAGTTCGGCATGATCAACGGTGGATACGCGGGCGGCCAGTACCGCTACACGTATGCCGCAACGGGTAAGCCAGGATGGTTCCTGTTCGACGGTTTGGTGAAGCACGACGTTGCCACGGGCGCCGAGGAACGTTTCACATTCGACGACGGCGTGTACGGCAGCGAGACCGCAATGGCGCCGCGGGTGGGAAGCAGCGCCGAGGACGACGGTTACCTCGTGACGCTGACCACCGACATGAACGCCGACGCCTCGTACTGCCTGGTGTTCGACGCGGCCAGGGTCGCCGACGGACCGGTGTGCAAACTCGCACTGCCGGAGCGCATTTCCAGCGGCACCCACTCGACATGGGCGCGTGGTTCGGAGCTGCGGCGCTGGCGAGACGCCGACACCGCGGCCGGCGCGATCGGCCTGTAGGTGACCGAGCCGGGCCCCAACGCCGTCGCGCGCATGTTGGGGCTCCTGGGCGACGAGTGGACTCTGCTCGTCGTCCAGCAGGCGCTCCTCGGCGCGACGCGGTACGGCGACTTCCGCGCCCGGCTACCCATTTCGAACTCCGTGCTGACGGCGCGGCTGCGATTGCTGACCGGTGAAGCGCTGCTCGAAAGCCGCTCGTACCAATCCAATCCACCACGTTCGGAATACGTCATCACCGAACGCTCCCGATCGCTGTGGCCGGTGCTGCTGTCGATCTGGGAGTGGGAACGCCACTGGGTGCCCGACCACGACGATCCGCTGCCCGGCATGCGTCACACATCGTGCGGCGGCGACTTCGCACCGATCGTCGCCTGCGGCTCATGTAAAGAGGCGGCGAGCGAGAAAGACGTCGTCGCACAGTGGGGTCCGAGCGGCTCGTGGTCACGGTCGATTCCGGTGGCGGCGACGCGACGACGGTCGGCGTCCGATCAGTCGGCAGGGTTGTTCCCTCAGACGATGAGCGTCATGGGCAACCGATGGGGATTCGCGCTGTTGGTCGCCGCGTTTGTGGGGATGAGTCGCTTCACCGATTTTCAGACGCAGCTGGGCGCGCCCCCGGGCTCGATCGCCGACCGGCTGGCGATCTTCACGGCCAATGGGGTGTTCGAGATGTCCGACAACCGATACCGCCTGACCGAGAAGGGCCGGGCGCTGTATCCGGTCCTAGTGACCGCCCTGCAGTGGGCGCAGCGTTGGTACCAGTCACCCGAGGGACCGGCGGTAGCCCTCGCCCACACGGCGTGCGGCCGCCGGTTCGTACCCGTCCTGACATGCGATCAGTGCTCCGAACCACTGCGTGGCGCGCATGTCGCCGCGGTGTGAAATTAGGGCCGAAAGTCACTGGCACTCTCTGCCCGAGAGTGCTAATCTCGCAGGTGCACAGTGATTTGGTCGCCCGCCAGGGTGGCGGGCTCTGAGTTACGTAGGAGGTGAATTGCTGTGCTTCGTTTTGATCCGTTCAGTGACCTTGACGCCTTGACCCGTGGCTTGCTGACCAGCCAGACCGGATCGACTCGCACCCCTCGGTTCATGCCGATGGACCTCTGCAAGATCGATGACCATTACGTCCTGACAGCGGACCTGCCCGGTATCGATCCCGGATCGGTGGATGTCGACGTCGACAGCGGCACCCTCACGATCTCCGCGCACCGCACTGCCCGCTCCGAGGACTCCGTCCAGTGGCTGGCGAACGAGCGGTTCTTCGGCACCTACCGCAGGCAGCTTTCCCTTGGGGAAGGGATTGATGCAACGGCGATTTCGGCGACCTACGAGAACGGCGTCCTGACCGTGACGATCCCGGTCGCCGAGCGCGCGAAGCCGCGCAAGATCGAGGTCGCCCACAGCGGCAGACAACAGTCGATCGAGCCAACCACCGCCGACTCGGAGTAACCGCTCAATCGAGACTGCGGGCAGATCGCGATTCAGCTCGAAAACGCGATCTGTCCGCAGTCTCGCGCGCCCAAGAGGCATCCGGTCACGCGTGACGGCCCAGCCGGTACCGCAGGTTGTTGCGCACCGACGGCCACTCGATGTCCAGAATCGAGTACACGACGGTGTCGCGCCGCGATCCGTCGGCCAGCAGCTGGTTACTGCGCAACACGCCGTCGAGCTTGGCGCCCAGGCTCTCGATCGCCTTTCGGCTGGTGAAATTGAAGAAGTGCGTACGGAATTCAACTGCGACACAATCCAATTGATCGAAAGCATGGCCGAGCATCAGCAGCTTCGTCTCGCTGTTGACCCCGCTGCGCCGCGCCGACTCCACGTACCACGTGTTGCCGATCTCGAGTCGCCGGTTGGCCGGGTCCACGTTCATGAAGCTCGACGAGCCGACGAACGTGCCGTCCAGCCGACGCACGACCATCGTCAGTCCGGTGTCCGGCGTCTGTACGGCCAGCCGAGCGTCGACCCATCGCTCGACCGCCTCTGGGGCCGGCGCCGCGGTGAACCACAGGCGCCCGAGTTCGCCATCGGCAGCGGCGGCTTTGATCTCCGGAACATGTTCTGAGCCAAGAGGTTCCAGCTTTACCCAGCGGTCTCCGGTCAGCGAGATCGGTTCGACGTACCCGCTCATGGCGTTCGCACGGTGGCCGCCGACCACGCAGCGACCATCGTCATCACCGACAGCACCGCCGCCGTGATCGCCGCCGCGACGCCGATATAGAAGCCGAATCCAGCCGACACCGGCGTGTACACATACAACCGGTAGTAGAACACCGTGAGAACCACCAGCAGCACCGAAATGGCCAGTGCTGCCGAGGATGCCACCCGGGCCGACAACCCCCGCGCCGCCATCGCTCCCGCCACGATCAACGTCGCCGACAGCAGGACGATGAGTTGACCTACGCCGAAGCCGGATAACCGATTCCGCAACTCATCCATATCGCCGACCACGCCGCCGACCGCGCTGGCCCGAGCACCGTCAGCCGTCAGCCAGGGCATCCACGCATTGACCACAAGGACCGTCGCGCACAGTGCGACCAGCCATCCGGGACGCAGGCGCGACATGCGTCGAGACTACGGTATGACGATGACCGAACTACCCGACTGGGCGCGCCACGTCGGCATGGCTCCTCACCCCGAGGGCGGCTATTTCAGGGAGACCTGGCGCAGCGAGTTGACGGTGCCCCAATCGGCACTTCCCCAGGATTACAACGGCCCGCGCAACGCCGGGACGGCCATCCTGTTCCTACTGATGCCCGGCCAGCAGTCGGCATGGCACACCGTGCGCAGTGCCGAGCTGTGGCTGTATCACTCCGGGGGGCCGCTGCTCCTCGAGATCGGTCCCGAACAGGACACCGCCACAACACATCTACTCGGCTCGGACATCATGGGTGGCGAGAGCCCGCAGATCGTCGTGCCGCCCGGGCACTGGCAGCGCGCCCGCCCGCGTGACGATCAGCCCTGCCTCGTCAGCTGTGTCGTGGTCCCGGGATTCGACTTCGCCGACTTCGCCCTCGGGGCACCAGCCGACTGAGCAACTGCACAGCGGCGGAGACCAGTTCGGCGTTTCCCGGCGCGCGCGAGCCGTCCGGCAACCGAAGCGTGTCTTCCAGACCAATGCGAGTCTGGACACCACACACCCCGGCATGTTCCAGTAACGGCCAACAGCTTTCGTCCAGACCGTGCAACAACACCGGCGCGGGCGAGCCTGCGGCCTTCACTTGAGTGAGCAGTTCGTCCGCGGTCACCACATCGCCGTCGCCCGCCAACTCGACCATCACCCGCATACAGTGCGGTGCCAGTTCAGAGGCCGCCCAGGACGCGGCCGCCTCGGCGTGGAAGATGCCGGCCTCGACTCCGACTCCTCGATCGAGCAGCCGTTCGGCAAGCTCATCGGAGCCGGGCTCATGCCAGTTCACCGAGGCGAAGTCGGGCAGTTCACTCCATTTGCCGACAGCCCGCAGCCGGGCCCCCACATCGGGCAGCGCCCAGAAACCCGTCGTCACGCCCAGGGGCAGCCCGGGCGTTACATGGCGCACCGCCGCAACCGCGGCGTCGACGACAGATGCCTCCAGCGAGTCGACTCCGTCGGCGGTCTTCGGGTGCATATGGACGGCCTTGGCGCCGGCCTGGTGCGCGGCGAGCGCCGAGGCCGCCAGCTGATCGGGGGTGACCGGCAAGTCCGGGTGCTCGTCAGGGGTGCGAGCTCCGTTGATGCACGCTTTCACGTAGGTCTCGGGCATCAGCTCATCCTTCCAGCGATGACAGGCTGAAGCTGCTCAGAGTCGGCCTGCGCGCAGCTTGTCCAGCCGTCGGCGGTCTCGCTTGGTCGGCCGGCCGGCACCCCGGTCGCGCACAGCGATCGCCATCGTCTCGGTGGGCTCAGGTGTGGGTGTTCGGTCGAGAAAGCACGTCGCGGCATCGGCCGCCCCCACCCGCTTCTGGATCACCCGCACCACCTCGACCACCCGCATGGTCTGGCCCACCAATGCGCGTACCTCGTCGCCCGGTGACACCATGGTGGCGGGTTTCGCGGGCCGGCCGTTCACCTGCACGTGTCCGCCCCGGCAGGCGTCGGCGGCGTCGGGCCGCGTCTTGACGAGCCGGACCGACCACAGCCATCTGTCCACGCGGGTCGACTCCACGCCTTCCATCATGGACTTTCCGCAACGTGAACTACCCAGCCCGCCGATTCGTGTTACGAGAACACACCGCGACCGCAGCCTTATTGTGACCTTATGTAAGCCTTATTTTTCTTAAGAATAGGTGTACGGTGAGACCCAAGGCGCACGCACTGCAGCGACGAAAGGAAGCCGACATGCATCAAGCACCTTTACGGATTGTCCTGGTCACCGGCGGGTCGAGGGGTATCGGCGCGGAGATCGCGCAGAGACTCGCCAGCCCCGACACCCATGTCGTCGTGAACTTCCGCGAGCATGCCGAGCGAGCCGAATCTATCGCCCAGTCCATCCGCGATGCAGGTGGACATGCCTCGACGTTGCGCGCCGACATCGCCGACGAGGCCGAGTGCGCGGCGATGATCGACACCATCTCGCATCGTTTCGGCCGTCTGGACGCGGCCATTCTGAATGCATCCGTCAGCCCCGGGGCCGGCACCGATCTCGGAAACGCAAAGCGCCTCAACCGTGACGCCCAGCGCCGCATTGCACTGAAGACCGTGCCGCTGATGCCGGCCGGCGGCCGCATCGTGTTCGTCACCAGCCACGCGGCCCATTTCTTCCCGCACCGGGCGGTGCCGAAGGGTCAGACGGCCGTTGCCGCGAGCAAGTGGGCCGGCGAAACCGCGCTGTATGCACTGCGGTCGGTGTTCCGCCGGGCGGGAGTGCACTTCACGGTGGTATCCAGCGATGCGGGAGATGCGACGTTCGCAGGCGCGATCGTCAACGCCGCCACCACCCCGAACCCGTCCGGGATCGTGTACGTCGGCGGCGCTGACTCGCTGAAGATCGCCTAGTCCAGCGACGACAGGTTGAAGCCTGCTCCCGTGGAGTCGGCGACCGAGGCCAACCGGCCGTATGGGGTGTCCTCGGCGTCGCGGATGACGCTGCCGCCGTTGTCGAGGACCAACTGCACGGTCTTGTCGACGTCGTCGGCACCGAGGAAGAAGAACCAGCTGGGTTCGACGTCCATTGCCATGACACCGAGCAACGCCTCGCCGTCGAAGTTGGCTGTGCTGTAGCGGAATTCGTCGGTGTCCGACACGGTCTCGATGTTCCAGTCGAAGACCTCGCGATAGAAGTCGAGCGCCTTGCCGTACTCGCGGGTGGTCAGCTGGAAGTACGTTGGCGCGCCGTTCTCGTTGACGACTTCGAAGCCTCGGTGGCCCGCCGGCTGCCACAGTCCGACGAACGCGCCCGTCGGATCGCTCAGCATGCCCATCTGACCCCGGTCGCCGATCTGCATGGGCTCGGGCGGACCCTCCGTGCAGGCAACGCCGCCCACCGCAACCGCCTTGTCGAGCGTGGCCTTGGCGTCGGTCGTGTGCAGGTACGTCGCCCACGCGTCGGGGACGTTCCACTGCGGATCGTTGAAGTTCAGCCCGGCAACGGGTTTCCCGTCGCAGAACGCATTGACGTACCCGCCGAACTCCGGTCCGGACGCCTCGAAGGTCCAGCCGAACACCCCGGCGTAGAACTCCTTGGAGCGGTTGACATCCGACGACGCCAGGTCGATCCAGATCGGTGCCCCCACGGGGGCGGAAGTGCGGACGGGCACGATGGTCTCCTTCGAGATGGTGGGTCGGTCCCGGAGCCGCCCCGGCGGCGACATCCAGTCACCGATGCAGACCACCGCCCCGTCAGAAACTCATCGGATGCCCAGTACTCGTAGTGCGTTTTCTTTGTAGATCAGCGGCACCACCGCCGGATCGACATCGAGCTCGTCGAAGTCCCGACGCCAGCGGTCCAGCTGGATGTACGGGTAGTCGGTTCCGAACAGCACCTTGGTCCGCAGTTGTCGGCTCGCGGCGCGCACCAGTTGCGGCGGAAAGTACTTCGGCGACCAGCCCGACAGATCGATGTAGACATTGGTCTTGTGCGTGGCGATCGCGATCTGCGAGTCGACCCAGGGCACCGCCGGGTGCGCCATCACGATCGTCATCTCCGGGAAATCGGCGGCGACGTCGTCCAGCAGCATCGGATCCGAGTACCGCAGCTTGATGCGGTGCCCGCCGGGCAGACCCGCGCCCATTCCCGTCTGCCCGGTGTGAAACAGCGCGGGCACGCCGGCCTCGGCGATCGCCTCGTAGATGGGGTAGAACTTTCGGTTGTTCGGCTCGAAGGCCTGCATGCTCGGGTGGAATTTGAAGCCCTTCACCCCGTAGTCGCGGACGAGTTCGTGGACGCGATGGACCGCGCGGCGCTCATGCCACGGGTCGACGCTGCCGAACGGGATCAGCACGTCGTTGTTGCGCACCGCGCCCGCGATGAGGTCTTCGATCGAGTTCGGCGTATGCCGCATGCCAGTGCGCGCGTCGACGGTGAAGACGACCGCCGCCGTGTTGTGCCGCCGGTACTCGTCGGCCAACGCGTCGACGCTCGACAGCGCGCCGGGTCCTCGTTTGAAGTACTTGCCGACCGCGTCGACCAGCTCGTCGTCGTACGCCTTGTGGCCGTGCGCGTCGACCTCGACGTGAGTGTGAATGTCGATGGCCGCGACCTTGTCGAAATCGATCGCATATTCGTACTTTTCGCCCTGTACCGTCACCCACGTGACGATATACGCGCTGAACCTCTTCGATATCGCCGATCGCGAGGAGTACCTCGCGTACTCGAAACGCTCGCCCCAAGAGGTCGCCAAGCACGGCGGCCGCGTCGTCGCGCTCGGGCAGTTCAACGACGCGATCCTCGGCGACATCGAACCGCGCAAGGTGCTGATCCTCGTCGAGTGGGACTCACGTTCCGCGTTCGACAGTTACTGCGACGACCCCGAACTCGCCGATCTGCACGCACACCGGGAGAACGGGTCGTCGTCCTACATCTGGCACCTCTTCGACCGCCTCGACGATCTTCGGCCGCTGCTCAAGGCGTAGCGATCTAGGCCGGTGAGTAGCCCAGGGCGCCCTTGATCTCGAGGTACTCGTCGAAGCCGAACTCGCTCCATTCACGGCCGTTGCCGCTGCGCTTGTAGCCACCGAACGGCGTGTTCAGGTCGAACGCGTGGTTGATGGCGACCTGGCCGGCGCGGATCCGGCGAGCCACCGCACGCGCCGCCTCGATGTCCGCAGCCGAGACGTAACCCGCCAACCCGTACTCGGTGTCGTTGGCGATCTCGATCGCCTGATCGATGTCGTCGTATTCGAGGATGCACAACACCGGCCCGAAGATCTCCTCGCGCGCGATCGTCATGTCGTTGGTGACGTCGGCGAACACCGTCGGCCGGACGTAATAGCCGGTCTCCAGGCCCTCAGGCCGACCGGGGCCACCGGCGACGACCGTCGCGCCCTCCTCGATGCCTTTCTGGATCAGGCCCTGGATCTTGTCGAACTGCGCCTTCGATGCGACCGGCCCGATGGCCGACCCATCCTCGGGGTCGCCGACCTTGACCTGTTCGGCGGCGGCCTTGGCCGCGGCGATGGCTTCATCCTTGCGGGACTTGGGCACCAACATGCGGGACGGGGCGTTACAGCTCTGACCCGAGTTCGGCATCATCGCCCGCACTCCGAGGGTGACGTTCTGAACCAAATTCTCATCGTCGAGCACGATGTTCGGGCTCTTGCCGCCGAGTTCCTGGGTCACCCGCTTCACCGTCGCCGCGGCGTTGCGGGCGACGTCGATGCCGGCCCGCGTCGAGCCGGTGAAGGACACCATGTCGATGTCCGGGTGGCTGGACAGAGCGGCGCCGACTCCTGCGCCCTCGCCGAACACCATGTTGTACACGCCGGCAGGCGTGCCGGCCGCGTCCATGATCTCGGTGAAGATCTGCCCGGAGTACGGGGCGACCTCCGACGGCTTGAGCACCATCGTGCAGCCGGTGGCCAGCGCCGGGAACACCTTGCATGCGATCTGGTTGATGGGCCAGTTCCACGGCGTGATCAGACCGCAGACCCCGATCGGCTCCTTGAAGATCATCGCCGCGCCGCGGGGCACTTCGAACTCGAAATTCTTCAGCGCGTCGATGGCACCGTTGAGGTGTCCGAGGCCGAGATAGACCTGCGTGCCCGAGCCCAGCGACGGCGGCGCGCCCATCTCCTCGGACACCGCCTCACCGAGATCCGCGGAACGCTTCTGATACTCGGCCAGGATCGCCTGCAAGAGATCGAGGCGCTCTTCACGACTGCTCACCGACCAGGTGGCAAACGCTTTTCTCGCGGCTTTCACCGCATTGTCGACGTCGGCGGCCCCGCCGATCGCGATCTTGCCCGACACCTGCTCGGTGGTCGGGTTGTCGACGTCGAGCGTCTTCGGCTCGACCGGGTCGACCCACTTGCCGTCGATGTAGAACTTCAGATATTCGCGCATGTCTTGCACTCTTCCCTAACGCAGGCTGTTACTGGGTGCCTTCTGCATACCAGGTGCGGAATCGGTCGTACTTCGGCATCTCCTCGGAGTTGGCCTTCGGATCGATACACACGTGCACCACACCGACTTTGCCGCTGGCATAGGCGCGGGCGATGGCCGGACCGATCTCGTCTTCCTTCTCCACGTACTCGCCGTGACAACCGAATCCCTCGGCGATCTTGTCCATCCGGACGTCCTTGCTCCAGTGCACGCCGGGCTGCGGAGACGGCTGCGAGAACGTGCGCTTGTACACGCCGACCTCCAAGCCCCACTGATGATCGACGCCCACGACGCAGACCAGGGGCACGCCCTCTCGCGCGGCGGTCTCGAGTTCGGCGATGTGGAAGAGGAACGCGGAATCGCTCGTCAGCAGCATCACCGGCCGCTTGCGTCCCTCGGCCACCGACGCCCCCACCGCGTACGGCAGTCCCGTGCCGAGATGGCCGAAGTTCTGATTCCAGATCACGTCGCGCGGCTTGGACTGCGAGTACGTCCACTGGAAGATCACCGTCGCGCCGCCGTCGCGGACCATGATGCCGTCCTCGAGTTCCTTGAACGCCTTGGTGGCCTCGACGACGTAGCGCGCCGGGTGAATCGGCGCGCGTCCCGATGGTGCGGATGCGGCGAGTTCCGCCAACTCTTCGGAGTCGGCCTTGACGAGCTTGTCGAGGTTGGCCGACGGGGCGCGCGGGGTGTCCTTCAGCGCCTCGACGAGCTGCGGCACAACACCGCGCAGATCGCCGACCAGCGGCACATCGAACTGACGGTTGACGCCGATGGCGGCCGGATCCTGTTCGACATAAACCCATTTGCGATTGGCGTCGTTGCCGGCCCAGTGCTGGGTCCGGCCGTAGTGCATGGGCTCACCCAGTTCGGTCCCCAGCGCGACACACAGGTCGGATTCCTCCACGGCCTCGTTGGCGGCCGGGGAGAACAAGTAGGGGAACGTCCGGTCCTGCAGTCCCGGGATGTACGACGTGCCACCGGAGGTCTGGATGACGGGACAGTTCATCAGCTCGGCCAGCTCTTTGACCTCCTGCTGGGTGCGCGACGTGTGCACGCCGTGGCCCACCAACAGGATCGGGTTCTTCGCCTCGCGGATCAGCTTGGCAGCCGCTGCGATCTCGGGTGCACCCGCACCCTGGTTGACGAGGCGATACCGGTTGGGCGGCAGGGGTTCCGGGACGTCGAGCTCTTCGAGGATGACGTGCGACGGGAACTCGATGTACGACGGCCCGGGCGTTCCGGACATCGAGCGACGGATGGCCTCGCGGATGATTTCGTCGGTCTGGTCGGCGTACTCGATCGAGCTGCTGTACTTGACGGAGTTCGCGAAAAGCGGTTCCTGCTGCACGAATTGGATACGGCCGCGGCGCACGCGACGTTCGGTGACGCGGGCGCGCTGGCCGCCGAGGAAGATCACCGGCGAGTTCTCCACCAAGGCGCACTGGATGGCGCCCGCGATGTTCGCCATACCCGGACCGAGCGTGCCGATACACAGGCCGGGCTTGCCGGTCATCCGCGACGCCGCCTCCGCCATGAAGCCGGCGCTCAACTCGTGGTGCGGTGCCACCACCGACCATCCGCGGGCGTCGGCCTCGGAGAACATGTGCACGAAGTTGGGGTCCGGGATGCCGAACAGCGTGTTGACGCCCTCGGCCTCGAACAGGTCGAGAATGCGTTTGTAGACGGGTACACCCATGTGAAACTCCTTGATTCCCTTATAGATAGCGTTGAGCTATGTGCTTGCGGTGAGCTGCCGGCGAGCCGAACAGAGAACGGTTGAGAGCGGCGCGTTTGAGGTACACGTGGATGCCGCTCTCCCACGTGTAACCGATGCCGCCGTGCAGCTGCATGGCCTTGCCGGCGATGTCGACGGCGGATCCGCACGCGTACGACTTGGCCATCGCAGCGGCAACATCGGCGTCGGGTCGGTCGTCGGCAATGGCGTGCACCGCGGCGCCGACGAGCTGGCGCGCGACCGAGACGGTGACGAGCATGTCGGCGCACGCGTGCTTGACGGCCTGGAACGAGCCGATGGGCCTGCCGAACTGCTCGCGCACCTTCGCATAACCCACCGTCGCGTCCAGCATCGCTTCCGAGATGCCCAGGCTGTCGCAGGCGACGGCGACCGCGGCGCGATCACGTAGGCGCCTCATTGCAGCGGCGGGGTCCCCCTCGAACCGCAGCACCTCGGCGCTGTCGATAGCCGTGACCGTGGCCAGTCTGCGTGTGTCGTCGAGCACCGGCTGCGCGGTGACGCTCGGCGCGCAGACGGCGACGCCGTCGTCGGTGATGATGAGGATCCTGTCGGCGCCCTCGGCGTCGGGCACGAAGTCCGATTCGATCGCGACGGCCAGCCTGACCGCCCCGGATGCCTGGTCGGTGAGTAGCTGATCTCGAGTATCACTGGGCTGCAGCGCTTTCAAGGTACCGACGGCCAGTACAGCGCTACCCAGGTAGCTGTTGGCGCTGGCGGCTCGGCCGATCTCCTCGCAGATCACCGCGGTCTCGGCGAACGTCGCACCCGCTCCGCCGAACTGCTCGGGAACTTCGAGGCCCACCCAGCCCGCGTCGACGAGCACCGGCCAGTCCACCGCGCGATCCTTGGCCAGCAGGTCACCTGCGACCGAGCGCAGCTCGTCGTGGAACTCCGAATAGTCGGTCATCACACTCTGCCCGATTCTCGCGGTCTCACAAGGCCCCGCTCGGAACTCGGTTCTCGCGGCAGCCCGAGCCCGCGCTCACCGATGATGGTGCGCTGGATCTCGCTCGCTCCACCGGGGATCGTCCACTCCCACGACCCGATGAAGTCGAGCATCCAGGCGCCGGACTCCCAGCCGCTCGACATGGGCTTCGTCAACTCGGTATGCGCGGCCAGTCCCCCGACCTCCGCGCCGAAATCCGTCATCCGCTGCAGCAGCTCGCTGTAGAACAGTTTGACGATGGATGCGTCGGCGGGGCCTGCGCTCCCACTCTCGTTATCCTCGACTACCTTTCGGCACATACCGCGCAGACCCGCGATCTCGGTTTCGAACTGCGCCAGGCGGTCGGCCACGATCGGGTCGTCGACCGGGCTGCTCTGCAACAGCCAGCGGAAGCCGGCGTTGCCGAGACGTTCGGCGAGCTCGAGCATCGTCATGCCCCGCTCGGCACCCAACGTCGCCTGGGCGACCTGCCAGCCTTGGTTCTCATCGCCGATGAGGTTGGCGGCGGGGATTCGCACATCGTTGAGGAACACCTCGCAGAAATGTGAATCGCCGATCGCGTTGCGGATCGGCCGCACCTCCACGCCGGGTGTCGTCATGTCCAGCAGGAAGTACGAAATGCCAGCGCTCTTTCGGGCACCAGGGCGCTTGGGGGCTTCGGGGTCGGTGCGGGCCAACAGCAGGCACCAGTCGGCGTGCATGCCGCCGCTGGCCCACAACTTCTGGCCGTTGACGACGAAGGTGTCGCCCGCGCGTCGTGCTGTGGTGCGCAGGCTCGCCAGGTCGGACCCGGCCTCGGGTTCGGAGAAGCCCTGCACCCAGATCTCGCCGTCGAGGATCGCGGGTAGGTGTTGACGGCGCTGTTCGTCGGTGCCCGCAACGAGCAGGGTCGACGCGGCGTGGTGGATTCCGACGAAGGCGAGCACCAGTCGTGGTGCGTCGTGGGCGGCCAACTCCTGGTACAGCACGACCTGCTCGGCGACCGAGAGACCGCCGCCCCACTCGCGCGGCCAGTGCGGGACGGCGTAGCCGGCGCTGTGCAGCGTCGCGAACCACGACTTCTGGAAGGCGACGAATTCCTCGTCGGTGGCGCCGGTTTGGGCCTGACGCCAGTCCGGCGGGATGTGCTCGACGCACCACGCGCGCACAGTGTCGCGGAAGTCGTCCAGGCTCATGATGCGTTCACCCGGAGCTTGTCCATCGCGTGGGCTACCGCCACACCGTCGTCGAACGACGGGGCGATCTGTGTGCCGGTTCGTACCGCACCGACGACGTCACTCAGGAACGCCGACAGCGCCGGCGGTGGCGACCTCCGCGGCGCCGGTGGGAATTCGAACGTCTGGGGTTCCGCGCCTGGCCGATGCACGACCAGTCTGGTGTCCCCGGCCAGCTCGAGCGAGCCGTCGCTGCCCAGCAGTGTCGCGCGTGGCGCGAGGGGGACCGACCCGGCGAAGCCGGTGTCGTGCGCGGCGGTGCAGCCGTTCGCCATCGTGAACCATGCCGAATACGCGTCTTCGGCAGTGGCCCCGGGCGGCGACCCGTCGATCCGGGTCACGCCTCCACAATCGGCGACCTCGCTGTTGAACAGCCAGCGCGTGAAGTCGATCAGATGGGAGCCGTACGCCCCGATCCATCCGCCGCCGAGCTCACGGTCGTTGATCCAGCCGTACTTTCGACCGCGCATGCCGCTGCCGTAGAACGTCCAGTTCAAATGGAGGGGTGTGCCGATGATTCCATCGTCGGCCAGCTGTTTGATCTTCGCCCACGACTCGTTGTAGCGGAATTCGAAGTTCAGGAAGTTCAGTACACCGGCGGCGCGGGCGTGTTCGCGCATCGACTCCGCCTCCTCGGCGTTGCGGCCGAACGGCTTGTCGCACAGCACTGCGTGTCCGTGATCGACTGCGGCCGTCACATGCTCGACGTGCATGAAGGGCGGAGAGTGCACCGAGATGAGGGCGACGTCGGAGGCGATTGCGGTCTTCACCGCCGCCTCGTCGCGAGGGCTGATGACCTCGACGTCGAGCCCGAGACTTTCATACACGGGTGCGGCGGCGTGCTTACCGAAGCCGGTTCCGATCACGGCGACCTTCATGCGAACAGGCCCGTCAATCCGGATCCACCGACGCGGCGGGTCAGCTCGTCGCGCGTGGCCGAAAGGCCCAGGGGCAACCGGCGTAGCGGTTGGCTGTAGCGCGACAGCCACGACAGCGTGGTCTCGTCGCAGAACCCGACCGCACCGTGCAGCTGGTGGCACACCCGGAAGATCACCTCCGCCGCCTCGATCGCCGACATCCGCAGCGCCAACGCGTCATTGAGCGCATCCGGCTGGCGGGTCCCGATACTCCACAGCGCGTACTTGGCGAGGATGTCCAGCCCACTGCGCTCGACCTCGGCGTCGGTCAGTTGGAACTGCACACCCTGGAAGGACGACAGCGTCTGCCCGAACTGCTTGCGCAGGCTGACGTGCGAGACGGTCAGTTCGATCGCACGATCGAGCATGCCGAGCAGTGTCCAACACGGCAGCACGAGTCCCAGCGCCACATCGTCCGCACCGCCGTCGTCGATCGCAGACAGTGTCACCTCGGTGACGAAACCCGTCCCTGTGCCGCCGATGCCTGACACCGTCGACCGGGCCCCGTCCAGCGTGACGGCAGCCCAACGTGATTCGAGCCCGGCGAGCGCACCGGACGGACGAGTGCGCGCGACCACGATCAGACCGTCGGCATCGAGGTCGGTCGGCGCCGCCAGCCGTTCGGCGACCGGGTAGGGCACCGCCCAGTAACCGGCGCTTCGGCACAGCGCCGCGGCGGCTTCGAGACCGTCGGTGTCGTTGCGGGGATCGAGTTCCCAGGCGCCTAGTCCAGCGAGCACTGGCCCCGCCAGCGACTCGCGGATGGCGGGTTTGGCCTCCGCCTGTTGTACGAGTTGGTCGCCGCCCCCCGCCTCGAATGCGCGAAGAGCCTGACGGCCATATTCTTTGGCGTCCTCGCTGAGATCGAGAATCATCTCGTGGCCGCCAGCAGGCTGCGCGACAGCAGGATGCGCTGCATCTCGATGCTGCCGGATGACACGGTGGAGGCCTGCGAGTACTTCCAGTGGTCCTCGACCTCGCCGAGAAACCATGCCGCGCGCGGATCGTCGTGCGACACCTCGGCGGCGATGTCCATCAGTACCTCGGCGCTGTCCTGGTCCAGCTTGGTGACGGCGATCCGGTAGGCCGCCGCGTCACCGGGCTGGATACGCCCGCTGCTCTGCAGCGAGACCACCCGGTACGCCATCAGGCGCGCGCGGCGGCAGTGGGTCAGCATCCGCACCCAGCGTCCGCGCAGTTCGGTGGACAGGTCCTCCCAGCGGCCCCCGAGAACCGTTGGGGCAGCCGCCAGTAGCCGTTCGCATCGGGCATACCGGGCGATGCCGACCCGCTCGAAGGACATCACGTCCTGCACGATCGACCAGCCCGCGTCAACGGTGCCGAGCACGTCGGCCTCGGTGACCCGCAGGTCGTCGAAGAACACCTCGTTGAGGTGGTGCGGGCCCATCATGCAGCGGATCGGTCGCACCTGAATCGCCGGATCGTCCATCGGCACCAAGAAGATCGTCAGACCCTGTTGTTTTTTCTGGGTTGCGCCTACTCCGACCTTCGACGTCCTCGCCAGCAGGAAGCACCATTGCGCCATGGTCGCGTAGGAGGTCCAGATCTTCTGACCGCTGACCAGCCAATCGTCGCCGTCGCGTCGTGCAGCGGTGCGCAGTGACGCGAGATCCG
Source organism: Mycobacterium sp. 29Ha (assembly GCF_032883055.1). Lineage (NCBI taxonomy): Bacteria > Bacillati > Actinomycetota > Actinomycetes > Mycobacteriales > Mycobacteriaceae > Mycobacterium > Mycobacterium sp. 29Ha. The sequence goes on from NZ_JAMQTI010000014.1 coordinate 114,476, forward strand.
AGCCCGCCTCCGGTTCGGAGAAACCCTGGCACCAGATGACCTCGCCGCGCGCGATCGGTGGCAGATGTTTCTGCTGCTGTTCGGAGGTGCCGTGTCGCATGATGATCGGCCCGACCCAGTTCACCCCCATGTACTGGGCTCCGCGCGGTTCGTGATGGGCCCACATCTCCTCGCGCACGACTGTCTGCTCCCACACCGACGCGCCGCCGCCGCCGAACTCCTCGGGCCAGGACAGGCACAGCAGGTTGCGCTCGGCGAGTAAGCGACAGAAGGCCTGCGCGGTCTCCAGGTCGGCGGGATCGTCGGTGAAGGCACCCAGAAAGTGTTCGGGCACATTGGCGTTCACCAGCTCGCGTAACTCTGCGCGCAGCTCGTGGGCCTTCTGGCCCATCGTGAAGTCCATGCCCTACCCCGATCTCTTCAGGTCCGATGCCAGCCCAAGCTCGCCGAGCACCTCGTCGGTGTCTTCGCCAAGCCGAGGAGCCGGACCGGCGACCCGACCGGGAGTCCGCGAGAACCATGTCGGAACACCGGGAAACCGCACTGGGCCTTGGGGAGTTTCGACGGTTTCGAACAGACCGGCCGCATTGAGTTGCGGGGAGTCGAACAGAGAGTCGAGGGTGTTGATCGGCGTGGCGGGAATCTCGAGTTCAGCGAAGAGCTTGAGCCACTCGGCTGTGGTGCGCTGCAACATGGTCTGCGCCAGCAAACCGTAGACCCTGTCAATCTGCTTGGCGCGCAGGGCCAGCGTCGCAAACTCATCGCAGTTCCACGCCGGTTGCACCGACGCGATGAAGGCATTCCAGTGCTTGTCGTTGTAGATCAACGCGGCGACATGACCGTCACTCGTGCGGTACGGACGCCGGTTTGGTGCAACCGTGCGCGGGTAGATTGCCGGACCTAGTGGAGGGTCGAATATTGCACCGTTGGCATGTTCGACCAACATGAAGGAGGCCATGGTCTCGAACATGCTGACTTCGACTTCCTGCCCCTCCCCGGTGCGCTCCCGATGGAACAGCGCCATCATGGTGGCGTACAGCGCCGTCAGCCCGGTCACCTTGTCCGCCATGATCGTTGCCACGTACGTGGCGTCTCCTGTTAGTTCCTTCTGGACGGCAGGTAGTCCGCACTCGGCCTGGATGGTGTCGTCGTAGGCCGGGCGGTCGGCATCCGGACCACGCCTGCTGTAGCCGTAGCAGTTGGTGTAGATGATCTTCGGATTGATAGCCGCAACAGCGGTGTAGTCGAATCCGAGCTTGGCGATCGCTTTCGCTCGCATGGAATGTATGAAGACGTCGGCTGATTCGACAAGAGCGCGAAGCGCCACGACGCCCTCGTCGGACGTCAGATCGAGGACCACGCTGCGCTTACCGCGATTGACGTTCATGAAGACGCCGTTCATACCGGGCGCGGGCCCCTCGGCGACGTAGCGCACGATGTCGCCCTCGGGTGGTTCGACCTTCACGACGTCGGCGCCCATGTCCGCCATGATCTGGGTGCAGTACGGCCCCATCACCACAGCGGTGAGGTCGACGACGCGGACGCCCGCCAGCGGACCGCTAGGCATTCTGCGCTGCCATCGCGAAGCTGTACCGGATGTGGTCGCCGTGGCCGTCGGGCACCACGGGGAAAACCAGCGGTTCGGTGTCGTCGCGGATCGCCGTCATGTTCTCACCGACGTCGGCGATCGTCCACGACGGCCGGTACACACCCGGAGTCTCCGCTACCTTTGCCGTCGCCACCCGGCCCGCGAGCGCGACGAGTATCTCCCCTGTGATCGAACATGTCTCGTGTGCCAGCCATCCGACGGCGGGCGCCACCAGCTCTGGTCCCATCGGAGGATACGCCGAGGTGTCGATGCCCTCGGCCATGCGTGTGACGGCGGCGGGCACGATCACATTGCTCCTGATGCCGTAGTCGACACCTTCCATCGCGGCGACGTTGGACAGCCCGATCACGCCCGCCTTGGCGACCGCATAGTTCGCGACGCCGTGGTTGCCGTACAGCCCGCCGATCGACGATGTCAGCACAATGCGGCCATAGTCCGCATCACACATCACCGGAAAAGCCGGGCGCACAACGTGGAACGCTCCGCGCAGATGTACGTCGACGACGGCCTCGAAGTCCTCGTAGGACATCTCGCGCAGCGGGGACCGTCGCACATTTCCGGCGTTGTGGATGAGGATGTCGATGCGACCGAACCGGTCCAGCGCCGTCCCGATGATCGCCTGACCGCCCTCAGGAGTCGCGACCGAATCGGTGTTGGCGACCGCTTCTCCACCCGCGGCGATGATTTCGCGCACCACGTCATCGGCAGGCTCGGCATCTGAACCGTCACCGATGAGACTTCCGCCGGCGTCGTTCACCACGACCTTCGCGCCGTGCGCCGCCAGCAACAGGGCGTACGAGCGGCCCAGTCCCCTGCCGCCGCCGGTGATGACCGCGACCCGGCCGTCGAACCTCAGGTCAGGCACGGAGTTCAAGCCCGTCGAGGTCGCCCGTGGCCCGCCACTGCGCGATCAACTCGTCGAAGGCGTAGAAGCCGGGCGAATAGAAGTCACCGAGGAATGCGCCGTTCTTCACGGCACCGCCCTGGCCTTCGTTGTTGTAGTAGCCGGGCGTGCACGACAGTTCGAATGCCGAGTTGTCGATGGCGAGTTCACGGACGGTCTGCACCCAGGCGTCCTGGCCCTCCTGACTGGGCTCGATCGTCGTGGCGCCGCGGTTCTGCGCCTCGGCGATGAGGTAAGCGATGTGGTTGGCCTGCTGCTCGAACATCGCCGTGGTGTTGGCCGAAACGCCGCCCTGGATGAATCCCATGAAGAACTGGTTGGGGAAACCCCGACTTGTCATCCCGTGCAGGGTCTTGTAGTCGTCTTGCCAATAGTCGAACAGCGAGAGCCCGTCGCGGCCGACGATTCGATCGATCGCATAGCGTCGGCTGATCTCGGTCGAGATCTCGAAACCACTGGCGAACACGACGCAGTCGACCTCATATTCGACGCCATCGGCGACGATTCCCTTTTTGGTCAGCCGTTCCACACCCTTGGACGCCGACACGTCGACCAGCGTCACGTTGGGTCGGTTGAAGGTGGCGAGATACTGCTCGCTGGACGTCGGCCGCTTGCACATGAAGCGGTAGTACGGCTTGAGCGTCTCGGCGGTGTCCGGATCGTCGACGATCTCGTCGACGAGGCGACGTAACCGCTCCATGATCTTGTAGTCTTCCTCTTCCCGGAAGGCCATGATCTGCTCGATGGTCACCGAAGCCGGATCCTCGCTACCCGCGATGCGGGCGGTCAGGTTGCGGCCGAGTTCAGTCCAGAAGTCGCACACCAGATCCGGCTCACCGAACACGACGCCCACAAACGGCGACCAGTTGTGGAAGTTGCGTTTGCGCTCCTCCTGCCAACCCGGTTGCAGCGACGCAGCCCAGTCGGGGTCGGTGGCGGGGTTGGTGCGCGTATCCACCGACGACGGCGTCCGCTGGAATACGAACAGGTGCTTGGCGTCGCGACCGAGGTGCGGTACCAATTGGATGCCCGTGGCACCGGTGCCGACGAGTGCGACGCGCTTGTCCGCCAGCTTGGTCAGGCCGCCGTCGGCGTCTCCGCCGGTGTAGTCGTAGTCCCAACGCGCGGAGTGGAACACGTGCCCACCGGCAGCCTGGTACTCCTTGATGCCGGGGATTCCGGGAAGTTTCGGGCGGTTGTACGAGCCCTGAGCCATCACGACGAAGCGAGCGCGGATGTCGTCTCCGCGGTCGGTGCTGATACGCCAGCGCGCGGTGGCGTCGTCCCAGATCAAATCGCGGACCTGAGTGGAGAACAGCGCGCCGTCGTACAGGCCGAAGTGCTTGCCGATGTTGCGGCAGTGCTGAAAGATCTCGGCGCCGTCGGCGAACTTCTTCGACGGCATGAAGTCCAACTCTTCGAGCAGCGGGATGTAGCAGTAAGCGTCGTTGTCACATTGGATTCCAGGGAACCGGTTCCAGTACCACACCCCGCCGAAGTCGCCCGCCATCTCGATGACGCGGATGCCGTCGACGCCGGCCTTCTTGAGATAGGCGCCGGCCAGCAGGCCGGAGAAGCCGCCGCCGAGAATGACGACGTCGACGTCTTCGGCGACCGGGTCGCGCTCGACCACCGTCGTATAGGGGTCGACCTCGGAGAACTCCGCGAACTCCCCTTCGAGTTCCAAATACTGCGACCCACCCTCGGGTCGTAGACGTTTGGCCCGTTCAGCGGCGTACTTCTCCCGGATCGCGGGGATGTCGATGTCGGACGGGGTGTCGGTCGGCCCGCACGTGTTCTCGGTGGTCGTCATGTATCTCCTAACTCGTGATTTCGGTGTAGCTGGTCGCGCTCAACGCGACCAACTACACCGAAATCGCTCAAAGCTCCTGTGGTTCGCCGGTGCCCATGTATTTGGACAGCTGGTAATGAAGGTTGACGGTGCTGCGCTCGCGGTACGGGTTGGGCCTCGTACCGGGGAAGCCGGCCGACTTCATGCCCTGCTGTACTGCCGCCATATTCGAGAAATCCTGCGGCAGCACAGACAGCCAGTTCGGCGAGTCCTTTGGTGTGTACTGCCATTCCGTTTGCGGCTCTTCATCTTTGGGATAGAGCTCGAACACCGCGACCTCGAAGATGCACTTGTTGGGGTTGTAGCTCGGATCAGGACGGGCCGAGTAGCAGAGCGCGCTCGTCAAGCCCTGGCCGACCTGGAAGTTCGGGAAGATCTGCCAGGCGGTCCCGCTCTGACCGAGAATGTCGGCCGGGATCGTCGGCCAGATCACCCCACGCGCTTCGTCGTCACGGCGGGCTGACGCGAGCCAATGCTGCAGCACCTGGTCGGCGGGAGTGCCCTCGGGCAGTTCGTCGACCAGCCGCTTAGCTGCGTTCACCAGCGTGTTGGTGGTGGTCGCGTTGGTCTCCTCCATGGTGTAGACCTGCATCTCAGCGGTCGATATACGCGGATCGCCGGTTCCCAAACGGATTTTGGACTTGGTTTCGTCCATCCCTTTGGGAGCGTCATACCCGATGTTGCTGTGCTTGCCCTGCGCCTTGGCCCAGCCCTTGAATTCGCCGAACCTGTTGAACTCCGGGTGAGTGGTGAACACGTGGTAGGTCTCGTTGAAGGCCTCCATCGCGACCTTCCAGTTGCAGTCGAAGTAGAGCCACTTGCGCCACTTGTAGCGCATGTTCTCCAGACCGAACGGGTCGAGGATCTTCGCCGCGGGAAACAGGTAGTCGACCAGCGGTTCGCAATCCGGGTCCATGTTGATGAACAGCCAGCCGCCCCAGGTGTCGACCTGGACGGGTACGAGGTGGGTGTTGTCCGGCGTCAGCGCACCCTTCCAGTCGTCCTGTTCGCGGATGTGGGTGCAGGCTCCGTCCAAACCGTATGTCCAGCCGTGAAATCCGCAGACGAAGGACTTGCGGGCCCGCCCGACGGCGTTCTTGGCGCCTTCGGGATTGTCGACCAGTTTGCGGCCGCGATGCATGCACACGTTGTGATGCGCCTTGAAGGAGTCGGGCCCGGATCCGGTGCCCGTTCGTACGATGATGATCGAGTCGTCGAGGATGTCGTAGGTCAGGTAACTGCCGACCTCAGGTATCTCCTCCACCCGGCCGACCTGTTGCCATACCTTGCGCCACAACCGATCCCGCTCGGCACGGGCATAATCCTCGGAGATGTAGGCGTCGACGCCGATGGTCATCGGCGACGACAGGTCTTCGGCGATCTGCCCCGTCGAGTCGTCCGGGTCTCCATCGATTTCGATCGCGGCGTCCAGATCGGATTCGGTGTGGGTCACTTCGTCTACCTTTCAGGGCCGACTGATGGCTTCGCGGAAGGATTCGTCGGCGAGGAAAAGCGACGTGTTGTCGGCGCCGAGGTGCGTCCATTTGAGGTTGAGGCCGCCGTCGACCAGCAGCGTCTGGCCGGTGATGTAGCTCGACATGCCCGACAGCAGAAAGAGGATCGCACCCGCCTGCTCCTCGGGAGTGCCGCGACGGCCCATCGCGATGGCGGTGCGGTCACGATCCGGGTCGTCGTCGACGTAGGTGCGCGACGCGGCTGTCGCCGTCACCCCGGGGGCGACAGCGTTGACGCGGATGTTGTCCAGTGCCAGTTCGGCGGCCATGGTGCGGGTCATCGCCACGATCGCCGCCTTCGCGGTGCCGTAGGCGATGTGGAAGGGCGCGGTGTTCATTCCGCTGATCGAGGACACCGAGACGATCGATCCCGGCGTCTGCTGTGCCCGGATCTCGGCGGCGACCGCTTGGCTCATGAAGAACGCGGTCTCCAGATTCGCGGCGAACAGCGCCCGCCAGTCCTCGCGCGTGACCCGGGTGGCAGGCATCCACGTCGACGGCGCCGCACCGCCCGCGATGTTCACCAACCCGTACAGCACACCGTCGATGCGCCGCACGTGATGCATCACCGTGGCGATTCCCTCGTCGGTGGACGCGTCCGCGGAGACCGGCACCACCGACAAACCCTGCTCGGCCAGGGGCGCGACGTGTTCGTCGAGATTCTCTTTCGACCGGCTCACTGCGATCACGGTGGCGCCCGCCTCCGCGGCCATGCGCGTGACCGTGGTACCGATGCCGCCACCGCCCGCACCGGACACCACGACCATGCGCCCAGCCAGCCCCAGCAGGTCAGTCATGACATTTGTCCGGACAACATATGTTGCTCTGCATATTGCAGAACACTATTCCGCAGCGGTAATGACCCCGTCAAGGGCGAGGTACCTGGCAATTCGGGCTATTGTCTGGACTAGCAGGGCTTGGTAGCGTCCGGGTTCATGACTGTTCCCGCGACGGCCTCGCGCCCGCCCTCCCGGTACATCGCGACCGACCCGAGGACGGCCAACGGCTGGCGGCTCGAGAGGCTCACGCCACCGAGCCGGCTGTTCGGGGCGAACGGCCTGCGCACCGGTCCCGACGGACGGGTCTATGTCGCGCAGGTGACCGGCAGCCAGATCAGCGCCCTTGACCTCGCGGGCGACGTCGAGGCCATCAGCCCCAAGGGAGGCGACATCATCGCGCCCGATGATGTCGCCTTCGATTCGAGCGGCAACCTGTACGCGACCGAGGTGATGGACGGCCGGGTGAGCGTGCGTGACGCCGCCGGTGCAGCGCGGGTGCTGCGCGACGATCTTCCGTGCGCCAACGGCATCACCGTGTATCAGGACCGGTTGTTCATCAATGAATGTCGAGACGGCGGCAGGCTGATGGAGCTGGACAGGGCCACCGGCGCATCGCGAATTCTGTTGGAGGACCTGTCCTCGCCGAACGCGATGGAAGTCGGCCCCGACGGCATGCTGTATTACCCGCTGATGACGGCCAACGAGATCTGGCGCATTCATCCCGATGGCGGCGAGCCGCAACGGGTCACCGGTGATCTCGGCGTGCCCGACGCGGTCAAGTTCGACCCGCAGGGCTATCTGGTATCCACGCAGGTGGCCAGCGGGCAGGTGCTGCGCATCGACCCGCGCAGCGGCGACAAGATGCTGCTGGCGCAACTAAACCCCGGCCTGGACAACCTGACCTTCGTAGGCGACCGGCTGTTCGTGTCCAACTTCACCGGTGAGATCACCGAGATCCTGGCCGGCGGTGAAACACGCACCGCGCTGCCCGGCGGGCTGAATTGGCCGCTGGACCTGGTCGTCGGCGACGACGGCCAGCTCTACGTCGCCGACGGCACGTACTTCTACGCCGTCGGCACCGACGGCGTGCTGGAAACCGTCGGGATGTTGTTCACTCCGGGGTATCCGGGCTTTCTGCGCGGGTTGGCTCCAGCGGGTCCCGGCGTCTTCGTGGTGGCGACATCGGGTGGGCAGATCGCACGCTACCGGCCCGGCGACGGCGAAACCGACTACCTCGCAGACGGATTCGATCAACTGTACGGTGTCGCCATCGGACCGGGCGACAGCATCGTGTTCGCCGAACTCGGTACCGGCAGCGTGCACGCATTGCGGTCGGGCCACGTCGAGTTGCTCGCCGCCGGCCTGCAGGACCCCGTCGGTGTGACCTTCGGGCCCGACGGTGTGCCGATGGTCGCCGAGTCGGGCGCCGGCCGAGTCGTACGGGTTGCGGGTTCGACCGAGACCGTGGTCGACGGATTGCAACGACCGCAGGGAATCCACGTCAGAGACGGTCAGTTGTACATCGTCGACGCGGGAGCCAAGGAGGTCGTCGCGGTCGATCTCGCGAGCGGTGAACGGAATACCATCGCCTCCGGCCTGCCCGTCGGGCCGCCGCCGGGGGTTGATCCTAAGCCGCTCAAGGGAATGCCGCCGTTCTCCGGGCCACAAGGACCGTTCGCCGGCATCACCTCGGGACCTGACGGCTCCCTGTATTTCTCGGCGGACGGCGACGGCAGCGTTCTGGCGTTGCGGCGCACATGACAGTCACGCCGGCCGATCACCGGTACCTCCAGGTGGCGCGCACTCTCCGGAAGGAGATCGTGGACGGGGTGTATCCCGTCGGTTCTCAACTGCCTACCGAACAACAGCTGTGCGAACGTTTCGAGGTCAGCCGCTACACCGTGCGCGAGGCGCTGCGACGGCTGCGCGACGACAATCTCGTCGCATCCCGCCCTCGCGCCGGCACACTGGTGGTGCCGCGGCCGGAGACGAACAGCTATGCCCAAGACGTGATGTCGATCAACGACCTGCTCGCGTTCGCCTCTGGTGCACAGCTCACGATCGAAAGCAATGCGATGGTGGTCATCGACGAGCACCTGGGCGAGCGGACCGGCCTCAGCGTGGGAACGGAATGGCTGGCCGTCCGCGGCCACCGAGCGGACGGCACCTCAGCTCCGGTATGCGCGACGGAGTACTACATCAACCGGGCGTTCGCGGCGGTCGGCCGCCTGCTGCAACGGCATTCGGGGCCCATCTTCCCGCTGATCGAGGACCTGTTCGGGGTCAGCATCGTCGAGGTGCGACAGGAGATCGCCGCGGTGCCCGTCACGTCCGAGCTGGCCGCGGTGCTCCAGGTCGAGGTGGGCAGCGCGGCGCTGGAGATGCAGCGCACCTACAAGACGTCCGACGGTGAGGTCGCGCAGGTCACCGTCAACACCCATCCCTCGTCACGCTACCGGCATTCCATGACGATGCGCCGGGTCAAGGAGCAGGCCGGCCAGTGAGGGTCGACGAGCAGCGCGCGGCCGACGCGTACCGACGTGGGCTGTGGGTGAGCGAGACGCTCGCCGACTCGCTGCGCGACGCGGCCAGGGCCACACCCGAGCGCACGGTGTTGGTGGACGGTGCAATCCGGCTCGACTGCAGAGATTTACACGACAAGGCCACCGCACTGGCTCAAACCCTGATGGCGTTGATGCCCGCGGGCAGCGTGGTGTCGTTCATGCTGCCGAACTGGCATGAGGCCGCCGTCATATATCTGGGCGCAACCCTCGCCGGCATGGTGGTGAATCCCATTCTGCCCTCGCTTCGCGATCGCGAACTCGCGTTCATCCTGTGCGACGCCGACAGCCGCGTAATCTTCATACCGTCGAACTTCGGTGGCCATGACTACGCCGCAATGCTGGAACGGGTGACCGCATCGATGGCCGCACCACCGGCCGTCGTGGTCGTCCGCGGTGACAGCCATACGCCGTACGCCTCGATGTTCGCGACCGAGACGACCGCGGTGTTGCCGGTTCTGAATCCCGACACCGTGCGCATGATCCTCTACACCTCCGGCACGACCGGACGGCCCAAGGGCGTTCTGCACACGCATAATTCGATCCACGCGCTGATCCGCCAGATCGGCGAGCACTGGTGGGTCGCCGACGACGACCGGTTCCTCGTCCCATCGCCGATCGCACACATCGGCGGGTCGATCTACGCGTTCGAGTGCCCGCTGCTGCTCGGCACCACGGCGGTGCTGATGGAACGCTGGGATCCGGATGCCGCGGTGGCGCTGATGCTGGCGGAACACTGCACTCACATGGCGGGTGCCACACCGTTTCTCGACGGTCTGTTGGCGGCCGCTGAGCGGGCGGACAGCCGGCTGCCAGACCTGAAGGTGTTCATCTGCGGCGGCGCTTCGGTTCCGCCGTCGCTGATCCGCGGGGCGACAGACTATTTCGAGAAGGCCGCGGTGTCCCGGGTGTACGGATCGACCGAGGTGCCGGTGACAACCGTGGGATCTCTCGATGACGTCGACCATGCGGCCGATACCGACGGTCGCGCTGGTATCGCAGATGTCAAACTGATCGGCGGTGAGATCTGTGCGCGCGGCCCGCAGATGCTCGTCGGTTATCTGCACTCCGACGACGAGACGGAATCCTTCGACAGCGAGGGCTATTTCCGCACCGGCGATCTGGCCCGCTGGGTCGATGAGGACTACCTGGTGGTCACTGGCCGGGCCAAGGACATCATCATCCGCAACGGCGAGAACATTTCGCCCAAGGAAGTAGAGGACCTGCTCATCGCGCACCCGGCGATCGCCGAGATCGCGATCGTCGGCGTGCCCGACGACCGGACGGGAGAACGCGCGTGCGCGGTGGTCGTCGCCACCGGAGAACGCGTACCCGACATCGACGACCTGCGGGAACTGTTGATCGGTGCAGGTCTGGCCAAGTTCAAAATCCCTGAGCAGATCGTTATTTGGGATGCGCTGCCGAAGAACGACGCGGGCAAGGTGCTCAAGCATCAGATCCGGGCGACACTTGAGAAGGTGGAGTGATATGCAGGTTGCGATCGTGACGGGCGCGAGTAGCGGCATCGGGTTCGGATGCGCGACCAAACTCGCCTCCCAGGGAATGGCCGTGCTGGGCACCGGCCGCGACGACGCCAGGCTCGCGGAACTCAAGAGCCACGACCCGGGGCACATCGAGACCCTCGCCGTTGATCTCACCGCGGACGATGCGCCGCGCCGGATCGTGGACACCGCCATCGAACGGTGGGGCCGCATCGACTTCCTGATCAACAACGCCGGAGTGGGCAGCCCCAAGCCATTACACGAGACAGACGACGAATCACTGGACTATTTCCTGGGTTTGATGCTGCGCGCGCCGTTCCGGTTGGCCCGTGAAGCGGTCGTGCACATGCAGCCCGGTTCGGCGATCATCAACATCACGTCGACATTCGCCATCGTGGGCGGTCTGCGGGGCGGCGCCTACTCGGCGGCCAAGGGTGGCCTGACATCCCTGACGAGGCACATCGCCTGCCAGTACGGGCCACAGGGCATTCGCTGCAATGCCGTTGCCCCGGGTGTCACCCTCACTCCGATGGTGGCGAGCCGTTTAGAAGACCCGCGATTCCGCAAGATCAACACCGAGATGACGCCGTACCCACGCCTGGGCGAGGTCGAGGACATCGCGAGCACCGTCGCGTTCCTGTGTAGCGACGGAGCAGCCTTCATCAACGGGCAGGAGATCGCCGTCGACGGCGGCTGGACGTCGACCAAGTACCTCTCGGACTTCGCGCTGAACGCCGATTGGGTCGAGCGGCAGTGAACCTGTTCGGCCTTCTGGACCAGGCCGCAGAGCGGTTCGGCGATCGTGGCGCGGTGTTCCGTGGTGAGAGCCAGTTGCACACGTGGTCCGAGTTGCGTGAACGGGCGATGCGAATCGCGTCCACCCTTGGGGCGCCCGGCACCCGTATCGCCATCGCCAGCGAGAACCGCCCTGAGATCGTCGAGCTGATGTTCGCGACATGGGCGGCCGAGTGTGCGGTCGTGCCGATCAACTACAAGCTTCATCCGCGCGAAATGGTCCAGATCATCGACGACGCAGGGGTCTCGCAGGTGTTCGCGTCGCCCAAGATCGGCGCGGAGCTGTCGTCGGCCACCGACGTGCCCGTCGAAACCGTTGACTCAGAGGCCTATTCGGCGCGCACAACGAGCACCCCGGTGGAACGGCCGCGCAGCACCGACCCGGCGACCCTGGCCTGGCTCTTCTACACCAGCGGGACCACCGGCCGCTCGAAGGGGGCCATGCTCTCGCACCGCAACCTGATGGCGATGACGGTGTCGCACCTGGCGGATTTCGACTCGCCGGACCACACCTGCAGCCTGGTGCACGGCGCACCGATGTCGCACGGCTCCGGCCTGTACATCCCGCCCTACGTGTTACGTGCTGCGCGGCAGGTGATTCCGGCCTCCGCGGCGTTTGAGCCGGGCGAGTTTCTCGACCTTTGTGAGCGTCATCCCGGCTGCAGCGCGTTCCTCGCGCCCACGATGGTTCAGCGCCTCGTCCAGACCGGACGCGCACGCCCACAGAACCTGCGCACGATCGTGTACGGCGGCGGCCCGATGTACGTCGACAGCCTGAAGAAGGCGATGGCGGCGTTCGGCCCGATATTCGTCCAGCTCTACGGTCAAGGCGAGGCACCGATGACCATCACCGGGCTGCGCAGGGCCGACCACATCGACGCCGATGACGCGGTTCTGGGTTCCGTCGGGTACGCCCGGTCAGGTGTGGACGTCGCGGTGCTGCGCGACGACGGCACACCGGCGTCGGCGGGTGAGATCGGTGAGATCGTCTGTCGCGGAGACGTTGTCATGGCCGGCTACTGGAACAATCCCGAGGCCACCGCGAAGACCCTGCAGGAAGGGTGGTTGCGCACCGGCGACTTGGGGTCGTTCGACGAGCGCGGCTTCCTCACGTTGCGGGACCGCTCCAAGGATGTGGTGATCAGCGGAGGAAGCAACATCTATCCGCGCGAGGTCGAGGAGATCCTGCTCGAGCATCCGGGCGTCGACGAGGCGGGTGTCGTGGGGGCGCCTGACGAGGAGTGGGGCGAGGTCGTCGTTGCGTTCATCGTCGGCTCGGCGTCGCCCGCGGACCTGGACGCTCATCTGCTCGAGCGCATCGCGCGGTTCAAAAGGCCCAAGCGGTACGAGTACATCGACGAGCTGCCGAAGAACAGCTACGGCAAGGTGCTCAAGCGGGCCTTGCGCGAGCGCTTGGCTTAGCGAGATCCAGAACACGCGAGTGTGGGGTTTTGTTACGCCAAGAGCCGAGTATGCGTGCGGGTAACCCACGTTCGGCGGAGAAGAGGAGCCGTAGCATGGCAGCATGCGCGTCGTCATCGCCGGTGGGCACGGCAAGATCGCCCTCATCCTCGAACGCCTGCTCTCCGAGCGCGGAGACACGGCGGTCGGCCTGATCAGAAACCCCGACCACGTCGCCGACGTGGAAGCGACAGGTGCCCAGGCGGTCGTCGTCGACCTCGAAGCGGTCACCGCCGCCGACGTCGCAACGCACCTGCAGGGCGCCGACGCCGTCGTGTTCGCGGCGGGGGCAGGCCCTGGCAGTGGCGCGGCACGCAAGCAGACCGTCGACTGTGATGCGGCCATTCTGCTCGCCGACGCGGCCGAGATCGCGGGAGTGCGGCGCTACGTGATGGTTTCGGCGATCGGTGCCGATGTCGAGGCACCCGATGACATCGGCGATCCGGTGTTCGTCGCGTATCTGCGCGCGAAAGGCCATGCGGACGACGTGATCCGCGCGCGTGATGCACTCGAGGTCACCGTCATACGCCCCGGCCATCTCACGAACGACGCGGGCACGGGTCGGGTCGAGATATCCGACCAGACCGGGCATGGTGACATCCCGCGCGAGGATGTCGCCAAGGTTCTGCTCGGGATGCTCGACACTCCCGAGACCGCCGGGCGCACGTTCGAGCTGATCGGCGGGGAAACGCCGATCGCCCAGGCGGTCAACCAAGCGCGGTGACAACGACGGGAATGTTGCCCTGACGCGGTAGGCCGGTGATGCGGTCGTAGTCGACGTCGGTGGGGACGAGGCGGCCGACGTTCGAGCCCCTGTCCCGAAACTCGGCGTCTTCCTCGGGCAATCCACCGAAAGCGTGGTGCATCGCTATCACGTCGGGCCGCAGGCTGTCGTCGGCTTCCAGCACCGCCGGAACGCCGTCGTGGGGGGATTCGATTCGCACCGAATCCCCGGACCGCAGGCCAAGTGCGTCGATCGCATCGGGGTGCATGTACGCGGGGTTGTACGGTTTGCCCCTGTGCAGCGCGGCGAGATTGGTGCCAGAGGAATTCATGAAGTTCTGACTGCGTCGCGGGATCAGCCGGAACGGGAAGGCGGAATCGCTTCGAGCAGTGGCGAAGTCCTCAGTCAGCACGTCTGCCAGCTCACCAAGGAGGTATCTGTTGCCGACGTCGAGCCGGGCTGTGCAATCGGGATCCCGTGGCTCGACCACGGCATCGACGTCGAAGATCTTGCCGTGCGGATGGCTGCGCACCTCGTCGAAAGGGACACGCGAAGTCGAACACATTTGCGCGAACAGTTCTTCGGTAGTGAGGTCGGTGTCGCGATTCATGTTGAGCACCACCGGTGGTGATTCCATGAATCTGCCCCCACCGCCGCCGAAAAAGTTCACAAACCAGAGATCCAGGTTCATGCGTTTGGTCAGTCCGAGAAAGAACTGCCACTCCTCGGTGAGATCGGAACCGGCCGGCGGATCGAGGAGTCGGGGCACATATTGCGCGTATGCAGCGGGGATGCCTGTGCCGCTGGTGTAGTACTTGATGAGCTCGCTGCCCATCGTCATCGCGGGTGTCTCCATCTGCATCATCGGGGCGATGACATAGTCAGCGAGCCGCGACGTCAGCGACATCTCCGTATCCAGGGTGACCAGCAGGTCGAGGCTCTCCAGAGCGCGCAGCGTCTTGCGCTGATCGGGCCACGCGGCCATCGGATTGCCACCGATACAGATCAACGCCTTCACCTGACCATCGCCCTCGAGCAGGATCTCATCGGCGAGCGCCGCAGTCGGCATACCGGCCACGGTGTCGGTAAGATCGCGCATCCTCAACTTCTCGCCGTATCCCCATCCCTCGTAGGGCGGATGCGGCTGCGCCTTGGCTGTGAACGCAGGCATCAATGTGTTGGGCCGCAGCACTTTTTCGCCGGCACGCTGCCAGCGGCCGCAGATCGTCGTCAGCGCGAGACACAGATATTCGAGCAAGCTGCCGTGCATCGCGAAGTTGGCGCCGGTTCCCGCATTCACCATTCCGCGCCGCTCGCCGTACGTCGCGAAAAGCCTTGCAGCGGCGATGAACTGGCCCTCCGGAACGTCGGCGCGCTCGGCGACGTAGGCCGGGGTGAAACCGGCCACGGCTGCCGCCAGGTCATCAAAGCCTGCCACGTTCTCCTCGATGAACGCGGTGTCGCACAGACCTTCCCGGATGACGAAGTTGATCATCCCAGCGAGAATCGTCACATCTTCACCAGGGCGGGGCTGCAGGTGAATCGCTGCGCGTGCCGCCGTCTGGGACCGGCGCGGATCGATCACGATGAGTTTCATCCCACGGCTGATCGCTGCCCGCAGGTTCTGCGCCGGGTTCTGCCCGGGGATGCCGATGGCCTTGGAGACCAGCGGGTTCGTTCCCACCAGCAGCCAGCTGTCGGCCTGGTGGAAGTCGACATCCCCGCCGAGCCAGTGACCGTGTGCAGCAAGCGCGATCTGCTTGCCGGGTTGGTCGATGGTGTTGGCGGTGAAGAACATCGGCGACTCGATCGCTCTGAGAAACGCGTTGCCCATCAACGCCGACGCCGGATACGGCAAACCGTTGGTTCCCAGGTACATCGCGATCGAGCGCGGGCCGTGGGTGGAGATCAAGTCCTGCAGTTTCGCCGCGATCTCGTCCATCGCGCGCTCGGACTCGATCGGCGCGTAGGTACCGTCCGCCTGTCGTTTCTGGCTGTGCAGGAGCCGCATTGGGTTGTTGTGGATTTCCGGCAGTGCCCGACCCTTGGCGCAGGTGTACCCCTTGAACATGGGATTGTCGGGATCCCCCGTCACCTTCGTGAGCCGACCGTCGGTGACGGTTGCCAGCACCCCGCAGTGCGCCGAGCAGATCCGGCAGATTCCCGGCTGGGTGGTGGTCTGCGACATCACCCGATGCTAGGCGACTGCTCAGCAATCCGGAGTGCAATCGCGGATGACGTCACCAGAACAGCCCGCGGATAACCGCTGCCTGCGGAATGTCCTCGACCGCGATCAGTCCTTTGGGGGCGTCGCACACCCAATCGATCACGTTGACCACCCGGGCCGCGGTGGAGACACATCCGGCCTCGGTGACATCGAGCAGCGGATCCGAGACGTGCGTGTTCAGCTCCACCCGCGGCTCACCCTCGACCACCACGCGGTGCACACCGGGCTTGCCGACGGGCGGGAACTCCCACTCCGGCGCGGCCACCTCCGTCAGTCGGGTGATGTGCTCCATCGTGATCACGGGAACCCCGTCACGCACCCCCTCGACCGCGAACTTGACCGCGGCCATGCCACCGGGCTCGACGGTGCACAGCTTGCACCCGATCCTCTGGTCGGTGTACCAGGGTTCGATCCGCTGCCGCACATCGTCGAGTTCGATGTCGAGCTGGTCGGCGAGATTGCGGACCGGGCCGCCCCACATGGTCGTCAGCACACCAGGCAGAAAGAACATCGGCTGCTCGTCATCCGCCTTCAGGCCGAAACCCATTGACTTACCGGTGAACTCGTAATCGTCATAGTTTGCGTAGTCGAAGATCTCCTGGACAAGAACGGACGTCGCGCGGGTGACCAAGCTCAGCGCGCTGTGCACCTCGGTGTCGCCGGAGTAGCCGGGGTCGATGCCGTTCACGTACAGCGACGAGTTGCCCTCCTCGCACGCTTTCTCCAGCGGTCCGGTCAGCCAGTCGTCGGCCTGACGCGGCGTCACCAGCCACACCATCGACGAGCCGACGACGTTGATGCCGGCGGCAAGGAGCTTCGCCAATTGCTCGACGGCTTCCATCGGCCGGGTCTCGGCCTGTGCTGTGTAGACGACGCAGTCGGGTTTGAGCGCGATCAGCGCATCGATGTCGTCTGTCGCGATGACGCCCGTCGGCTCGGTCAATCCGCACAGTTCGGCGGCGTCACGCCCGACCTTGTTCGGACTGGCCGCGTGCACACCCACCAGCTCCAGATCCGGCCGACCGATGATCGCCTTGAGTGAATGCTGGCCGACGTTGCCGGTGGAGAACTGCACAACTCGTCGCATGTGAGTTCCTCGATCAGTAGTCGGGAATGGGCAGCGGTAGGTTGTTCGAGTCGATGCCGCCGTCCACATGGAAGATAGCGTTGGTCGCGTAACAGTCTTTGGTCGACAGATACACACAGAGACGCCCGAGGTCCTCGACGTCGCCGAGGCGGTGCAGCGGCGTGAGCCCGAGCATCGTGTCCAGCGCCCCCGGCATCATGTCCAAGCCGCTCTGTAGCCCTTCCGTAGCGAAAGAGCCCAGTGCGATCGCGTTGACCCGGATCTTCGGCGCCAACTCCTGGGCCATCGCCCGGGTGAGCGCTTCGAGCCCACCCTTGGCGACGCAGTACGCAGTGAGCGCACGGATGCCGAAACGTGCTGAACCCGAGGAGATGTTGACGATGGATCCGTGTCCGGCCCCGATCATGTGCGGAGCAGTGAGCTGGCTCATGATGAACGCCGAAGTCACGCACCAGTCGAAGGTGCGCCTGAAGTCCTCGTCGGTGATGTCGAGAAACGACCCGAATCTCGAGCCGCCGACATTGTTGATCAGGATGTCGATACGGCCGAACTGCTCCATGGCCGTCGACACGACGCGTTCACCGTCGGGTCGGCTCATGGCGTCGGCGACCAGCGCCAGCCCCTTGCCGCCCTCCTTCTCGATGCCGTCGATCGTCGCGACGATGTCCGACTCCGTACGTGCTGTTCCGACGACGGTCGCGCCGGCTTCGGCAAGCACCCTCGCGATCCCCTGACCGACCCCCTTGCCGGCGCCGGTGACGATGGCCACCTGCCCGGCGAGGTTGAACTGCTCCAGCGCCATCCGCGTCCTCTCCTTTGAGTGCTGCTCATCTAACGACTTCCATTGACTGAAGTCAATAAGCGTCGTTCAAGCACGCGCAGTCAGACGGTAGAGTCGGCGTATGGCAGTGGTAGACAGGCCCTCAGCGCGTGAGACGAAGCGTCTGCAGACCCGCGAGCGTTTGATGGGAGCGGCCATCGCCGAGTTCAAACGCGCGGGGATGGCCGAAGCGGACGTCGGCGCGATCGTCGCGGCAGCAGGCGTCGCTCACGGCACGTTCTTCTTCCATTTTCCGACGAAGGAACACGTACTGCTCGAACTCGAGCAGCGTGAAGAAGAACGCATCGCCAAACAACTCGCACGGGCCGCGGGCTCCGAACATGACCTCGCATCGATGCTGGGGGAAGCGGTGCGGCTGGTGATGGGACTGGAACGCCGTCTCGGCGCGGTGCTGTTCAAAGACTTTCTCGCACTCCACTTTTCACAGACGAGACCCATCGACGAGAGCCGTCAGCACCCCGTTATCGTTGAGGTCGCACAGGCGATCGAACACGCCCAGAAGCGGGGCGAAGTAGCACCGGATGTGAACCCGATGAACAGCGCGGTGTTCTTCCTGCTCGGGCTGTATGCGCTGTTGACGACGACCCACGCTTGGCCCGGCCAGGCCGCGATGATCGACGACTACGTGACGCGGACACTGCGCAGCATCGAAGCAGAGTAGCCGATTGACTACCGTCGCTGGTTGACTATAGTCAGTCTGCATGAATCTGCCCACGCTGAATCTGGGCCGTAAACGTGCTGCCTCGACGAGCGCGAAGCCCTCCGGCAGTGGCCTTGACGAACACATGGCCGCGTCGCAGGCAGCACAGCGGCAGGCCGACAAGTGGCTCATATCCGGCAGCCTGCTGATCGGTACCGCGGCGCTCGGCGTCTTCGGTCTGCCGCTGTTTCTGCGAGGGGTATGGCTCCTTCGCAAGGCACAACGCGAAGGTCTGACAGTGCGCCCCATGCTGGTGACGCTGCTCGGCTATCTGGTGATCATCGACGCGGCGATCAACACCGTCGGATGGGCCTTGGACCTGGTCGCCAACCACACCATCCTGGCCCGAATCCTGTTGAACGGCTGGGGCGCAATGTTCGACGCGGGCTACTTCTGGCACTACAACGAACTATGGCTGGGAGGTGCCGCCGGGCCCGGCGAGAAGGCCATGGAAGTCGGGATGATCCTCACCGTCTTCACCATGCGCATCGCGGCGGCGATCGGATTCCTGCAGATGAAGCGGTGGGGACACCAGTGGATGATCGTCACCTGCTGGATGGGCGTGCTCATCTGGTGTCTCTACGTGTTCAACATGACCATGTACGCCGACGTGCGGTTCGCGGGCGTCGTCCTACCCGTCGTCGGCTGGTGGCTCTACGACATCTTCTACATCACCCCATTCCTCGCGATCCCCTACCTGCATTCGGTGAATCGTGAGATCTTCTCCGACTGAGTGTCAATGACTCAACTCATTGACTTTGGTCAGTAACTAAGTTACAAAGGGCGGACCATGACGCCTCAAGTCAAGCAGTCGGCGCGGGAAACGCGCCGGTTGCAGACGCGGGAACGCATCCTCGGCGCAGCGATCGCCGAGTTCAAGCTCGCGGGCATGTCCGGCGCCGACGTGAACGCGATTGCGACGGCCGCCGGCGTCGCCCACGGCACCTTCTTCTTCCACTTCCCGAGCAAGGAGCACGTCCTCCTCGAGTTGGAAAGCCGCGAAGAGGCACGGATGGCTGCCGATTTCGCCCGCTTCGTGGGTCACCCACATGATCTGGTGACGGTGCTCGATGAGGCGGTCCAGCTGGTGACCGGCCTCGAAGAACGTCTTGGCCCGCTGCTGTTCAAAGAGCTACTCGCCTTGCACTTCTCGCCGACCCGGCCGACCAAGGACGAATGGACCGACCACCCGATGATCGTGTTGTTGGTCGATGAGATCGAACGGGCGCGCGGCGACGGTGCGGTGCATCCCGCCGTCGACGCGTTCTACAGCGCCGCGTTCTTCCTGCTCGGCGTGTACGGCGTGTTCACGACCACGGTCAAGTCCGATATCCGGGACACGATGCTCGCCAAATTGGTCGACACGGCGGTCCGAGGTCTGGAGATCCGATGACTTATAGCAAGGAGGCCTGACGTGGATTGGGTATGGGAGATCCTGCGATACGTCGCCGCTTGGGGCGGCACCGGTTTGATCATCTGGTTCTGGTACTGGATGTTCTCGAACATCGGCACGTTCTGAGTAATCGATATGTCTGAGCTGTCCGAAACGCACGCGCTCGCCGTGGAACGCAGCTGCGCCGTCACGGCCGTGGCCCTCAGCGGGCAACGCCGCGAGGGTGTGCGCCTCGTGAGCGGACACCGGCGGGACTTCGGTCTGAGCTCCACCCTCGATTTCGTCCATGTCCCGTATCCCCCACCGGTTCACGACTGGACCAGGCGCAGCCTGACATGCGGTGTAGCGCTTCAATGTTCACCGTCGAAGGACCGCGTGGTCGACTATCGATTGAACGAGCTCTCGGCGCGGGAGCTGAGCGCGCTGTCCCTCGTCGAGGCGGGTGTCGCCGTGGGCTGGATCGCGGACAACTGGCCTGGGCTGCTGGCGGAAGTGCGCCGTCTGCTACCTGATCTTGCGGTCGCGCCCAGCGATATGGACGCCAAGGAGATGCTCCATCGCGCCGTCGCACTGGCGCGTACGCAGCAGCCGCTCATTGTTGACCCGTTGCTGGGCACCTTGCCCCGGGCGTACACCGACCCGCAGGGCATTGCCGACAAGCTGCGTCGCACCTTCGGCCGGATGCCCTGGACCACAACACAGAAGCGGCTGCCCCGGCCGTACTCCGTTCCCGTCGGCGGCGATGGCGGCGTGCGCAATCCGAACCTGCCTCCGCCGAGTCGTCCGCAGGACAACGATCTGGACATCACGCCCGAGCACCGCCCCGGCATCCCGTATCCGGAGTGGAATGCGTGGACCGAAAGCTTCCTGGCCGACCACGTTGCGGTGCTCGAACGCACCCACACGAGTCAGCACCGCCATCAGGTGATGGCCTCGGCGGATCTGCGAAAGTGGTTCTCAGAGCACACCCATCGCGCCATGAAGAACAGGCTGGAGGACGGATCCGACCTCGACGTCGAGCAGTACGTCAGCCATTACATCGATCTGACGACCGGCGAAGCCGTCGAGCCACGCATCTTCCGGGACCTGTTGCCCAGCAGCCGCGACGTCACCACCGCACTGCTGCTCGACGGTAGCTCGTCGCTGGGGGTGCACGGCGGCAAGATCTTCAAGCTCGAATTGGCCTGCGCCGACGCGCTTTCACAGGCGATGACCCTCGCCCGCGAACGCCACGGGATATTCGTGTTCACCGGCAACACCCGCCACCGCGTCGAGGTCACCTGCCTCAAGGATTTCGAGGACCGCCGGTTCGTGCCGCCGGGTGGCCTCGGCCTGGCCACGGGCGGATACACCCGGCTCGGCGCGCCACTGCGGCATCTGACCAGCCGGCTGCTCGCCCAACCGTCGGAACGGCGACTGCTGATCGTCATCGGCGACGGCCTGATCTCCGACGAGGGATACGAGGGCCGCTACGCCTGGGCGGATGCCGCGCATGCGGTGAAGGAGGCCAGCGAGGCGGGCGTGAGCATGTACTACGTCGGCGTCGGCCCGACGCGCGTCGATCCGCTGCCCGAGGTGTTCGGACCTCGCCGCTCCCAACGCATCCGGCGGATCGAGGAGCTTCCCAGGGTGTTGGCCCATGTGCATCGAGAGTTGGTGGCAGCGTGACAGAAGCGAGTAGCGACAGCGGATCGCACATGTCTCAGCAGTATTACTCCAACGGCAACGAAGTTCAGCTGTTCGAACAGGCGTACCGCCAGCGATTACCGGTGATGCTCACCGGGCCCACCGGGTGCGGTAAGACACGTCTGGTCGAGCACATGGGGCTGCTCCTACGGCGGCCCGTCGTCACGATCAGCTGCCACGACGACCTGACGAGCTCGGATCTGGTCGGACGGTTCATGGTCACCGGCGGTGACGTCGTCTGGACGGACGGTCCGCTCACCAGAGCCGTAAAGGCCGGAGCCATCTGCTATCTCGACGAGGTCGTAGAGGCCCGCCACGATTCGCTCGCGATCCTGCACTCGCTGACCGACCATCGTCGGGCTCTTTACCTGGACCGGGCGGGCGAGGTAGTCCAGGCGCCCGAAGCGTTCATGCTCGTGTGCTCCTACAACCCCGCGTACCGCAGTTCGTTGAAGGAACTCAAGCCGTCGTTCCGGCAGCGCTTCGTCACCCTCCCGATGCGCTATCTCCCGCCGGATCGCGAGGCCGAGGTGATCGTCACCGAGGCCGGTATCGCATTGGGGTCGGCCCAGCGTCTTGTGCAATGTGCAACGGCGATCAGGACCGCGGACGAAGCATTCCACTTCGAACCCCCGTCCACCCGAGTGCTCGTCACCGCAGCGCACCTGATCGCGGCGGGCGCAACTGAATTGGAGGCGGCCGAGGCCTGCATTCTCGCGCCGCTCTCGAGCGACGGGGCCATCACCGAAGGTCTACGCGAAGTCGCGGCGGCCAGCCTCATGGAAGGAGTCAACTGACGTGGATCAGAAGGAACGCAAGCGCAAGAGGGCACTCATCATCTTGCAGATCGTCATCTACGGCTACCTGCTGACGATGTTCGGGATCCAGCTGTACATGTCCTTCGCCCGGGGGTGGTGGGAGTTGTGAGCCTCGACGTCCGGTCGGGCGGCACGGTAAGCCTCGAGGAGCACGACGAGGCGTCGCGGCTGGCGCAACGCCGGGCCGACAAATGGATGATCGTCGGCGCCGGCCTGATGGGCATGTGGGCACCGGGGATCTTCGGCCTGCCGATCTTCCTGCGTGGGGTCTGGCTGCAGCGCCAGGCAGCGCGCGCCGGTCTGTCGATGCGGCCGATGATCGTCACCCTGATCGGATACCTGGTGCTGATCGACGGCATGCTCAACAGCCTCGGGTGGGCATTGGATCTCGTCGCCAACCACACGCTGATCAACCGCGTGCTGATGGTCGGCTGGGGTGCGATGTTCGACGCCGGATACTTCTGGCACTACAACGAATTCTGGGTCGGTGGCGCGGCCGGACCGGGCGAGAAGTCCATGGTGTTCGGGATGATCGTCACTGTCTTCGCGATGCGGTGCGCGGCGGCGATCGGGTTCCTGCAGATGAAGCGCTGGGGCCACCAGTGGATGATCGTCACCTGCTGGATGGGCGTGCTCATCTGGTGTCTCTACGTGTTCAACATGACCATGTACGCCGACGTGCGGTTTGCCGGTGTGGTCTTCCCGGTCATCGGCTGGTGGCTCTACGACATCTTCTACATCACCCCATTCCTCGCGATCCCGTATCTGCACACGGTCAATCGCGAAATCTTCTCCGACTGAACCTGATTCGAGGGAGCACAGCTGTGACTTCAACTTCTCAAACACCGGAAGCCGAAACGGAACAGAAGACCGAAGACCTGCCACCTGGCACCACGCCGTACTACGCGCGGATGCACAAGTGGATCAAGCGAGCGGTCCTGGTATGCCTCGTCGCGCTCGTCATCGAGGGCGCCTTCACGCTACCGTTCATGGCCGTCTACTACGGCTATCCGACGCTGAGTCTCACCGAGATTTGTAGCGAGCTGCTGAAGGTGCGGTATTCCGATGACGCGCTGGAATGCAAGGTTCCGTACCCGCCGCTTGGTCCGCCGGAGGGAGCCGAAGGCAAGGACACCGCACAGGACGAGTGGGGGATCCAACCGGTCCCGAAGTACAACCGGATCGGGTTCCGCGAACTGGTGCGGATACATGAAGAGCGTGAGGCGCGGCAGGCCGCTGAACAGCAAGGCGCACCGTGACCAAATCGCTCGAGGAGCACGCGGACAACTGGGACCTTCGACACGAGGATTTCCAGGACAACGACTTCCTCTACGACGTCTACGAAGTGATGCGTCGCAACTCACCCTTTGCGCATACCGATACGCCGTTTCTGAGCGCGACGCCCGGCGGCGCGTGGGTGGCGGTCCGCTACGAGGACTGCTACAAGATTCTGCAGGACTGGGAGCATTTCTCGTCCAATCCGACGCCCGAGGCTTCCGAGCGGCTCGCCGGCGATCTCGTGATCACGCTCGATCCGCCTCGGCAGCAGCAGTTCCGCAAGGTGCTCAACCCGTACTTCTCACCGGCGCGGATGAAGGCGCTCACACCCCAGATCCGCGACGAAACCGACCATCTGATAGACGATTTCATCGACGAGGGTCGCGGAGACCTCGCCCAGGTTGCGTGGCGCCAGCCTGGGATCGTGTTCTTCAAGTACCTGTTCGGATTGCCCACCGACGACGTACCGCTGTGTATCGACCTGACCGACGCCGGGTTGAACGGCGACACCGAGGAAGCGCGCGGGGCCGCGTGGGGCGGGCTGTACCAGCACCTCCACGACGCGATCACCGCACGGACCACCCAACCCCCGAAGGACGACATGATCGACGTCCTTCTCAACGCCGAGATCGACGGCGAAAAGCTGCAGTTCGGCGACATCGTCGGCAACGCAATGCTCTTGGTGCAGGCAGGTCTCGAAACCACGGCAAGCGCGATGTCGTTCGCCTTCCACTATCTTGCTACCCATCCCGAGGAGCGCGACCGCCTCATCGAGGACCCCGAGCTGCGGCCGCGTGCCATCGAGGAGTTCCTTCGCTTCTCAGGGTCGATCCACGGCATCCCGCGCACCGTCACCCGGGAAGTCGAACTGAGTGGCCACACCTTCTGCCCCGGTGAATCCGTCATCGTCAACTACGCCTCCGCGAATCGCGATGCGGAACAGTTTCCCGACCCAGACCGGTGCATCCTCGATCGCAAGTCGAATCGCCACCTGGGATTCGGCGCAGGCGTCCATCGGTGCCTCGGCTCCAATCTGGCTCGCCTGGAATTCCAGATCGGGGTCGAGCAGGTGCTGTCACGGATGCCTGACTATCGCCTCGCGTCCGACCGGGATGCGGTGTTCCACGGCAACTCCGTTACCCGAGGTTTCCGTGCTATCCCAGTGAATTTCACGCCCGGCGAGAAGTCGATATGACGTTCCGAATCGTCCAGTGGACGACCGGCAACATCGGAGTGAAGTCGGTGCACGCCATCGTCGAGAACTCGCAACTCGAGTTGGTCGGGTGCTACGCATGGTCACCGGACAAGGTCGGCAAAGACGTCGGTGAACTATGCGGCATCCAACCCCTTGGTGTGCTGGCCACCGACGATGTCCACGCCTTGATCGCGCTGAAGCCGGATTGCGTTGTCTACAACCAGATGTTCGCCGACGTCGACCACCTTGTCCGCATTCTCGAGGCGGGGATCAACGTGGTCACTACGACGGAGTTCATCACCGGACACCGGCTCGGCGACGGGCGTGATCGTGTTGCGAAGGCATGTGAGGCCGGCAAGTCGACGATCTTCGGCAGCGGACTGAACCCCGGCTTCATCCAGCTCTTCGCGATCGTTTCGGCAGGACTGTCGGATCGGATCGATCGGGTGTACATCGAGGAATCCTTCGACACCACGATCTACAACTCTCCGGAGACCGAGAAGATCATGGGATTCGGATACCCGATTGACTACCCGGATCTGCATGCGGTGACCGAGGAAGGGTCTTCGATATTCCGTGAAGCGGTCATGCTCGTCGCCGACGCCCTGGGGGTCGAACTCGACGACATCCGTTGCGAGGCCAAATACGCGCAGGCCACGGAGGACGTCAGCCTTCCCGGCGACTGGGTCATCGCCAAGGGCTGCGTGGCGGGAATCGACGTGAGCTGGAAGGGCTACGTCGGTGACCGGGACGTCGTCGAAGCACGGGCGGTGTGGACCAAGGGTCAAGCATTGGATCCTGTGTGGGAGATGGGATTCGGCTACAAGATCACGGTCGAGGGGCGGCCGACGATCAAGACCACCCTAGCCTTCGAGCCGCCGCCCGACTTCGTGGCCGAGACCATCGAGGAATACATCCTGCTCGGACTCACCATCACCGCCGTCCCGGCGATCACCGCGATCCCCGCCGTCGTCGCGGCGGACCCCGGCATCGCGACCTACAACGATCTGCCGCTGCTCCTACCGCGAGGTGTCGTGAATGTCTGAGAAGACCTATCGAGTCATTCAATGGATGACCGGCGACGTCGGGCAGGTCGGGGTCCGGCACTTCTCCGACAACCCCACGTTCGACCTCGTCGCCGTCCTCGTGCACGACAAGGAAAAGGTCGGCAAGGACGCGGGTGAGATCGCAGGCATCCCGCCGACAGGTGTCATCGCGACCGATGACATCGAGGCGGTCATCACCATGGATGCCGACTGTGTCTTTTACACGCCGATCATCATGGACACCGACACCGTGTGCAGGCTCCTGCGTTCCGGCAAGAACGTCGTCACCACAAGCGGCTTCTTCTACCCGTCACCCGACTTCGCCGCGGACGGCGAGAAGATTCGTGCTGCGTGTGCCGACGGCGGAACGTCGTTTCACGGCGGCGGTATCCACCCCGGATACGCGGGCGACATCCTGCCGGTAACGCTGGCCCGAGTGATGAACAGGATCGACCAGATCCGCGTCGAGGAGGTGGTCAACGTTCTCACCGATGCGCCACTCGACCACATCGACTGGATGGGGTTCGGCAAGGACAGGGACAAATTCCTCTCTGAGCCAACGATTCTCGGGCTTGGCCTTCCGTTCTTCGCGCAATCGATGTACATGATCGCCGACGGCCTCGGTGTGTCTATCGACAAGGTGACCGCCGCGGATGTGGCAGCGGCTGTGGCCACCGAGGACATCCCCCATCCGTTGGGTGCGATACCGCGGGGCACCGTCGCGGCCCAACGCCACGAGTGGACGGCCTGGGTGGGCGGCAGTCCGCTCATCGTCTTCGAGGCCCTCTACACCACAACCACTCCGGACAAGCTCGAGCCGGCCTGGGAATTCGGGAAAACGCGCTACCGCATCGAGATCCAGGGCGACCCGCCGACCGAACTCATCCTCCAGGGCGTCGACCAACCCGACGGCACGATGCATCATCCGGGCTACGACTGGACCGCGATGGGTGCCATCAACGCGATTCCCGACGTCTGCGATGCGCAGCCCGGGTGGGTGCACCATTTCGACCTGGGCCTGATCCGGCCGCGAGGCCTGGTTCGCAAATGACCGCACCGCGGCTCCATCACGTCGTCTTCGCCGTCGCGCCAGAGCGCCACGAGACCGTCGCGCAGATGTTCACCGACCTCGGCTTCCGTCTGCAACCGGCCGAACTCGCCGAACTCGGGGTCACCGTCAGCCTGGACTGGGATCGGGGCATCGAGCTCATCAGCCCCACTGCGGGCGCGACGGCGGATGTGGCGGCATCGGTCCAGGCGTTTCTCGACAGCAAGGGTGATGGCATCTACACCGTCGTGCTGCAGGTCCCCGGCGCCTCGGAGGCCGAGGCCGTCGCCGAGCGGTACGCGTCGACGATCCGCTTTCGTCAGAAACTGGAGGGCGACGGCACGCACCTCGAGGAGATCGACCTGTCGGTGTTGGGCCTGCCGTTGACATTGTTGGACACCAACATTCCGTGAGCGTTTTCGACGCCGGCCTCCCGATCCTGTCCTACGACGTCACCGACACGCCGCAGGAGATCTACCCGCAGTTTCGGGCCGCACAGCAGCTCGCGCCAATCGCGCTAGGGCCGATCGGTCCCGAGGTGATCTCGTATGAGCTGGCCCGCACCGTGCTTCGCGATCCGCGGTTCGTCGTCCCGAAGGGCATCCACCTGTCCGCCCACGGCATCACGTCAGGACCGTTGTGGGACAGGGTGACCCGCAGCATCCTCAACATGGAGGGCGACGAACACCGTCGACTGCGGAGCCTGGTGTCGCGGGCCTTCACGCCAAGGGCGACGGCCCGAATGCACGACACCATTCACGCCGTCGTGAACGAGCTCATCGACCAGGTTGCCGACTCGGGCGGTTGCGAGTTCGTCGCGGATATCGCACGGCCCTACCCCATTCCGGTCATCTGCGCGCTGCTGGGCGCTCCGCGGGAGGACTGGCGGCAGTTTTCGCGATGGGCCGACGACATCTTCAAGATCGTCAGCTTCGACTGCAATCTCCTCGAGGAGGAACCCGTCGTCCTCAAGGCGTGGGGCGAGTTCGACGACTACATCGACGACATGGTCGCCGACAGGCGGCAGAACTTGACCGACGATCTGCTGTCCGACCTCATCCGCATCGAGGATGCGGGTGACCGGTTGGACACCGGGGAGTTGCGCATGCTGGCGTTCAGCATTCTGGTAGCCGGCACCGATACCACGCGCAGCCAGCTCGCCGCGTCGATGCAGGTGTTCTGCGATCACCCCGAGCAGTGGTCGCTGCTGAGAGAGCAGCCGGAGCTGGCGATGCGGGCCGTCGAGGAGACGATGCGTCATTCACCGTCGATGTGCAGCACGGTGCGCAGCGTCGCCGAGGACGTCACCATCGGCGACTACACCTTTCCGGCGGACACCTTCATCATCGTGAATACCTATGCCGCCAACCGCGATAGCGCGATCTATGACGATCCGGCTCGCTTCGACATCACCCGCGACGAACCGCCACCGATCCTGACCTTCGGTGGCGGCGTCCACTACTGCCTGGGCGCCAACCTGGCACGGTTGGAACTCGCGGAGGCGCTGAAGATACTCACCACGCGCATCCCCGCCCCACGGCGCACCGAATCGGTGCCGTGGAAACCTCTGCTCGGTCTCAGCGGACCGACCAGCCTGAAGATAGAGTTCGCCTGATGTCCTACAAGATCGATCCCGACGTGCTGGGCAGGGTGGCCAAGCAGGTCGTCGGCCTGCCGCTGGAGAGCGGTGAGTTGATCACCCGGGCCATCGAGGCGCTCGCCGACGAATACCCAGACCTCATCGATGCCACGCCGGGACGCTGGGTGGGCAGCAAGGCCGGCGGGATCCTCGGCAAGGTCCGGTTCCTCTACTTCAGCCCGCGTGAGTACATCGTCATCTTCGGCTCACCGACTGGCACCCAAGGCTTTTCGGGTCGCTACAAGCACGTCGACGTGCACAAGTTCCTGATCGCCGGCCAAATCGACTGGTACGACGTGGAATCGGACGACCTCACTGCCAACACGTTGGTGCCGGGTGAACACGCGCACATGGCGAGGGGTGAAGCCCGTGGCATGACCATCCATCCCGGCTCGTGGCATATCGAGTACGGCCGCGGAGCGGTGGCCACGACGCTGCCGTTCGCGATGGTCGACACCCTGCTGGTGTCGCTGGAGTACGAATCGGTGCGCCGCTCGACCGTCGAGTTCGCCAAGCTGGTGCGCCGCCAGCTCCACCGCTGATTGTGCCGAGTGGCCAATCAACCTACGCCCGGCGGCGATTTGCGTCGGACAGGTGGCCACTCGTCACTGAATCAGCCCGGAGCGAACACAGATTTGAAGCGGTTCAACGACTCTCGAATGTCACTCTTCAGCGAACTCGCGACGACCATACCGATCGGACCGAACAACGCCGGCCCGCCGAGGTGGATGTCGAACGTGACCGTCGACCCCTCCGGATCCTGTGCAGAGGGCCGCACCTTGCCCAGGAGTTTGACCTTCACGCCACCGCGGCCGTCGCCATTGAGCGTCATCGCCTCCGGCGGTTTGAAGTGCACGATGGTCCACTCGATCCGGTTGGGCATGCCCTTGACTTCCACGATCGACTCGAGGACCGTGCCCTTCTCCAAGGTTTCGGGCAGCTTGCTGCGCCAAACCCGGTGAATACTGAGCCATTCTTTGTAACGGGACAGATCAGACGCGCACTCCCACGCCTTCTCCGGCGGAAGGGGAACGTCGACGGAGACGGAGAGTTTGGCCATACGCGCTAGGAGGTGGGTGGGGCCGTCGGGGGCTGCTGCTGCGGCGGGGTCCCGGGCGGCGGCTGAGGTGGCGGCACCTGGCCTGATTGCTGCGTCGGAGGCACCTGGCCGGTTTGGTTGGCGTTGGTGTCCACCGCCTTCTTGGCGGCGTCCTGCACCTTGTTGACGTGTTGGGCGTACTTACCCTGCGTCTTCTTGTCTACGAGGTCACCGGCCTTGTCGATCGCGGTGTCGACCTTGTCGGCGTTCTTGGCCAGCACTGTCTTGAGCTTGTCGAGGAATGCCATGCGGCCCACCCTACTCCGAGCGCCACAAGCTGCGACGTTCCCCCAAAACGGCTCCCTGAACCCACCAGATGACCTCGATCGCCGCGGCTCCGACGAGGCCGATGATCAGCGCCACAGTCGTGATCTTGATGTTCGACGCGTCGAGCATGAACGCCTTTCGCGCCAGCGGTATCGAGAAGATCACCACGTACGCCAGCCCGGACACCACGACCAACGCGACCCGCCACCACTCATACGGCCGCGCCACCACCGCGAGCACCCACACTCCCGACACCAACAGCGTGATCAGGGCGGCCGTCGACGCCTGCGTCTGCTCCACCGCAGTCGCTTCACGCCCCTGATAAGCCACCAGGTACGACGTGAACGTCGCGATACCGACCACCATGCCCGACGGGAGTGCCGCCGTCATGACCCGTCGCACGAATCCGGTGTGCGCCCGTTCGTTGTTGGGCGCCAGCGACAGGATGAACGCCGGGATGCCGATGGTGAACCACGCCGCGATCGTGACGTGAATCGGCTGGAAGGGAAACAACAACGGATCGGTACCGAAGATCTTGGATGACAACCCGGCGAGGCCGACGAGTATCGCCAGCAGCACCGAGTACACGGTTTTGGTCAGAAACAGGTTCGAGACCCGTTCGATGTTGCCGATCACCCGGCGGCCCTCGCCGACCACGTACGGCAGCGTCGCGAACTTGTTGTCCAGCAACACGATCTGAGCCACCGCGCGTGAGGCCGAGCTACCCGATCCCATCGCCACACCGATGTCGGCGTCCTTGAGGGCCAGCACGTCGTTCACACCGTCGCCGGTCATCGCCACCGTGTGCCCGCGGGACTGCAGCGCGTGCACCATGGCGCGCTTCTGATCGGGTCGCACCCGGCCGAACGTGGTGTATTCCTCCAGGGTGTCGGCCAGCTGATCGGGCTCGTCGGGCAGCTGGCGGGCGTCCATGGTCTCGCCTTCGAGGCCAAGCGAGCCGGCGACCGCCCCGACCGACACCGCGTTGTCACCCGAGATGACCTTGATCGAAACCTTTTGCTCCGCAAAGTAATCCAGGGTTTCGCGGGCATCGGGCCGCACACGCTGTTCGAGGACCACCAGCGCGGCCGGCGTGACGCGGCCCGGCGCCTCCGCGTCATCGACGGCCATCTCGCAGGAGCCCAACAGCAACACCCGTAACCCCTTGGCGCCGATCTGCTCGGCTTCCTGGGCGATGTCAGAACCCGGTTCGAGCAGCACGTCGGGTGCGCCGATCACCCAGTTGCCGTGGTCGGTGTACGACGCCCCACTCCACTTGGTGGCGGACTTGAACGGTGCGGTCGCCGACGCCTGCCACCCGGGCGGCATCTTGTAGGCCTCGGCGATCGCCGCCATGCTGGCGTTCGGCCGCGCGTCGTCGGCGGCGAGCTGCGCCAGGATGTCGGCGACCGCGCATTCGTCGAGTACCTTGAGATCCGAGACCCGCATACCGTTTTCGGTCAGAGTGCCGGTCTTGTCGGCACATACGACGTCGACGCGGGCCAACCCCTCGATTGCGGGCAATTCGTTGACCAGGCACTGCCTGCGGCCGAGTCGGACGACGCCGACGGCGAACGCGATCGACGTCATCAGCACCAAACCCTCGGGCACCATCGGCACCAATGCGCCCACCATCCGCAACACCGACTCCCGCCAACCCGACTCGGTGGTGAACAGCTGGGTGTAGATGATCAGCACGCCCGCGGGGATCAACAGGTAGGTGATGAACTGCAGGATCTTGTTGATACCGCTGCGAAGTTCGGAATTCACCAACGTGAACTTGCTCGCCTCCTCGGCGAGTTTAGCCGCGTAGGCTTCCTTCCCGACCTTGGTGGCCCGGTATGCGCCGCTGCCCGCGACGACGAAGCTGCCCGACATCACGTGGTCGCCGGCGTCCTTGGCGATCGGGTCGGCCTCACCGGTGAGCAGAGACTCGTCGACCTCGAGGTTGGACTCCTCGACGATCTCACCGTCGACGACGATCTGGTCGCCCGGGCCGAGCTCGATGATGTCATCGAGCACGACCTCGGCGGGAAGTACCGCTTTCGTTCCGGTTTGCCTGCGCACCAAGGGTTTTGCCTGGCCGACGATGGCCAGCTTGTCCAGCGTCTGCTTGGCCCGCAGTTCCTGGATGATCCCGATCGCGCTGTTGGCGATGATGAGCAGCCCAAAAGCGCCATTGATCACCGAACCGGTGGAGAGCACGATGACAAGCAGCACGCCGAGAATCGCGTTGATACGGGTGAACACATTGGCCCGCACGATCTCGGAGACACTGCGGGCCGCGCGGGTCGGCACGTCGTTGGTCTTGCCTTCGGAAACACGCTGTGCGACTTCGGCGTCGGTGAGCCCGCTGGCTGTGATGGGAACGGTGGTCATCCGTACTCGATTCCCTTCGCACGAGCGCTCATCGTACGAACGTCCCCTTGCCGAGCTCGTCGTAGTACTCCAGCATCAGCTTGTCGCCGTCGAATGTCGCCTTGGAAATTGTTCCCGGCGGCGCATTTTCGGTGACGAACGTGAACGTGAAGACGTTGCCGTCCCAATGTTGCAGTGGCACGTTCAGCTTCGTGCCGAGCGCCAGCATCAGTTGGCCGTCCTGCTCGGTGACCCGCGCCGGACCCCAGTAGTCGTTGGCGTAGGTGCCAACGTAGGTGGCCAGCGGCGCGGCCGGCGCCGGACTTGACGGCCGCGGCTTGCCGACGAGCAACCCCACGGGTTCCTCCATCTGGGCGAAGACCCCGCTGTAGAGGCCGTACCAGTCCTCACGCACCTCGCCGAACTGAACGAGATCGGCGAATTGGGCTGTCAGCGTTTCGGGTACGCCCGAGGGCGTGGCGTTGGTCAGCGCGACGATCGCCACATCGGCCGACGGCAGGATCGCGAAATTCGTTCCGGCGCCGAGTTCGAACGCACCCGAGTGGCTCAGTTCGGTCCGCGATGCCGACGTCGTCCCCACATTGAATCCGAATCCATAGAAGCCGGACCGCATCGCGGGTTCCGACGCGGGGCTCGACACGATCTGAGGGGTGAGCGCGGGCAACAGCGCGTCGGCCTCGACGATCTGCTTGTCGCCGTGCTTTCCGTTCGCGAGCACCATCGCGAGCCACCGGGTCATGTCGTTGACGGAGGAACTCGCACCGCCCGCGGGCGCCTGTGGATCCGCGTCACGGACATAGAGCGGCTGGTACTGGCCGTCGACGTGGATATGTCCGAGGGCGCGGTCGGCGCGGGACTCGTAGTCGGCGAACCGGTAGCTCGTCGACGGCATACCGAGTGGGTCGAACAGCACGTCGTCGGCCAGCACATCCCACGGCTTGCCGGCACTCGCCGCGACCGCCTCGGCGCCCGTGGTGTAGCCGTAGTTCGTGTAGGCGTAGGAGATTCGGAACGGATCGAGCGGTTGGTCGCGCAGCCGGTCCATGATGTAGCGGCGGTCGTAGCCGATGTCCTCGAGCATGTCGCCGGCATGGTCGGGCAGTCCGGAGCGGTGCGAGAGCATGTCGCCCACGGTGACCATCTGCGTGACGACCGGGTCCGACAGGGCGAACCACGGCAGCTTCGACACGACGGGGGTGTCCCAGCCGATCGCGTTCACACCGACCTGGTGGGCGACCACCGTCGAGGACAGCGGCTTTGACAGCGACGCCAGTTGAAACACCGTGTCGGTGTCGACGCGGTTCTTCTCGTCATCGCCGGCTCGGACGTCTTTGACGCCGAAACCTTTCGCGTACACGGTTTCCCCCCGGTACACGACGGCGACGGCCATGCCGGGAATCCCGGATTTACGCATCAGTTCCTCGGCGATGCCGTCGAGTTTGGCGATGGCCTTGTCGACGGCGTTCTCGGGCAAGGGCATCGCGGGCACCAGCGGCGGCGGTATGTCCGCCTGGGTCGGCGTGGACGGCGGCGCCGGTTCGGCAGGCTTGTCCGCGGTACAGCCCGGTAGCAGGGCGATCAACCCCACGACGGCCAGCCTGGCCAGTGCGTTCATGCGTGCACCGTATCCCGTCGAAATGGCTAGAGGAGCCACCACGGGTCGTTCGCCAAGGCCGCGTCGGGCTGGACCCGCTGCCCCGGCTTCGGCACCGCGATCAGGGCGTTGTCGGCTTCGGCCGCCTTGACCAGTCGCTGCACCGGCTCAGACCACGGATGCGGCGCGAGCCGAAACGTCGCCCAGTGGATCGGGACCAGCAACCCCGCGTCGGTGACGTCGCGGTGCGCGCGAACCGCTTCCTCGGGGTTCATGTGGATATCTGGCCAGCCAGGGTGATAGGCGCCCACCGGCATCAGGGTCAGGTCGAACGGTCCGTGCTCGACGCCGATGTCGCCGAAACTCTTCGAATATCCGGTGTCACCGCCGAAGAACGCGCGGTGGCTGGGCCCGATCAACGCCCATGACGACCACAGCGTCGTGTTGCGAGTGAGGAACCGGCCGGAGAAATGCCGCGCAGGGGTGCACACCAGGGTCAGGTCGTCGAGGCGGGCACTCTCGTTCCAGTCGAGTTCGACGATCCGGTCGGCCGGGATGTGCCAGGACCGCAGATGGGCGCCGATGCCGAGCGGGACGAAGAACTTGGCTCGCTGGGTGCGCGCCAGCTGTTTGACGGTGTCGATGTCGAGGTGGTCGTAGTGGTCATGGCTGATGATGACCGCGTCGATGGCGGGCAGCGCCTCCAGCGGGGCCGGCACCGGGTGCAGCCGCCGCGGACCGATTGTCCTCGACGGCGAGCAGCGGTCGCTCCACACGGGATCTGCCAGCACGCGGTAGCCGTCGACCTCGATGACGGCCGACGAGTGGCCGTACCAGGTGACCGCGAGATCTCCGACCGCCACACTCGGGTCGGGTGTGACCAACGGGACAGCCGAGGACGGCTGTTGGTTCGAACTGCCGCCGATGACCTCACGGACCAGCAGGAACTGCTCCTGACGAGTCAACTCGACCGGGCTGGCCGCCTCGATGTTGACGAAGACGCCGTCCTGGTAGTTCGGGGACCGCTTGGCGACACCGTCGATCTCCCCCGGGGACGCGCCGAGGGCCGACGGCGTACCGTGCAGCGCGCGCAATGCCCATCCCCCGGCCAGCAACGAAGCCGTACCAAAGCCGATGCGCAGCGTCGCCCCGATCATCAGGCCCCCTGGAACCTCGGCGGCCGCTTCTCGATGCGCGCCACCTGAGCCTCGATGACGTCCTGGCTGGCCCACGCCCGGTCGAACAGATCCGTGTGCTCAGGCCACGGGTCCTCGTATGCGCCGTCGTCGTTGAGCACGCGTTTGGCGTGCTGCAGGGCCAGCGGCGCGTAGCCGGCGAGCTCGGCGGCCCAGGCCTGCGCGTCCGCCAGCGTGCCGATGCGGTTGGCCATGCCCGTGTGCAGCGCGGCCTCGGCGGTCAGCCGTTCGGCGCCGAGCAGCATGCCCCTCGCACGGCCGGCTCCGACCAGCGACGTGAGCCGCCGGATGCTCCAGTTATCCAGCGCCAGGCCGTATTTCGCGACGGGGAACTGGAAGTACGCCTCGGGTGCAACGACCCGTAGATCGCAGATCATCGAGAGGATGACGCCTGCGCCGATCGCGGGGCCGTTGATGGCGCCGATGACCGGCACGGGGGCCCTGTCGATCGCGATGTTGAGGGCCTTGGCCTTCTCGGGGAGCTCCTCGGCGACACCCGCAGCGTCCGACAGATCCGCCCCCGAGCTGAACACATGGCCCTGGCCGGTGAGCACGATGGCGCGGACGTTCTCGCTCGCGGCCTTCTCCACCGCATCACGCAAACCGTCTACGAGTGCGCCGTTGAGCGCGTTGCGGCGGTCGGCGCGCTGCATTTCCAGCGTCATCACATCGCCGTCGCGGGTCACACCAATCATGGCGCCACCCTATATAGCCTCTGGGTGTGAGCCGCATCAGTGCCCTTGAACTGCGCGATGCCGTGCTGGACGCGGACTCGTTCCGCAGCTGGGACAGCCCACCGCTCGACGTGGGCGGCAGTGAGGAGTATCAGCGCGAACTGGCTGCCGCGGCCGCCAAGACCGGCCTCGACGAGTCGGTGCTGACGGGCGAGGGCACCGTGTTCGGGCGACGGGTGGCCCTGGTGGCCTGCGAGTTCGATTTCCTGGCGGGTTCGATCGGGGTGGCCGCGGCGGAGCGGATCACCCGTGCGGTGGCCCGCGCGACGGCCGAGCGCCTGCCGCTGGTCGCGTCACCGAGTTCAGGTGGCACCCGCATGCAGGAGGGCACGGTGGCGTTCCTGGAGATGGTCAAGATCACGGCGGCCGTCGAACTGCACAAGCGGGCGCATCTGCCCTATCTGGTGTACCTGCGTCATCCGACAACCGGTGGGGTGTTCGCCTCGTGGGGGTCACTCGGCCATGTGACCGCGGCCGAACCGGGCGCGCTGATCGGTTTCCTCGGCCCGAGGGTGTACGAGCACCTTTACGGTGAAGCCTTCCCTTCGGGTGTGCAGACCGCGGAGAACCTGGAGCGCCATGCCGTGATCGACGGCGTCGTGCCGCTGGAGGCGGTGCGCTCAACGCTCGACCGCACGTTGAAGGTCCTTGCCGATGCGCCCGAGCCGCCACCGCCACCGCCGGCGTCCGTACCGATACCCGACGTGCCCGCGTGGGATTCGGTGGTGGCCTCGCGTCGGCCGGACCGCCCCGGCGTGGGATACCTGTTGCGGCACGGCACATCCGACCGGGTCTTGTTGTCGGGCACCGGCCGCGGCGAGGATGGCACCACACTGCTGGCGTTGGCCAGGTTCGGCGGTCAACCGGCTGTCGTGCTCGGCCAGCAGCGGGTGCTGGGCGGGATGGTCGGCCCGGCGGCGCTGCGTGAGGCGCGACGCGGCATGGCACTGGCCGCGGGACTCAAGTTGCCGCTGGTGCTCGTCATAGACACGGCCGGACCGGCGCTCACGGTCGAGGCCGAACAGGACGGCCTGGCCGGCGAAATCGCGCGCTGTCTGGCCGATCTCGTCACGCTGGACACTCCGACGGTGTCGATCCTGCTCGGCCAGGGCAGCGGGGGGCCCGCGCTGGCGATGGTGCCCGCGGACCGGGTACTGGCCGCATTGCATGGCTGGCTCGCCCCGCTACCACCGGAGGGCGCGAGCGCCATCGTCTTCCGCGACACCGAGCACGCTCCGGAACTTGCTGCGGCACAAGGTATCCGCTCAGCCGACCTGTTGCGCAGCGGTATCGTCGACGCGATCGTGCCCGAGTCGCCCGATGCGGCCGATGAGCCACTGGCCTTCACGCGCCGGCTGTCGGACACCATCGCCAACGAACTGCACGGGTTGCGCTCGATGCCCGACGCGGAACGGCTCAACGTCAGGCTCGCACGCTATCGCCAGATCGGCCTGTAGCGCCGACGAACGTGGGTTACCCGCACGCCAAAGTGCAGTTTCTTGTGCGGGTAACCCACGTTCGGCCGGGACGCGTGAGACCTCGGCCGTGGCATTCTGGGATAGGTGGAAGCTCTCCTGCATTTCGCCGGAAACTTCTGGTGGCTGATCTTTCCGCTCAGTGGGGTCATCGGTGGTGGGTTGAAGGCCGTCCAGGCCGCCAATGAGCGTCGCGCGCAGCGACGGCTCGAGCGCTACCGCATCAAACAGCAGACCAAGGTCGCGCTCGCGGAGGCGTCGGGTCGGGCCCGCACCAACGAAGCCGCCAATCGTCGCGAGATGACGAAAGTGCTGACCCGCCACGACAACACCGACGCCCGCTGGCTCGAATACGAGATCGACGTCGCCAAGCTGCTGGACTTTCCGCTGATGACGGATATGCGCGACCCACTGACCATTGCGTTCCACAAGGCTCGCAGCCGTGCCGATCTACTGCGACCCGACAGCGTCGAGGACATCCTCGACGACCGCGATGCGCAGCTGGAGTACCGCGACGCGGTGCACGAATACGTCGCCGCGTTCGATGTGGCGGAGGCCGAGGCGATCCGCCGACGCCGCAGCGATTTCTCCGCCGAAGCACAAGAGCGTCTCGAGCGTGCACAGCATCTACTGCGGCTGGCGTCGGACGGCGGCGCCACCAACGAGGAGCGCAGGGCCGCCTACGCGCGCGCCAAGAAGGAACTCGACGGGCTGATCGTGCTTCCGGCCGTCACCCGCGCCGCCATCGAGCGCAAGATCGCGGGCGAGATCGAGGCCTGACCCTTTTCAGGCGACGACCAGGGCGACGAGCAACGCCACGCACGTGACGAGATCCAGCGGCAGCCGCATGAGGCTGCGTCGGGTCCAGGCCACCGCGGCCGCTTCATCGATACCTGCGGGATCCGCCTTCTCGAACTCCACCGCCCTTGGCACGAAGTCGACCAACGACCACACCCGCATCACGGCGTGACTGACCAACGCCACCAGCAGCGCAAGCCGTACGGCGGCGTCACCCCAGGAGGCGATCAGCGCGACGATCAGCAGCACCTCGAAGAGGGTGTGCACCGGAATCCAGAATCGGCGCCGCGAGATGCCGCCGTTCTGCGCCTGGATGATGCCGGGTCGCTTCGGCCAGGCGGGGTCGACGACGACGGTTTCATAGAGGCCGCCGCCGAGCAGAACGCAGGCGACAAGGGTCGTTGTGGCGATCAGGACGAGCGTCGGTGTCCACATCACCGCCAATTATCAGGGCGCGTCCAGATAGCGCTGAACGGTGGGTCCCAGCCACGCCACCGCCTCGTCGTGCGGCATCGTGACGATCGGCGGCAACTGCAGGACGTACCTGCACAGGGCCAGACCGAGCGTCTGCGTGGCGATCAACGCGGCGCGACGTTCCGGTTCGGCGGGGTTGATCTTCGTGATCACCGGCAACAGTTGAGTCGCGAACATCGCCCGCATCCGTTGCGCTGCTTCGGCATTGGTAGCGCTGGCCCGCAGCAGCACGATGAGCACCTCGTCGCGTTCCCACCGTTTCATGAAGTGGTCGACCAGGGCTGCGCCCAACCGGTCACGGTCGATATCCGAGAGGTCGGGTAGCTCCAGGTCGAAGTCGGCCGCCGCGGCGAACAGCTGGTCCTTGCTGCCGAAGTAGCGCATCACCATCGACGGGTCGATGTTCGCGTCCGCGGCGATGGCCCTGATGGTCGCCCGCTCGAACCCGGCTTTGGCGAACTGCTCCCTGGCTGCCGCCAGGATCACGGCCTTGGTCTCCTCCGAAGATCTACGCATGCCAACAAGTGTATGCCAACAGGTGTTGACATTGGTCACGACTCGGACGATAGTTATGCCAACAAGTGTTGGCATAGGCAGTTCGAGAGAAGGAGACGGCAATGTATGACACCGACGTTCTGGTTATCGGCGCAGGTCCGACGGGTTTGGCCCTGGCCGCCTCACTGGTCGCACGCGGAGTCACGACCACGGTCGTCGACCAGCAGGCGGCGGGAGCCAACACCTCCCGCGCCGCCGTGGTGAACGCCCGCACGCTCGAGGTGCTGGAAGACCTGGACGTGTCCAGACGGCTGGTCAAGGAAGGCGTCGAGGCGCCGCGGTTCACGATCCGCGACCGGGGCCGCACGCTGATCCCGATCGACTTCAGCGGGTTGCCGACCGAATATCCGTACTCGCTGATGGTGCCGCAGTCGACCACCGAACGGCTGCTGCTCGAACGCCTCGAAGAACTCGGCGGATCCGTGCAGCGGCCGCGGAGCGTCACCGCGATCGATCAGGATCCCGACGGGGTGACGGCGACATTCGAGGACGGTGACGTCGTTCGCGCGCGCTATGTCGTCGGCGCGGACGGCATTCGCAGCATCGTGCGCCAGCAGGCGGGGATCGATTTCGAGGGCAGCGTGTACGACGAATCGTTCGTGCTCGCCGACGTCAAATTGACGGGCGACGCGCCACATGACCAAGTGATTCTGTACTGGGCGACGGCCGGCCTGACCGTGGTGGCTCCCCTTCCGGATGGCACGTACCGCATCGTCGCACCCGTCGCCGACGCCCCCGAGGCGCCGTCCGCAGAGTTCGTACAACAGGTCCTCGACACCCGTGTCGGCGCGAACCGACTGGAGGTCACCGCCGTCATCTGGGGTTCGCGGTTCCGCGTCCACCACCGCGTCGCCGACACCTTCCGCGCGGGCCGTCTGCTCCTTGCAGGCGACGCCGCGCACGTGCACAGTCCCGCCGGCGGGCAGGGCATGAATCTGGGCATTCAGGACGCCGTCGCGTTGGCCCACGCGGTCGCCGCCGTTCTCGACGGAGCGCCGGACAGCCTGCTCGACGAATACAGCGATAATCGTCGCCCGATCGCCAAAGACGTTGTGGCGATGACGGATCGGCTCACCCGGTTGGCCACGCTGCCGCGCGCGGCACGCCCGATCCGCAATGCGGTCATCGGCCTGGCCGGGCGGGTGCCGTCGATTCGGCTGGCGCTGGCCCGCAGGCTCAGCGGTCTGGTGTACCGCTGAGCGCGCCCATGCGGCCGCGGCTGCCGACATACAGCGCCGCGGTCGCGGCAACGACCTCGGTGAACGCCAGCAGCGTCGCCACCGTCATGAGCGTCGACGGCGTCGGCGCGGCAACGTGTGGGGCGCCGTGCTGATGCGCGGGAGCGGGCAGGTGCACGGCGATCATGGCGAGGTTCATCAGCGCGACGACCACCCACGCCCGCGCCGTACCGTCACACCACAGATCGTGTGCGCAATACAGGCAGGTGATGATCATCGCCGCGAGCAGCGCCGTCGCGACCAGGCTGGACGCGTGGCCGAGCATCGCCGCGTGCAAGCCGGCTGACACGGCTGCCAGCACCGCGCACGCCCGTCGGGCGAGAATCGATGGGGACGTCACGTAGGTGCAGACTCCGGCGGCGACCAGAACTCATCCCTCCGTGGAGTCGAGACCGAGAAGTTTGACCGTTTCGGCGCGCATCTCGACTTTGCGCACCTTGCCGGTGACCGTCATGGGGAACTCGTCGACAACGTGTACGTAGCGCGGGATCTTGTAGTGGGCCAGCTTTCCGTCGGCGAATTCCCGCAGAGTCTGGGCGTCCAGCGGGTCCTTGCCCGGCTTCATCCGCACCCACGCACAGACTTCCTCGCCGTACTTCGCATCGGGCACACCGATGACCTGCGCGTCGTCGACATCGGGATGGGTGTACAGGAACTCCTCGATCTCGCGCGGATAGATGTTCTCACCGCCACGGATCACCATGTCCTTGATGCGGCCGACGATGTTGCAGTAGCCGTCGTCGCGCATGACGGCGAGGTCGCCGGTGTGCATCCAGCCGTCGCCGTCGATCGCCTCGCCGGTCTTGGCCTCGTCCTCCCAATAGCCGAGCATCACCGAGTAACCGCGCGTGCAGAATTCGCCGGGCCGGCCCCGCTCGACGACCTCGCAGGTTTCGGGGTCGACGATTTTGATCTCGACGTGCGGATGGGCCCGGCCGATCGAACTGGTACGACGTTCGAGGTCGTCGTCGATGAGCGTCTGACAGGACACCGGCGACGTCTCCGTCATGCCGTAGGCGATCGCGACCTCGGTCATGTGCATGTCGCTGACGCAGCGCTTCATGACCTCGACCGGGCAGACCGATCCGGCCATGATGCCCGTGCGTAGCGAGGACAGATCG
Organism: Mycobacterium sp. 29Ha; assembly: GCF_032883055.1. Lineage (NCBI taxonomy): Bacteria > Bacillati > Actinomycetota > Actinomycetes > Mycobacteriales > Mycobacteriaceae > Mycobacterium > Mycobacterium sp. 29Ha. The sequence goes on from NZ_JAMQTI010000014.1 coordinate 156,065, forward strand.
CGCTGCGCCAGGTCGGGCTGGCCGAGCATCGCGATGAACATCGTCGGCACCCCGTAAACGCCTGTACACCTTTCTTTCTCGATGGCGTCCAGGGTGAGCGCGGGTTCGAAGGCAGGCGCCGGGATCACCATGGTGGCGCCGTGGCTCGTACATCCCAGGTTGCCCATCACCATGCCGAAGCAGTGATAGAAGGGCACCGGTATGCACAGCCGGTCGTTCGGGCCGAAGTTGATGACCTCGGTGGTGAAGTAGCCGTTGTTGAGGATGTTGCGATGCGAGAGCGTGGCGCCCTTGGGGAAACCCGTTGTGCCCGAGGTGTATTGGATGTTGATCGGTTGGGTGTTGTCCAGCGAGTCCGTTCTGGTGCGTAACTCGTCGACGGAGACGCCCTCCGCTTTGTCGAACAGGGCACGCCAGTCATCGGTGCCGAGGTACAACACGTCCCGCAGCTCGGGTGCCTCGGCGCGCACCTCGTCGACCATGCTCACGTAGTCCGACGTCTTGAACGTTGTGGCGGAGATCAGCGTCCGGATCCCGGACTGCTGCAACACGTAGGCCAGTTCGTGGGTGCGGTAGGCCGGGTTGATGTTGACCAGAATCGCGCCGATCTTCGCGGTCGCGTACTGCACGATCGTCCACTCGGGGCAGTTGGGCGCCCAGATGCCGACGCGCTCACCGCGTTCGATGCCCAGCGCCATCAGGCCGCGTGCGATCAGGTCCACGTCGTCGTTGAGTTCGGTGTACGTCCACCGCCGACTGCTTGCCATGTCGACCAACGCATCGCCGTCGGGGTTGGCCGCGACGGTGCGTTCGAAGTTCTGCCCGATGGTCTCCTCGAGGATGGGGATGTCGGTGCGACCCGCGTCTTGCGACTTCATCAGCTCATCGTCGCGTCGAAACTGCGCACAGATCGCGAATCGGCCGAAATTCGTGCACTCTGCGCAGGCTCGGTGTCCGAGGGGGTAAGGATGGGGGGCATGGGCCAGATCTCTCCCTTCCGCATCGCGATTCCCGACTCCGATCTCGACGACCTGCAGGCCAGGCTGGCCCGCACCCGCTGGCCCGAGGCCGAATGCGTCGACGACTGGAGCCAGGGCATCCCACTGGCCTACACCAGGCGGCTGGCCGACTACTGGGCCAACGAATACGACTGGCGGGCACGCGAAGCGGCGCTGAACCGGTTCGACCACTTCACGACGGAAATCGACGGTCTCGACATTCATTTCATTCATCAGCGATCGGATGAGAAGAATGCGTTCCCGCTGCTGATCACCCACGGTTGGCCCGGTTCGATCGTCGAGTTCCACAAGGTCATCGAGCCGCTGAACGAACGCGGCTTCGACGTGGTGTGCCCGTCGCTGCCGGGATACGGCTTCTCCGCCAAGCCCACCACGACGGGCTGGGGTGTCGAGAAGATCGCGACGGCGTGGGACACCCTGATGGGCCGGCTCGGCTACGAACGCTTCGGCGCACAGGGCGGCGACTGGGGCGCAGCCGTGACCACGCAGATCGGCCGCAACGCGGGGTCCCGGAGCCGCCCCGGCGGCGACATCAGCGGCTGCGCGGGCATCCACCTGAACATGCCGCTCGGCTTCCCGCCCGGCAAACTCGACAATCCGACCGACGAGGAGAAGGCGGCGCTCGAACGGGGCCAGTACTACCAGAAGTGGGATTCCGGCTACTCCAAACAGCAATCGACGCGGCCGCAGACCGTCGGCTACGGATTGGTCGACTCCCCCGTGGGCCAGTTGGCGTGGATCGTCGAGAAGTTCTGGTCGTGGACGGACAGCGACGGCGATCCGGAGAATGTGCTGACCCGCGACGAGATGCTCGACAACGTGATGCTGTACTGGCTGACCGCGTCCGGGGCGTCGTCGGCGCGGCTGTACTGGGAGAGCTTCAACGCGTTCGGCAGCTTCGACCGCGTCGAGCTCCCCACCGGCGTCGCGGCGTTCCCCAGGGAGATCCTCAAGGCGCCGCGTAGTTGGTGCGAAGCTGGGTACAACATCACGCACTGGACGGACATGCCGCGCGGGGGTCATTTCGCGGCGTTCGAACAGCCGGACCTTTTCGTCGACGACGTCCAGAAGTTCTTCACCACGCTGCGCTAGGAGATTCCATGCGAACGATCGAGGCCGATTACCTCGTCGTCGGCGCGGGCGCGATGGGACTCGCGTTCGTCGACACACTGGTGGCCGAAACGGACGCGACGGTCGTGGTGGTCGATCGCAACGACCAGCCGGGAGGCCACTGGACGGCGGCGTACCCGTTCGTTCGCCTGCATCAGCCGTCGGCCTACTACGGCGTGAACTCGCGGAGTCTGGGCAGCGACACCATCGACCACAGCGGCCTGAACGCCGGCTACTACGAGTTGGCCAGCGGCGCGGAGGTCTGCGCCTATTTCGACGCGGTGATGCGTCAGCATCTGCTGCCGACGGGTCGAGTGACATACCTGCCGATGAGCGAATACCTCGGCGACCGGCGCGTGCGCACGCTCGGCGGCGAAGAGATCGATGTGGCCGCGCGCCGCGTCGTCACCACGCACGTCGAGATCATCGTGCCGTCGATGCGCGGGCCGTCCTACGACGTCGCCGCCGGCGTCGAATGCGTACCGCCCAACGCCCTTCCGCGTCTCCGCGAGGCGCGGGGCCGGTACGTGATCGTCGGTGCGGGCAAGACCGCGATGGATGCCTGCCTGTGGCTGTTGCGCCACGGCGTGGCGCCGGCGCGGTTGACGTGGATCAAGCCGCGCGACTCGTGGCTGCTGGACCGCGCGGCGATCCAGCCCGGCTCGCAGTTCGCGCGCGGTGTGTTGCGCGACTTCTCCAATCAGCTCAACGCGGTGCTGGAGGCCGAGTCGCTGCCGGATCTGTTCAGGATCCTGGAGGACAAAGGCTGTCTGCAGCGCATCGACACCTCGATCGAGCCGACGATGTACCGGTGCGCGATCCTGTCGAAGGCAGAACTCGAGGAGTTGCGACGAATCTCCGATGTCGTCCGGATGGGTCACGTCCAGTCGATCGAGCCGGGCCGTATCACGCTCGAGGGAGGGACCCGCGACATCGACGACTCAGCGTTGTACATCGACTGCAGCGCAGACGGTTTCGCGCGGATCGCGCCGGCGACGATCTTCACCGACGAGGGTATCGCCCTGCAGGCGGTGCGGACCTGCCAACCGGCGTTCAGCGCGGCCGTCATCGGCCATGTGGAAGCGACGTACCCCGACGATGAGACCAAAAACGCGTACTGCAACCCCGTACCGTATCCGTCCGATCCCATCGACTGGCTGCGAATGATGCTCGCGTTCAACAAGAACCAGCTGCAGTGGTTCTCCGACCCGGACATGATGGCGTGGGTCGACGCGTCTCGGCTCAACGTGCTGCATCACGTGTCGGCCGGCGTCAGCGAGCGTGCCCGGGAGAAGATCATCTCGGTGCTGAACTCCAACATGCCCGTCATCAACGACAAGCTGGAGAAGCTGATCGCGCAGGCGTGATGTTCGCGAGACTGTCCTCGCGAAGTAGTACTAGGCGAGCGAGTCTTCCCACGCCTGGTGCAGCGCCGCGTACCGGCCGCCGGCGCGACCGATCAGGTCGTCGGGAGGGCCGTCCTCGATGATGCGCCCGTTGTCGACCACCAACACCCGATCGGCGACCTGCACGGTGGACAGCCGGTGCGCGATGACGAGTGCGGTCCGGTCGGCGAGCACCGTCTCCAGCGCGCGTTGCACCTGCCGCTCGCTGGGGATGTCCAGCGACGACGTCGCCTCGTCGAGGATCAGTACCGCGGGGTCGGCCAGAAAGGCTCTGGCGAACGCCACCAACTGCCGCTGGCCGGCCGACAGCCGTCCACCGCGCTTGGCGACGTCGGTGTCGTACCCCTCGGGCAGCGCGTCGATGAATCGGTCGGCGCCGACGGCCGCGGCCGCTTCGACGACCTCTTCGTCGGTGGCGTCGGGCCTGCCGAAGCGAATGTTGTCGGCCACGGTGCCCTCGAACATGAAGTTCTCCTGCGTCACCATGACGACGTGGCGGCGCAGTTCGGACTGGGCGAGGTCGCGTAAGTCGACACCGTCCAAGGTGACCGATCCCGACGACGGATCATAGAAGCGCGCAATGAGTTTCGCGATCGTCGTCTTGCCCGCACCCGTGGTGCCCACAAGCGCGACGGTCTGACCCGCAGGCACTTCGAGGTTGAGATCCGGCAGCACTGGACGTCCCTCGACGTACGAGAACTGCACATCGTTGAACGCGATGTCACCGCGAACCGTGTCGAGTTCGACGGGCTGCTGCGGATCGCTGATGCTCGGCCGCTCGGCCAGCACACCCGCCAGCTTCTCCAGCGCCGACGACGCGGATTGGAACGTATTGAAGAACTGCGAGATCTCCTGCATCGGTTCAAAGAACATCCGCAGGTAGAGGAGGAACGCCGCCAGCGTGCCGATGGTCATCTCGCCGTGCAGGACGCGGTAGCCGCCATAGAGCAGCACCACGCTGGTGGTCAGGTTGCCGACGAGTTTCACACCGGGCATGAAGATCGCGAGCAACCTGAAGGTCTTTTCGTTGATCTCGCGGTAGTCGTCGGCAACGTCCTCGAAGATCTCCTGGTTGCGGGGTTCCCGCCGATACGCCTGCACCGCCTTGATACCGGTCATCGTCTCGACGAACTGCACGATCACCAGCGCCGCGCTTTCGCGCACCTTGCGGTAGACCTTGGCCGACTCGTTGCGGAACCACCACACCAGCGCCACCAGGACGGGCACGGCGACCAGACACATCAGGCCGAGCCGAACATCTAGCGTCACAAGCAGAATCGACGTGCCGACCAGGGTCAGCACCGCGGTGATCATGCTGTCGAAACCCGTCTCCAGCATGTCCTGGATGGCTTCGACGTCGTTGGTCGACCGACTCACCACCCGGCCCGAGGTGTAGCGGTCGTGGAACCTGATGTCGAGCCGCTGGAAGTGCCGGAACACTCTGCGCCGCAACTCCGTCAGGACCTTCTGCCCGACACGGCCCGACCGCCGCAGGAAGAAGACTCTGCTGACGGCCTGCACCAGCACCACTCCGGCCATGGCAGCCACCACCAGCATCAAGGTGTGTGCCGAGCCCCCGTCGACGATCGGCGGGATGCCCCGGTCGATACCTCGCTGCACCAGAATCGGAACAGAAAGGCGTGCAGCATTTTCCACCACGACGACGAGCGCTAGCAAGGCCACCGTTCTGCTGTACGGCCGCAGCAACGAGCCCAGCAGCGCGCGGGCCTCGCGGCGCCGCGGAAGGCTTTCGTCGATCGGCAGATCGTCGTCCTGGTCCTCGTCGAACCTGCCGCGCCACTCTGTGGTGCTCATCGGCCCTCGGCCTCCGAGGTGACGAACTTGGACCCGACGCGTTCGCGTTCCAGTGCTTCCTGCTCGCTGTATGTGTGATCGAGCCGGTGACGGTCGTCGTCCTCCTGCCACTCGCAGGCACGCTCGCGGCCGTCGTCGAGTTCGTCGTCGGCGGCCAGCAGATAGCGGTACTGCGGGACGGCGGCAAGCAACTCGGCGTGGGTGCCGACGTGGGTGATGACGCCGTCGTCCAGCAGTGCGACCTTGTCGGCGAGCAATACGGTCGATGCGCGATGGGCGACGACGATGCCGGTCACCGCATGCAAGACCCGACGCAGAGCCTCCTCGACGACGGCCTCGGTGTGCACGTCCAGCGCGGACAGCGTGTCATCGAGGACAAGGATCTTCGGCGCCGCCAGGATGGCGCGCGCGAGCGAAAGCCGTTGCCGCTGACCGCCGGACAGGCTCATCCCCTGCTCACCGATGCGGGTGTCCAGACCGAACGGCAGGTCGTAAACGAACTGTGCCGCCGCGACGTCGATCGCCTGAGCCATCTCTTCGTTGGTCGCATCCGGGGCGCCCAACCTCAGGTTCTCGGCGACAGACATGGAGAACAGCGTCGGATCCTCGAACGCGGTGGCCACCGTCTTGCGCAGTGTGGGCAGCGTCAGCTCGCGAATGTCTGTGCCGTCGATACGAATCGCGCCTTCGGTGACATCGTGAAGCCGCGACACCAGCGACGCCAGCACGGACTTGCCCGATCCGGTCGAACCGACGAGCGCCAGCGTCTCCCCCGGTTCCACGGTGACGGTGACGTGCCGCAGAACCCATTTGTCCGGCTCGCCGGACGGCGCCAGCCCGTCGTCCTTGGCGTCGGGAAACCGGAATCCGACGTCGATGAACTCCAGCTTGCCGCGCGACGGCACGACGTCACTGGGCCCGTCGACGATTTCCACCGGCGCATCGAAGATCTCGGCAATGCGGTTGGCGGCGGTGAACGACTCCTGCGTCATCGACAGCAGGAATCCCAGCGACGCGATCGGCCAGACCAGCGACAGCATCATCGTGATGAACGCGACCAGCGTGCCCATGGTGACCAGACCGTGCCCCGCGGCGTACGCACCGAAGCCGAGCACCACGATCAGCGTCAGGTTGGGGATGACCTCGAGCAGCGTCCAGAACTTCGCGGACACCTGCACTCTGTTGATCTGGGTGTCGTAGAGGTCGGTGACTTGTTCGTCGAACCTCTTGTAGACGTAGTCCTCGCGACCAAACGACTTGACCACCCGCAGACCCAACGCGGATTCCTCGACGTGGGTGGCGACGTGGCCCGATTGATCCTGAGCCAACCGCGACAACCGCACGTACTCCTGCTGGAAATGCAGCACCGTCGCGGCGATCGGCACGATCGACAGCAGCACGACCACACCGAGTGGCCAGTACATCGTCAGCAGGATGATGGTCACCGCGGTGATCTGGATGGTGGACAGCAGCAGGAAGACCATGCCGAACGACATGAATCGGCGAATCGTGCCGAGGTCGTTCATGATTCGCGACAGCAGCTGACCCGATTGCCAGCGGCCGTGGAAGCTCATCGGCAGGATCTGAAGGCGTGCGTAGAGGTCCTTGCGGATGTCGGCTTCCACACCCATGGTCGCGCGCGCGACCAGCCACCGCCGAATGAACCACAGCACCGCCTCGGAGATGCCGACGCCCATCGCCGCGGCGCCGAGCAGCCACAGCCCCTGCTGATCCTGACGACGCACCGGGCCGTCGATGACGGCCTTGGTCATCAGCGGGATCGCCACGGTGGCGACCAGAGAAAGGAGCGCGGTCGCGACCATCGCGATCCAGCGGACGCGGTAGGGCATGAGATAGGGCAGGATGCGCCATAGATCCGAGCTCGCTCTGACGCGTTTGGGCGGCGGCGCTATCGCCGGCGCCGCGCGAAGCGCGTTCGAGGAGTCAGTCACTTAGTAGATCTTCCCATTACATGCAAACTGTTAACGTGCTGGACGCACCGTAAAACCTCAACAAACATTGAGGTCAATTGCTTCCGAGCACGGCCGCCCGGCGTCGTGTCAGGTCCGCGAGGCATATACCCTGCGTGCCGTCGTCTCAGCGACAATGTCGCTCGACTGCTACAGAGCCCTCTTTGCCAGGCAGGACGTGGTCCCCGGAGCGAGTGGGCTGCGCGGCGCGCGACTAACGGTCGTCGCGATGCGTTTTCTGCAGCTCCTCTTCGGCTTGCTCCAACGCTTCTCGCGCGTCTCGCAGCCGGGTGAGCAGGTCGTCGGTCTCGTGCTCTTTGCGGTCGGCGCCCCTGGCCTCCTCCATGGCGTTCAGCACGATGCCGATGAACAGGTTGAAGATCAGGAAGCTGGCCAGCAGCACATAGCTGATGAAGTACACGATCGACCACTGCGAAACCGCTTGCCCCATCGCGACATTGTCGGGGAAGTTCTCCAGCGTGAGCATGACGAACATCGTCAGCATGGCCTGGCCCACGTTGCCGTAGTTGGCCGGATCGTGGCCGCTGAACAACACCCAGCCGAGCATCCCGTAGATGAAGATCAGCACGAACGTCGCCGCCGCCAGCGACGCGATGCCCGGCACGCTCCTGCCCGCCGCGGAGACGAGTATGCGGAGGTCGGGCAGGAATCGCACCAGGCGCACGATGCGCAGCAGCCGCACCAACCGAAGCAGCATCGCGTTCGCCCGCAACGCCGGGACGAAGGAGGCGGCGACGACGATGAAGTCGAAGACGTTCCAGCCGTCCTTGACGAACTCGCGAGGATTCCACCGATAAGCCGTGAGGCGAATCAGCAACTCGACGACGTAGATGCCGAGGATGACGTTATAGATCGTGGCGAACAGGGGTTCATGGCGACTCGCGATGTCCGCGTATGTCCCCAAACCCAGCACGATTGCGTTGAAGACGATCACGCCGACGATGAAGAGCTCGAACGTGCGACTGTTGATCAGGGCACGGCAGCGGTCCGGGATCGAGCTCGAGTTCGACTGCGGTTCAGGCGCCCGTTCAGGCGGTGGAGCCCCGACAGCGTCGGGTGATTTGACCGTCACCCTATGTGGATAGCAGTACGCACGCCTATCCGCCCGACGAACCGCACTCTTTTTTTGTCGTCCGCGTCAAACAATTCCGAAGTAGCCGATGACACCGGCCGCCACCACCACGATCAACGGGTTGGTTTTGGTGAAGACGAAGATCGCCGTGCACACCGCGGTCAGCAGGTAGGCCCGCCAGTCGTGGTCGGCGGTCCGGCTCATCACCAGCGAGGTCGCCATGATCAGACCGACGGTCAACGGCGCGAAGCCCTTCTCGACGGCGATCCGCCACTTCGACTTCTGCGCCTTCTGCCAGAACAGCGTCACCGTGTACATCAGCGACGCCGCCGGGACGATCATCGCCACCGTGGCGATGAGCCCCCCGACAATCGCGCCGGGCACGCCCCCCACCGACAACCCGGCGCCGTAACCGACGAGCGTCACGATCAGGATGCTCGGACCCGGCGCGGTCTGGGAGATCGAGAATATGTCGGCGAACTGCGCGTTGGTCATCCAGTGATGACCGTTGACGGCCTGGCGATGCATGTCGGGCAGCACCGCGTTGCCGCCGCCGATCGACAGCAGCGACAGACTCGCGAACATGCCGGCCAGCTCTAGATAGGTGTTCATCGCGAGGTCTTCACGACTGCGCGGCACGGTTTCGCGGCCACGCCCACAGCAGCGCCAGCGGCGCGACGATCAGCAACGTCATCGGCAAGGGCAGCCGCACAAGACCGTTCAGCACGAACGCCGCCAAGAACAGTGCGATCGGCACGAGCCCGGTCAGACACTTCTTACCCGTCTGGATCACCATGGCGATGGTCAGCGCCACAGCCGCAGCAGACGCCCCATGCAGGACCCCCTTGACCGCGGCCTGCTCCTTGAAGCGGAAATACAGGAATGCCATCACCAGCACGATGACCACCGGCAGGAAGCACAGCCCGAACAGCGACGCGAGCACACCGGGAAGCCCACGCATCTTGCTGCCCGCGAAGACCGCCATGTTCACCTGATTCGCACCGGGCAAGATCCGGCACATCGTCATCGCCGACAGGAACTCCTCTTCGCCCAGCCACTTCTTCTCGACGACAAGCACCTCACGCGACCACGCGGACAGACCGCCGCCAAAGGACGCCAGCGCGATGTGGTTGAACGTCCACGCCAGCTCGGCTAGCGGGACCTTCTCGAGCCCGGGCTCGGGCTCACTCATGCATCAGTTCGTGATCGTGCGGGAAGTCGTCCTCGTGGTGGTGGGCAGGCTGCAGCGGATCCGGAGGTTCGTAGTGGTGCGACAGTTCCCAGTCCGCGTCGAAGACCTCCTTCAGACGTGCCACCGTCGGCGCGTCTGACACCAGGATTCCCAGCTCACGACGCAGGTCGAACGCGCTGCGGTCGATGTTCATCGACCCGACCAGCGCGCGTTCGTCGTCGACGAGCAACAGCTTCGCGTGCACCCGCAGATTCTTTTGCTTGTGCACCTTCACCCCGAAGCGGCGCAGGGTGCGCAGCGACGCGAAGGTGTCGAGGATGTCCCATTCGCTGATGCCGTGCTTGCCGCCGCAGAGAACGTGCACCTTGACCCCGCGATCGGCGGCCGCCGCAATTCGCTCGAGAATGACGGCGTCGACGTACTTCGGGTGCTGAATATCGAGCCGGGATGTGGCGGTGTCGATGAATTGCGCCATGTGATAGCGCGAATTGGAATTGCTCCAGAGCAGACCTTCGTACGCCGAACAGGTCCAATCCTGCTCGTGCCAATCGGCATTGAAGACTTCGACGATCTGTGCGACGTGCACGGGGTCATGGGTGATGACGCCGTAGTCACGGGTCATCGTGAAGTACTTGGTGCACAGGTTGAAGGTGGCGACGAGCGCGGCCCTGTCATCGGCGACGATCGACTTCTCGTGCGTGACATAGAACTTCGGGTTGGACCACTTCACGGTGATACCGGCGTCGGCGAATCTCTGGAACGTCTCGTCGTTGGCCCGGTCACCGCCCGACCGCGCAGGGTTGAGCATCACGCGCACGTCGACACCCGCGTTGCGCCGGTCGATCACCGTCTGTATCAAGATGTCCTCGGTGAACGTGAACTGCTTGATCAGCAGTGAATTCTGTGCCGAGGCGATCAACTCTCGGACCGGTTCCACGCCGTCGTCGGGCTCGACGATCAACCGGGGTGAAGGAGCTGGCACAAGTGTCGGATGCTAGCAGCGCGCGTGTTTGCCCGCTTTGCTATCAACCGATCGTTTCGGGCGCCGTGACGCGGCGGTGACAAGACCGTGGCTGCGGTGAGACCGCCCGACGTACGCGCCTGACACATGCCGGAGGTGCCATCAGGCAAGATTGTGGCCATGGACAGTGGAGCAGCCTCCCCGCGGGTGCTCGTGGTCGACGACGACCCCGACGTGCTCGCCTCACTCGAGCGTGGACTGCGGCTCTCCGGTTTCGATGTGTCCACCGCGATCGACGGCGCCGAAGCGCTGCGCAGTGCGACGGAGACCCGCCCGGACGCGATCGTGCTCGACATCAACATGCCCGTGCTCGACGGCGTCAGCGTGGTGACCGCGCTGCGTGCGATGGACAACGACGTGCCCGTGTGTGTCCTGTCGGCGCGCAGTTCGGTCGACGACCGGGTCGCTGGTCTAGAAGCCGGCGCCGACGACTACCTCGTCAAACCATTCGTGCTCCAGGAACTGGTGGCCCGGGTCAAGGCGCTGCTGCGCCGGCGCGGTTCCACAGCGACGTTCTCATCGGAGACCATCCAGGTCGGTCCACTGGAGGTCGACATCCCCGGCCGTCGCGCCCGCGTCAACGGCGTCGACGTCGACCTCACTAAGCGCGAGTTCGATCTGCTCGCCGTGCTCGCCGAGCACAAGACCGCGGTACTGTCGCGGGCTCAACTGCTCGAGCTGGTGTGGGGATACGACTTCGCTGCCGACACCAACGTCGTCGACGTCTTCATCGGCTATCTGCGCCGCAAGCTCGAGGCAGGCGGCGCACCCCGGCTTCTGCACACCGTGCGCGGAGTGGGCTTCGTCCTGCGCACGCAGTAGTCCGATGAGCATTCTGACGCGCGTCTTCCGGCGGACCCCCTCACTTCGACAGCGGGTGGCGTTCACCAGCGCCATCGCCGGCGCGATCGTCGTCGTCATCGCGGGCACCGTGGTCTGGTTCGGCATCACCGACGCGTGGAACGAGCGGCTGGACCGCAGGCTGGACGAGGCGGCCGGCTTCGCGATCCCGTTCGTCCCCCGCGGGCTCGACGAGATCCCGAAGTCGCCGAACGATCAGGACGCCATCATCACCGTCCGCAAGGACGGTCAGGTCACGTCGAACTCCGACATCGTCTTGCCGGAGCTGGAGCCGGGCTACGCCGACACGTACATCGACGGCGTGCGCTACCGCGTCCGCACCGTCGACATCCGCCTGCCCGAACCGATGTCGGTGGCCGTGGGCGCGACCTACGAAGGGACCATCGCCGACATCAACAACCTGCATCGCCGGGTGATCATCATCTGCACCCTGGCGATCGGCGCCGCGACCGTGGGCGGGTGGGTGCTCGCCGCGTTCGCCGTGCGCCCGTTCAAACGACTGGCCCAGCAGACCCGGCAGATCGACGCGGGCGACGAGGATCCCGACATCGACGTCGCCGGCGCCACCGAGGCCGTCGAGATCGCCGAGGCGGTGCAGGGACTGGTCGAACGCGTGTGGAACGAACAGGACAAGACCAAGGCGGCGTTGACGTCGGCCCGCGACTTCGCGTCGGTGTCGGCGCACGAACTACGGACACCGCTGACCGCGATGCGGACCAATCTCGAGGTGCTGGCCACGTTGGATCTGCCCGAGGAACAGCGCAAGGAAGTCGTCAACGACGTCATCCGCACGCAGTCACGCATCGAGGCCACGCTCGGGGCACTGGAGAGGCTGGCCCAGGGTGAGCTGTCGACGGCGGACGACCACGTGACCGTCGACATCACCGAGTTGCTGGACCGCGCCGCTCACGACGCGATGCGCGTGTACCCGGAGCTGGACGTGTCGCTGGTGCCCGCGCCGACCGTGATCATCGTCGGGCTGCCCGCCGGGCTGCGGCTGGCGGTGGACAACGCGATCGCCAACGCTGTCAAACACGGGGGTGCATCCCGTGTGCAGCTGTCGGCGGTCAGTTCGCGCGCCGGTGTGGAGATCGCGATCGACGACGACGGCGTCGGCGTCCCCGAAGAGGAACGCAAGCTCGTGTTCGACCGGTTCTCCCGCGGTTCGACAGCGTCGCACTCAGGCTCTGGGCTGGGGCTGGCGCTGGTCGCGCAGCAGGCCGAATTGCACGGCGGCACAGCCGCTCTCGAGGAGAGTCCGCTCGGCGGCGCCCGGCTGTTGCTGAGACTGCCCGGCCCGAGCTGACGCGCCCCCTCTATCGGGTTGCCAGTAGGTCGATAACAAAGATCAACGTCTTGCCGGACAGCCGGTGCCCGCCGCCCGCGGGTCCGTAGGCCTGCTCCGGCGGGATGACGAGTTGGCGCCTGCCGCCGACCTTCATGCCGGGGATGCCGTCTTGCCAGCCCTGGATCAGGCCACGCAGCGGGAATTCGATCGACTCGTTACGCGCCCACGAACTGTCGAACTCCTCGCCGGTGTCGAACTCGACGCCGACGTAGTGCACCTCGACGTTGCCACCGGGCACCGCCTCGGCACCGTCGCCGACCACCAGATCCTTGATGACCAGTTCGGTCGGAGGGGGACCGTCGATGAACTCGATCTCGGGCTTCTGTCCTGAATTGGAAGTCACCGTATTCACCGTAGTCGGGCACACTGAAGCAATGGCGAAGGACCAAGACATTCTCGATCAGGTGAACCAGCTCGTTGCCGAGGAGAAGGAGCTACGCGCGCAGCTGCAGCACCGCGAGATCGACGAGTCCGAGGAGCATGACCGTCTACGCGCCCTGGAGGTGCAGTTGGACCAGTGCTGGGATCTGCTGCGCCAGCGCCGCGCACTTCGTGAGACCGGCGGCGATCCGGGGGCGGCGAGCGTCCGTCCGCCCGACGAGGTCGAGGGTTACCTCAACTGACCTCCGACACCGGAGCCGCGAGGTCGGCGACATCCGACGTCGTCATCGTCGGTGGCGGACACAACGGGCTGGTGGCTGCGGCCTACCTCGCCCGCGCCGGTCGACGGGTACAGGTGCTGGAGCGGCTCGACCACGTCGGCGGCGCGGCGGTGTCTGCACACGCCTTCGAGGGTGTGGACGCCCGGCTGTCGCGCTACTCGTATCTGGTGAGCCTGCTGCCGCGGCGCATCGTCGAGGACTTGGGCGCCCGGGTTCGGCTGGTGCGCCGCCGTTATTCGTCGTACACACCTGATCCGGAAGCGGGCGGCCGGACCGGGTTGCTGATCGGGCCGCCGTCGACATTCGGCGCGGTGGGCGCGGCGTCGGACGAGGCCGGTTTCGAAGAGTTCTACCAACGCTGTCGCGCACTGACGTCGCGCATGTGGCCGACGCTGCTGCGACCGCTGAGCACCCGCGACCAGGCGCGCAAACACGTCGGCGACGACGTCGCGTGGCACCTGATGGTCGACGAGCCGATCGGACAGGCCATCACCGCCGCCGTGTCGAACGACCTCGTGCGCGGTGTCATGGCCACCGATGCACTGATCGGCACATTCGCCCGCCTCAGCGATCCCGCGCTGACCCAGAACATCTGCTTTCTGTACCACCTGCTCGGCGGTGGCACCGGCGACTGGGACGTCCCGATCGGCGGTATGGGCGCGGTCAGCGGTGCACTGGCGGCCGCAGCCACCGGATACGGCGCCGAAATCATATGTGATGCCGAGGTTTACGCGATCAGCCCCGACGGGGACGTGCGCTACCGTCGGGACGGCCGCGACCACCGCGTCCACGCGGGACACATCCTTTCGAACGTCACGCCGACCGTGCTCGCCACGCTGCTGGGCGAACCTGCACCCACGCAGGCACCAGGCGCGCAGGTGAAGGTCAACCTGATGCTGCAGAGACTACCGCGGCTGCACGACCAAACCGTCTCGCCGGAACAGGCTTTCGGCGGGACCTTCCACATCAACGAGACCTACCGCCAACTCGACAGGGCCTACACGCGGGCGGATCACGGCGTCGTGCCCGACCCGCTACCGTGCGAGATCTACTGTCACTCGCTGACCGATCCGACAATCCTGTCCGACAGCCTTCGCGCCTCTGGTGCGCACACGTTGACGGTCTTCGGCCTGCACACCCCGCATACGTTGGTGTCCGCCGGCGATCCCGACCGGATGCGGGATACCTTGACCTCGGCGGTGCTAAACTCGCTGAACTCCGTTCTGGCCGAACCCATTCAAGATGTGCTGATGCAGGATTCCGCCGGACGGCTGTGCATCGAGGCGAAGACGACAGCCGACCTGGAGCACTCACTCGGCATGACGTCTGGCAACATTTTCCACGGTGCGTTGTCGTGGCCGTTCGTCGAGGACGACGAGCCGCTGGACACCCCGGCGCGGCGCTGGGGTGTCGCGACCGCGCATGACCGTATTCTGTTGTGCGGCTCGGGGTCACGCCGCGGTGGCGCGGTGTCGGGCGTCGGAGGGCACAACGCCGCGATGGCCGTTCTAGAAACGTGAATTCGGCGCGCTAGTGGACGCTGAAGGACTGTAAGCGCGCCAAAATCGCGCGCAGCGACTGGAGTTCGGCGTCGTCGAGTGACGCCAGCGCCTCGGGTGCCGGGTCCTCGGTCGCGTCGATGACGCGAAGCATCGCGTGGCCGTCTTCGGTGAGCGATACGATCTTGCAGCGTCGGTTCGCCGGATCGATCTCGCGCACGACCAGTCCGCGACCCTCGAGGTCGTTGATCGCCACGGTCGCCGCAGGCGCGTCGATGGTTGCCGCATGCGCCAACTCCTTGACCGACATCGAGCGCTGGCCCAATCGCTTGAGGATGCGAATCCTGCTGAACGGCAGGCCCGATCGTTCGACCACCGCCCGCTTCCATGAGTCGCGGTTGTCGATCACGACCTCGGCCATGGTGCGCCAGACCTCGTCGGCCAATGGGTTATCGGACATCGGCGACCTCCCGCTGCGCTTCGGTTCCGACGATCAGAGGCGCGAGTCGCTCGGCCGAACGCAGTGCGCGCGGCGAGGTCGAGTACACGCCGAGCACGACGATCGTCACCCCGAGCACTGCGCAGATGACCCACAGCGGTCGCGCCGCCACGGCGAAGTCCGCGCCCGCCGTCGCCAGCGCCGACCCGGCGATCGAACCGCACACCGCCACACCAAGACTGACGCCGACCTGGCGGCTGGTGCTCGCGACGGCCGATGCCGCGCCGGCCCGGTCGGTCGGCATGCCGCTGACGGCAGCATTCGTGATCGGGGCGTTGACCATCGAGAAGCCGATGCCGAACACTGCGAAGATCATCAGTAGCTGCCACACGGGCGTCGTCGCGCTCAGCGAGGTGAGCAGCACCGTCGACGTGGTGATCAGCACGCCCGCGATGACAATCGACGGCCGGCTCCCCCAACGTCCGACCATCCGGCCCGACAGCGGTGAAAACACCAGCGCGCCAATGGCTACCGGCAGATAGATCAACCCGGTCTCCATGGCCGAGAAGCCGCGCTCGTCCTGCAGGTACAGCGACATCATGAACAGGAAGGCACCCCACGCGGCGAACGCGCACACCGCGATCACGGTCGCGGACGCGAAAGGAATGCTGCGGAAGAAGCGCAGATCGATGAACGGGTCGTGGCGTCGGGACTCGAAGCGGAGGAAGGCGACCAGGGCGGCAGCCGCGACGATGGCCACGACGATGGTGCGGGCGTCGCCCCAGCCGAAGTTCGGTCCTTCGATGAGGACGAAGACGATGCCGAACAGGAACGCCATGCCGAGGCCCTGACCGATAGGGTCGACGTCGCGCATGGTGACCGACTTGGACTCGGGCACGAAGATCGCGGTGAGCAGGATCGCGAGCGCACAGATCGGCAGGTTGATCCAGAACACCGAACGCCAGCTGGAGAACTCGATGAGCGCCCCGCCGACGATCGGGCCCAACGCCATCGAGATGCCGACGACACCGCCCCACACACCGATGGCGCGGGCGCGCTCGACGCGGCCGGTGAACACCTGGGTGATTATCGACATGGCGACCGGGTTCATCATCGAACCGCCGACGGCTTGTACCAATCGCGCGGCGATCAACGTCTCGATGTTGGGCGCGAGGCTGCACAGCAGGGAGCCGACCGCGAAGACCGTCAGCCCGATCTGGAAGGTGCGCCTACGCCCGAAGCGGTCCGCCGCCGCGCCCGCGAGCAGCAGCAGCGACGCCAGCACCAGCGTGTAGATGTCGATGACCCACTGCAGCTGCGACGCCGTCGCGCCGAGATCCTTGCGAATGTTCGGAATGGCGACGTTCACGATCGTCGCATCCATCGACACGATCAGCAGGCTCAGGCAGCAGGACACCAAGATGATGGCCTTGCGCCGACTGCTCATTGATCGGACGACAGTTTCATTCACACAACTATTGTGAAACTACAACTGTTGCGATGGCAAGCCCTACCGCGAGTGAAATGCGTTACGACGCCGAGTGTGGAGTTGTGACACGCTCCGGCCGCCCGAAGCGTGCGGGTAACCCACGTTCGGCAGACGCGGGGGGGCTTAGCGTGAGCCGGTGTCGACGTAGTCGCGCTCGGTGTACCCGGTGTAGATCTGGCGCGGACGGCCGATCTTGCCGCCGCCCTCGTCGTGCATCTCGCGCCAGTGCGCGATCCATCCCGGCAGCCTGCCCAGCGCGAAGAGCACGGTGAACATCCGGGTTGGGAAGCCCATCGCCCGGTAGATCACGCCAGTGTAGAAGTCGACATTCGGATACAGCTTGCGCTCGATGAAGAAGTCGTCGGTGAGCGCGAACTCTTCGAGTTCCTTGGCGATGTCGAGCAGTTCGTCGTCGCCGCCGAGCTTGCCGAGAATCTTGTCGGCCTGTTCCTTGACGATGCGCGCCCGCGGATCGTAGTTCTTGTAGACCCGATGGCCGAAGCCCATCAGCTTGACGTTGTCTTCCTTGTTCTTGACCTTCTTGACGAAGGTCTGCACGTCGTCGTCTCCGACACGGATCTTCTCCAGCATCTCCAACACGGCCTGGTTCGCACCGCCGTGCAGCGGACCCCAGAGCGCATTGATGCCGCCGGAGATCGAGGTGAACAGGTTGGCCTGCGACGAGCCGACCAGCCGCACCGTCGACGTCGAGCAGTTCTGCTCGTGGTCGGCGTGCAGGATGAAGAGCATGTCGAGAGCGCGGACCAGTTCCGGGTCGACCTCATATGGCTCGGCCGGCAGACCGAACGTCATCCGCAGGAAGTTCTCGACGAGGCTCATCGAGTTGTCCGGGTAGAGGAACGGCTGGCCGACCGACTTCTTGTACGCGTACGCCGCGATCGTCGGCATCTTGGCCAGTAACCGGATCGTCGACAGCTCGACCTGCTCGTCGTCGAACGGATCCAGGGAGTCCTGGTAGTAAGCGCTCAGCGCATTCGCCGCGCTGGACAGCACCGGCATCGGGTGTGCGTTGCGCGGGAAGCCGTCGAAGAACCGCTTGAGGTCCTCGTGCAGCAGGGTGTGCCGCTGAATCTGCGTGGTGAACGCCTCGAGCTGATCCGGGGTCGGCAGCTCACCGTAGATCAGCAGGTAGCTGACCTCGATGAAGTTCGACTTCTCCGCGAGCTGGTCGATCGGATAACCGCGATAACGCAGGATCCCGGCGTCGCCGTCGATGTAGGTGATGGCGCTCTTGGTCGAGGCGGTATTGACGAAGCCGTCGTCGTACGTGGTGTAGCCGGTCTTGGCCAGCAGCGAACCCAGGGCTATGCCGTCGGAGCCCTCGGTGGCCTTGACGACGTCCAATTCAAGCTCGCCACCGGGGTAGTTGAGGGTGGCGTGCTCGTCTTTTTCGGCCACGGGGATCCCTTCTACGTTGCAAGGAATATCGAGAACATGTCGTGTCTGTCCCTCAAAAGGTAGTCCCATTCCAACGATCTCGCCCGAGGGGGTGCCGCCAGACGGTCAGACCGGCTGCCGATTGCCGGTCATGAGGCCGGTGAACTCGGCAAATGTGTCCTCCAGATAGGCGGCCACGTCGTCGATCGTCAGCTGGGTACCGTCCCGGCCGCCTGCGGCCAGACCGGTCAGTGCGGTCATGAGCATCGAACCCCACACCGCGGAGACCAGCCGTGGCGCGCGATCGCCGATGGCCAGTCCCATCCGCCTGGCGAGTTCCGCGTCGATGGCGTTTCCGCGGTACTCCAGTGCGGACTGCCGTAAGGCCGACGACGACAAGATGATCCGCACGATGCACATCACCCGGTCCGCCGACAGCTCGCCGGCCGGCGCGACCTTCGACGCCTCGGCCATCGCGAGGTAGGCGTTCAGCAGCGCCTCGAAATGGTTGACGTCGAGCGGTTGCCGGGCCAGTTCGATGGCCGTCCTCTCCAGCACCTCGTCGATGAGGGCCAGCGCAATCGCGTCCTTGGTGGCGAAGTACCGGCTGAACGTGCGCGGCGAGACGTCGGCGATGGCGGCGATCTGGTCGACGGTGGTGCGATCGAACCCCTGGCGTTCGCAAAGGTCGACCGCAGCGTCGATGAGGGTGGCACGGGTGCGTTGCTTTTTGCGTTCCCGCAGCCCGAGGGTTGCCTCCCCGCTGAGATCAGACACGAACTCGGATGCTAGCCAGCCAACGTAAGAGGCCGCTGAGAAAAGTGGCACCCTCCGACAATTGGCCCCCTAGGTCACACTCCGGCGTCACCGATATCGGCAGAGATGCGCCCGCGCGAGCGGGGAATCCGGCCGAGCACTTACGGCTGTAACCGCTCGATGCGGCTGTTGTGCATGCTCACCGGCAGCTCGGCATCGATGACGACACGAATCCTGTTGTGCACCCTGTTCTCCCGGCCCTGCCAGAACTCCACCACCTCGGGAGAGATGAGGTACCCGCCCCAATTCGGCGGCACCGGCACCTCGTCGAGATCAGCGAACCGCTGGGTCACCTCGGCCAGCTGTTCGAGTAGCGCGGAACGCGAGGCGATCGGCGCGGACTGGTGCGACGCCCAGGCGCCCAGCTGCGAACCCCGCGGGCGCTTGGACCAGTAGTCCGCGGTCTGTTCGGCGGAAACCTTGGTGACCAGTCCCCGGACGTGGACCTGGCGGCCGAGCAGGTACCAGGGGAATGTCGCCGATGCGTACGGCGTCCCGGCCAGGTCTTCACCTTTGGCGGAGTCGTAGTTGGTGAAGAAGGTGATGCCGTCGGCGTCGACACTCTTGCAGAGCACCGAGCGGGTGGACGGGCGTCCGCGCGCGTCGACGGTGCCCACCACCATCGCGTTGGGCTCGGCCACCCCTGCGCGTTCGGCGTCGGCTAACCACTTGTGCAGCAGCGCAACCCAGCCGTCGGCGAGCCAGTCCGCGTCGAGGTCGCCGCTGCCGTCTTTCTCCACCGAGCCGTACTCGACCCGCATTCTCGCCAGATGGTCGTCGTCGCGAGGTTCCACGCGCTCACGCTACGCCTGCGCGGTTCGCCGACCCATTACCGACCGGTAGTAAAAGGCGCGGGAGCGGGTGCGAGAATTTTGCCCATGACTACGGTGTCGACGGTTCCTGAGGATTTCGTACCCGGACTCGAGGGCGTGGTCGCCTTCACCACCGAGATCGCCGAACCCGACAAGGATGGCGGCGCGCTGCGCTATCGCGGCGTCGACATCGACGATCTGGTCAGCCAGCACGTCACCTTCGGCGATGTCTGGGCGCTGCTGGTCGACGGCAAGTTCGGCCGCGGACTGCCGCCCGCCGAACCGTTCCCGCTGCCGATTCACAGCGGCGACGTCCGCGTCGACGTCCAGGCCGGCCTGGCGATGCTCGCTCCGATCTGGGGGTATGCGCCGCTGCTCGACATCGACGAAGAAACTGCGCGCGACCAGCTGGCCCGCGCGTCAGTGATGGCCCTGTCCTACGTCGCGCAGTCCGCACGCGGTATCTACCGACCCGCGGTTCCCCAGCGGGTCGTCGACGAATGTTCCACCGTGACAGCGCGATTCATGACCCGTTGGCAGGGTGAGCCCGATCCCAAGCACGTCGAGGCGATCGACGCCTACTGGGTGTCGGCCGCCGAGCACGGCATGAACGCGTCCACGTTCACCGCCCGCGTGATCGCATCGACCGGCGCCGACGTCGCGGCGGCGTTGTCCGGAGCCATCGGCGCGATGAGCGGACCGCTGCACGGCGGTGCCCCGGCCCGCGTGCTGCCGATGATCGAGGAAGTCGAGAAGACCGACGATGCGCGCGCGGTCGTCAAGGGCATCCTCGACCGCAAGGAAAAGCTGATGGGCTTCGGCCACCGCGTCTACCGCGCGGAGGACCCGCGGGCGCGGGTGCTGCGGGCCACCGCCAAGCGGTTGGGGGCGCCCCGCTTCGAGGTCGCGTCGGCGCTGGAGCAGGCCGCACTCGCCGAGCTACGTGAACGCCGTCCCGACCGCGCGATCGAGACCAACGTCGAATTCTGGGCAGCGGTGATCCTGGACTTCGCCGAGGTACCGACCCAGATGATGCCCGCGATGTTCACCTGCGGTCGCACCGCCGGCTGGTGTGCGCACATCCTCGAGCAGATGCGGCTCGGCAAGCTGGTGCGCCCGGCCGCGATCTACGTCGGCCCCGGCCCCCGCAGCCCGGAGTCCGTCGAGGGTTGGGACCAAGTCGCCCGGTCGTGACGATCGAGACGTATCGTGCGGCGGCGACGAGTTTCGCCGCGCTGGTGCGCGAGATTCCGGCCGGCGCGTGGGGCCAGCCCGGACTGGGCGACTGGGACGTTCGCGCGCTGGTGGGCCACACGTCGCGCTCGCTGACCACCGTGCTCAGCTACCTACAGACCAGCGCTGACCGGGAGGACATCGCGACTCCGCAGGAGTACTACGTGCTGGTGACACCTGCCGCGCTGGGTATTGATCCCGCCGATGTCGCCGAGCGCGGCAGACAGGCGGGCCGGGATCTCGGCGAAGATCCGGCGGCCGCCGTCGACGCATTGGTCTCAAAAGTGCTTGGTGCACTCACAGAGGTCGACGGCGATCCGTTGATCAAGATCATTGGCGGGCTGGGGATTCGGCTGCGCACGTACTTGCCGACCCGGGTATTCGAACTGGCCGTACACGGAGTGGACATCGCCAGGGCGGTCGACATTTCGTTCCAGTTGTCCGAGGACGTACTCGCCGAGGCGCTGGCCATCGCGACGCGAACGGCCATTGCGACCGGCGGCGGGGAGTCGCTGCTAATGGCGCTGACGGGTCGCTCCGCGTTGCCGCCGTCGTTCTCCGTGGTGTGAGCCGGCAAAGGTTAGATACAACACGTGCGACCCGGAAATGAACCTAAACCTGGGAACTTCCTTCTAGGGTGAGCGGGTGCCCCAGATGGATCGCCGCGACATGATGACGATGATGGCGGGTCTTGGCGTGTTGGCAGCCACGATCCCCGTCGCCCAAGCCCAGGCAAGCCCGATGAAGCGCGCGCCGCTACCGACGCAGCCGCCGACTGCCGACCCGGGAACCTATATCTTCCACGACGAGTTCGACGGCCCGGCCGGATCGGCGCCCGACCCGGCCAAGTGGTTGATCCAGACCTGGCAGGACGAGGTCTACCCGCCGGTTCAGGGCATCTACCGCAACGATCGCCGCAACATCTTCCAGGATGGCAACTCCAATCTGGTGATGATGGCCACCAACGAGATGGGCACCTACTACGGCGCCAAGCTGCGCGGTATCTGGCGCGGCATGATCAACCAGACGTGGGAAGCGCGGATCAAGCTCGACTGCCTGACCCCCGGCTGCTGGCCCGCGTTCTGGGCCGTCAACGAGGACCCGCTGCCCGACGGTGAGGTCGACGTCTTCGAGTGGTACGGCAACAATCAGTGGCCACCCGGCACCACGGTGCATGCGGCGTCCAACGGTAAGACCTGGGAGGGCAAGTCGATCCCAGGCATGGTCGACACCGCCTGGCACACCTGGCGAATGCACTGGGGCGAGGACGGTTTCACGTTCTGGCGGGATTACGTCGATGGTGCCGAACCGTACTTCCATGTGCCGCCCAACCCGATCCCCGTGTCGGGCCGGCCCGGTGACCTCCGGTGGCCCTTCAGCATTCCCGGCTACTGGATGCAGCCGATGTTCACCCTCGCGGTCGGTGGGCCCGGTGGCGGCAACCCGGCCGCAGGTGTGTTCCCGGCGTCAATGCTCGTCGACTATCTCCGCGTCTGGTAACTCATCGCTGCGCTTTGATGACCTGAACCAGGTTGAACTGCCAGCGTTCCACCAGTCGGTAGCCGGTTTCACGCGTTACGGCGAAGGCCGGGGTGCCGCCGAATAGCGGGCCCGGCTCCATCGCTGGATTCTGTTCGTGGGCAGGCCGTGTCGGGTCGGCCTGCGTGATGATCCACAGCACGCGGCAGACGTTCAGGGGACCTACCGACGCTTCCGGTATGAGGTTGGTGTCGAAGACGTCGTCGCGCTCGACCGCCGTCTGCCACAGGCTGATGTCGACGACTTTGTCGTAGGCATCGGGGCGGGCGGCGAGCAGGGGGCGCATCGGCGCGGGCATGAAGGTCACGGTGTCGTTCACCAGCAGGCACTCACCCGGCTCTCCCTGGGACTTCGCTTCGATGAGGTCGGCGACCTGACTGTAGTCCATTCCGTACTTCGCATACGGACTGCGTTGCACCAGAAGATAATTGGGCGCTGCCGCAGCAGTGAAGACGACCAGCACGACGGCGACTACCCACGGCCGGACCGCCAACGCGCCAACGCACACCCCCAGCACGAGTGCCATCGCCGGTGCGGTGAAGCACAGATACCGCGGTGTGTAGATCGGATTTACCAGAGCCGACCAGCCGAGGATCAACGCGGTGGGGACCACCAGCCATGCGATCGCCATGGCCAACAGCTGACGATCCGGCCCGGAAAGTTTCGCAGATGTGAAGCGCCACAAGACGATCGCCGCGACGGCGACACAGCAGGAGACGATCAGGAACAACGGACTTCTCTCGAAGTACTGCTGAACGGCCACGTCTTCGACGGTTCGGCGGCCCACCGGTGAGATCCAGATGATCTGGTGCGCCTGACCGACGGCCAGCCGCACGAACGGCGCCACTGCCAGACACGTGCACACCATGGTGACGGCGAACCGCACGACGACGGTCCGGGCCGGACGATGAAAGCAAAGGAAGACGGCGTGTGGCAGGAACATCAGCGCGAGGTACACGTCGAGCAGAATCGACGCCGCCATGGCCGCCGCGTAGCAGAGCCAGATCCAGTCGTTGTTGCGGCGCACACCGTGGACCAGCAGAACAGTCGACCACACGGCGGCCAGCATCGTCAGCGCGTACGGACGGGCCTCGATACCCGCCCATGTCACGCGCGGCAGGATCGCACACAGGACACCGGCGCTCAGTGCGACAGTGCGCGACGAGAACTGTCTGCCCAGCACCACGACGCCCGCCGCCGCACCGCCGACGGCCAGACCGCTGGGCACGCGCGACCAGAACTCTGTCGGCGGGAAGATCGTGAACCAGCCGTGCATGAGCACGTAATACAGCCCGTGGACAGCGTCGACGTTGCCCATCATGTGCCACAGCTGACCCAGCGAGCGGCTGTACGAAGCCGAGATCGTCGCCGCCTCGTCGTACCAGAAGGACGGGCGGCCGGCGCCGACGATGCTGAGCGCGGCGGCGAACACCCCGACGACGAGGGGATCGAATACCGCCACCCTCGACTTCGTCGGGACTTCCTGGCCAGGCACGCCGCTATGTTGCCAGAAGCACTTGTCGGTGCTCGGTGCTTGCATGAGGACCGGCGCGATGAGTTTGGCTCGCAGGCCGAGTCGTACTCGTTGCCCGCACGGGAAATTCAACTCTCTAGGAGACTGCTCATGGCAATCGACGTCCAGCCCGCCGTATCCCCCCACCTCGTCGTCGACGATGCTGCGGCGGCCATCGACTTCTACGTCAAGGCTTTCGGCGCCCAGGAGTACGGCCGAGTTCCGGGTCCCGACGGCAAGCTCGTTCACGCCGCATTGAACATCAACGGTTCCACGGTGATGCTCAACGACGACTTCCCTGAGATGACCGAGGGCAAGTCGACGACCCCCAAGGCGCTCGGCGGCAGCCCGGTGACCATTCACCTGACGGTCACCGAGGTCGACACCAAATTCCAGCAGGCCATAGACGCCGGTGCCACGGTGGTGCACCCGCTGGAGGACGCGTTCTGGGGCGACCGGTACGGCGTCGTGCGCGATCCGTTCGGCCATCTGTGGTCGATGGGCCAGCCGATGCGCGAGGTCAGCATGGAGGAGATCGAAGCGGCGATGAAGCAGAGCCAGTAACGGCTCGGGCGAGCGCAGGGCAGCGTCTGTGACCCCCTGGGATCGCCGGGGTGTCTCAAGCCCTGCGCTCAGCCATCATCGACATCAACGGCGTCATCGCCGCAAACCCTCCGTCGCTCGACCTGCAAGCCGAGGCGATTCTTTGACTCAACTCGGCATGGAGGCCGGGGCTAGATTCCGATCATGTTGTCGACGACCACACCGGCGAGCGTGCACGTGAGCGGAAACGTGGAGTTTAGGAACACCCCAACTCGCGATCTATAGCCAAACGGCCAGACTGGATATGACGATTCGTGTTTCGCGAGCCTCTCGAGAACATCCATTTGCGCCACCGAGTCTTTGATGTTCTTTAAGGCTCCCTCGTTTTGCGCCTCGTGCTTCGACTGATGCTCGGCGGAGTACCGTTCGCACGTCTCTCGGATGTGGCCATCCCGATACCGCACTCAGTGTCGACGGCATACTCGGAGCCCGCTTCGCCCCACCCTTTCGCCGATCGCAGGCGCGAGTACCCGACGATCGATATCTCAGCGAGTGGACAGCGCTTCTCACCACTCGCATCGCGACATGCCCGAATGGTGCGAATCAGAACTTTAGGCAGAGGATCGGCTGACCTCCGCGATCCGGCACTAGGCCAACATGATTCAGCCTCGACTGCCAGACCTAGTTGTCGTTCTGTGGTGTGGGTTGGAAGGGGGTGTACCACTTCCATTGGGCGCGTTCGCCGGTGGGTCCGCGGTAGGGCGCGGCGTCGGGTGGGGGGCGGGTGGGTGGGCGGGCCAGTGATCCCGGGCTCAGGGTTCGGCCATCGCTGTCGGTGACGGTGAGGCTGTCGGCGGGTCCGGTGATGG
>NZ_JAMQTI010000015.1:0-179894 GCF_032883055.1 Mycobacterium sp. 29Ha
CCGCTACAGCGAGTCGTCACACTTTCTCAACCAACCTGCCTGGGCAGTACACCTAGGCCAAGCCGTACAGGAGCGAGGCGCAACGCTGCGCACCGAGGAAGTCACAGGCGTGTTCAGCTCAGGCAACTCCGTAGAGGTGCACTTATCCAGCGGGCCGTCGCTGACCGCCGATGCTGCCGTGATCGCGACCGGGGCGTGGCTGTCGCGGCTGGCCGGTAATCGAGTGTCGGTTCCGGTGCAGGCCGGTCGCGGCTACTCGTTCACCGTGCCAGTGGACCGCCCGATGCCCACCCCCATCTATCTGCCGGACGTGCGGGTGGCGTGCACGCCGTACCGAGGGGCCATGCGGGTCTCGGGCACCATGGAATTCCGCGACCCGCACGAACCGGTGATACCGCAGCGGGTGCGCGCCATCGTCGCGTCAGCCGGCCCACTGCTTGAAGGTGTGTGCTGGGCGGAACGCAGCGACGTCTGGGTGGGTCCGCGCCCGGTCACCCCGGACGGTCGCGCCCTAATTGGTGAGATTTCCCGGGGCGTGTATGTGGCTGGTGGCCACGGCATGTGGGGGCTAGCGCAGGGCCCGGTGACCGGCCGGTTGTTGGCCGAACAGATCACTACCGGTAAACAGCCCGAGATCCTGCGGGCGTTCGATCCGCTGCGCCGATCGCTGCGCTAGCCAACCCGCGAGATACCGAGCGCGGCTTGATTCCGGCCGAACGGCCTTACGCCAACCCGGGTCGGAAAGGATGTCAACACTGGCCAGGACCCAGCGCTCCTGAAGAACCACCGCTTTGTGCACGGCGATTTAGTACGAGTCGGTGGCAGGCCACCTGCCATGAAAGGGAACATGATGGGGAACACAGCACGCGGGTGGATTTCACCAGCTCGTTGGCGGTTGGCGAACCCCGAGCCCTCACCTCGTAGCGGCCACGATATGCGTTGTCGGAGCACAACAACGGGCGTGCCAATGATTGTCGACGAGAGGCAACTGTTCGTGGGCCAATGTCGACGACCATTGAGGTAGCAGCAGTATGGCCGAGACCCTCAAGGTCGCGACGACCGACAGTGGCCAAACGTAGCCGCCGACACGACGGCCGGCTGACACAGCTGCCGCAAGCCCAAACAACGGGCACCCGTCCTCACGGCACCCACGCAGAACGAGATACCGAAATGCCCATAAAGAAACATATTTCAATGACACGACAGGCCCGAATCCGCCTGAAGAAGGAACTCGCGACGCTGCGAGGCCGTCCAGGCATCGAAGTCCCCGACGACTACATGGATACCGACGAAAATCGCGACGACTATCGAGCGCGGCAATCGCGCATCGGTGCCATTGAAACGCTACTCACCGACGCGATCGTCGTGGACGATTCGACAGATGACCGCATCGCCGCGCCCGACATGGCGGTCACCGTCTACTACGACGACTCCGGCCACATCGACACCTTCGTCCTAGGCGGCTATGGGGCCGGAGACCACGACAACAAGATCTACCCGTTGCGATCCCCGATAGGCCGCGCCGTAGCCGGCGCATGGCCTGGAGAACACCGCACCTGCATCCTGCCCGGAACAGCCCCGATCGCGGTCACGGTGCTGAAAGTCGAGCCGGCGTCCCGGGTCAGATTGAACACACCCGACATCGGCTCCGGTGCGCAGCGGGCGCCCCAGCCAAAATCCGGGTCGGATAACGGCGACCGAGCTGCGTGAATCCTTGAGTAAACCCGTGTGGGCGTCCAAATATGTTCGAACACATATATTTTCACGCGCGACCCATCGGCTCCGCAGCCGGCCAAACACCGACGCAGTCGCGCGAACGTGTCCGACGTGTCCGATCAGAGCATCCCGCTAGCGACTCGACACACCGATGAAAGGAACAGGTGACACATCATGGTCATGATTGACCGCCTTGACGATATTGGTCTGCGGGACCTCTCCCGACGCACCGACCCGCTCGGCGTGTTATCGGTCTACGTAAACGCTGACCCCCATCAAGACCCGAATCTGCGGGCCGCCGCAATCGACCTTAGAAACAGATTCGTCGAGCTGCAGCACCGGATCAGCCAAGGCAGTGGCGGCGATCGAAGCCATCAGATCGCCGCCCAATTAGAGCGGCTATGGCCGCAGTTGGAGACCCTGACAAGCCCCATCGCATCTGGGCGAGGCCGCATCGCCTTCGCCGCGCTAGGTGCTGACTGGATCGTGCGACTGGAGAGCGCGATGCCGGCACCCACCCGGATGGTGTTAGAAGACGGCCCGTTCATCCACCCGCTACTGGAGCTCGTCGACGAAGGCAGCCCGGCCGGGGTCGTCCTCGTCACCGCCGAAGAGGCCCGTCTGCTGGAGTGGCGGCTCGGCTCGGTGACGACGGTCGACCGGCTGCAGCAGCAATATGTTCAGGCGCCGCACGAGCGCGCTGGCCAAATCGGTGGCGGCCCGAAGGGGCAGCTCCACACGCCGATGCGTGAACAGCGTCAATCTCGGGAAAGACAACGCGCACAGCGATTCTTAGAACGGGTCAGCATGCGTTCAGTCGAACTTGCCGAAAAGCTCGGCTGGGATCGGATCCTGGTCAGCGGCGGCGAACGGTGGACCGAAACAATGATTTCGTTGTTCCCGCAAGCGCTGCGCGACAACATCATCGCTGACCCCCGGAACTTGTACGGGCTTGGTGACGCCGCTCTGGCCGACGCGGTCACCGAGCAGGTCCACAAAGAACACAAGGACCGTGAAAAACGGCTGCTGGCGCGAATCGGCGACGCCGCAGGCGCGGGAATGGCAGCCCTAGGATTGTCCGAAGTGGCCGCCGCCTTGAACGCCGGCAGGGTCGCGCACTTGGTGTATGACCCACAGGTTCGGTACACGGGAGCTGTCGATGCCGACGATGCGCTCTATGGCGGTGACGAGGTCGGCCCCGGCAGCCAGCAGCCGCGACCGGAACCCCGGTTGACCGAACGGCTGGTCGAGCGCGCCCTCGACACCGCCGCACTGATCACTCCTATCGAGGGCGCGGCCGCCGGCGAGCTGGCCGACGCAGCCGGAGTCGCTGCGCTGCTGCGGTGGTGACATACACGGCGGATACGAAACGGAATCACGCTGCCGCCGGTTGGTGAATCCTGAACGGGCCCTGACAGCGCCAGATTGCGACGGCTGCCGACGCCGAGCATTAGCGAGTCCGGTGCGTTCACAACGCGACGGTAGGCCATTCACGGCACGGCATCGGCCCGCAGCGATCGCCCATTGTCCACGGTATTAGCGGACGAGCGCTGAAACCGCGGAGCCAGTGTTGTGCAGCCGGCCTACGAACAGCCGTCAGATGATGCGCGTCGCAGTGTCGAGCAGCCGTCGGGAAACGACAGTGCCCCGGGGACCACCTGAGTCGACAGTGCGAGTGTGACGTGTGACGGCGTCTTCGCCGAGTGCGAACGCGTGCCCGAACGCGGCGCCATCAGAAACCGCCCGCCCCCGCGCCGAACAGTATCGCGATCCCTCGGTATAGCGTTGACCATACGGCGGCGGAAGGTGCGCGCTTTGCGCGCCGACGCCGCCGAGATCGTGGCCTGGCGGCATCGGCGAGGATTGTATGTCGCTTCGGGCGCGGGATAGCGCGGACGCGAGTTGATCCTGCTTCTACGCGGCGTACATCGCAGCACCAGGGATTGACAGAGTGACCAGCATCAGCACGAGCAGGAACCATCCGGCGCCCTGCCATGCCGGCCACGCGCCCTGGTGTTTCCACACCCGGTAGGTCTTCACGAATGCGCCGATCCCGCCGGCCAGCAGAATTGCCGGGATCAGTGAGGCCGCGATCACCGATTCCCGCGCGGTGAATGCGTAGACGGCGAATGCCACCGCGGCCACTGCGACGAACGCCCCTGCATACCGCGCGGCTGCTCGGAATGTGGGGGGCCGATCAAATCGTTTCTCGACATCGTGGGTCATCGGTCTGGATCCTTTGTCAATGCTCGCAACAAGTCACGCGCCGTGCATTTGCAATTTCGTTCTGCGGCGGCCGTTTAGGCCCCCCGAGCTAACCGGCTGATGAAGCCGTCGGCGGTTTCCAGGTGAGCTCGTAGGAACCACTGAAATTTCTCCAGCTCGGCCGCATGCCCGATCAGGACATCTTGGGTAACGACGTCCAAATCCTCTAAGCGCTTGACGTTTTCGCGCGTCTCGGCGATGACCCCGCTGTAGACTCGCTCGAGCGCGGCCAGATGGACGTCGGCACAGTCTCGATCATGCGGGTACTCAGTCCAGCCGTGCTCGTTCATGATCGCGTCCGCAGTGCCCCGCGGCGATCCGCCTAGCGTCGCGATGCGTTCGGCGACTTCGTCGGCGTAGCCCCGTACAAGGGCCACCTGGGGATCGATCATCTGGTGTACCGCGATGAAGTTCGGACCGATAACGTTCCAGTGCACGTGCTTGAGGGTCAGGTGCAAGCCGTTGTATCGGCTCAGCTGTGTTTGCAGCATCGCGGCGACCTCAGCTCCCTGTTTGTCGGACAAACTCGGAACGGTGTAGTGGCTAGACATCAATGACTCCTTCGATTTGATTGAACATTTGCATAATGAGGGCAACTGGCTATGGCACGTTGTTGCCGAAACTATCTCTACGGCAATCTCTTTCGCCAAAAGTGAGGGGGACAGCATACTTCGGACGCTGCTGTGACGTCGCGGCAATCCAGTGTTGCGCACGCGCCACTAACTCGGGCCTGTTGTCACGCCACCTGCGTAGAGCTCGCCGCGAAGTCCGCTACGGCCGCGCCCACACCCACGGTGATTGCCGCCCAGCCAACCCAGGGCTCATTCGAATCCACCACTTCGTGCTCCTTTGACATATTCGTTGACTGCTCTCGTTGCTTTACCTGCAGCGGTCGACTTGGTGGGGGACTATGGGCTCCCCGGCAGCAGCGATCGACTCTTTCCATCGTCGCGCGAGGTGTAGGTCTGGGACTTGCCCGCACTGAACAATCTCGCTGCCTGGCTTTGTCGAGTTTCGACAGCACGAGCGCGGCGGTTCTGCTGTTGAACAAGCTGGAGTCTCGGTCGAAACCCGCCAGTTGAGCGGGCGCCCGCCGACAACCAGGATGCCGCAACATCATTCAGGCCCGAAAACGATGCCGAATTTTCGATGTTGTGGCATACGCGTGTTCGTCGGCGCCGGGCCGAACATACTCGCGTCCGACTCCGGTGTGCCGGGAAACGTGCTCGGCACGTCTGCGCCGAACATCGCTACGACTGTAAACAAGACGGCATACGTGACGCTGAGTTGCTAACCATCCACAGGTTTTAATCGGTCCACCTAGGGTGGGCGGGCCGCCCTGGACAGGGGTCCGCCACCACTCGTCTGCGGCTCAATTTGTCGGCCGCTTCTCCTCAGGCCCGGCACCGTTTCGGCAGGCAACGGTGGCTACGGTCCGGTCTCGACTCGAATTACCGACGCAGTGTTGGTGTCGGACTTTCCATCAAAATGTGACCTGGCGCCGCCTAATCTTTGCGCGACAGGGCCGCGCGCGGGCACTCGGCGATGGCTTCCTCGGCGAGCGCCTGCTGGCCGCCCGGGACGGGGTCGGCAGTGACCACGGCGTAATCGTCATCGTCGAGTGTGAACACCTCAGGCGCAATTCTCACGCACACGGCATTGCCTTCACAGCGGTCACGGTCCACTACGACACGCATATGCGTCCTCCTTCACCTCGCCTTGAGTTAGATACTGGCTGTCCGAGGATGCCGGGGATCACCGTGATGAACGCCGTTGCGGCCAGCGATGCCCTCGCGATGGGTGGACTCATTGCAGGACACCCTTTTCGATCCGATCGCCGAGGTCACGGTCGATGTTGCGCCAGTAGTCGAAGGCGCGTTGCAGTACCGGTTCGCTGACGCCGGCCCGAAGATGATCAACGACGTTGTCCACCAATCGGTCCCGTTCGGCCTCGTCCATCACATCGCGGACAAGGGTGCCGGCCTGGCCCCAGTCGTCGTCGGCGGCGCGCAGCGTGTAGGCGGTGCGCACCATGTCACCATCGGTGTGCCAACCCCCTGCATCGCCGTAACGGGCGGTGTCGGCGGCGGGCCCGCCCTTGGAGTTGGGCGCGTACACCGGATCGGTGGCCAGCTGGTAACGCATGTGACCGGCGGTGCTGTAGCAGTGCACCGGCGACGTGGGTGCGTTGACCGGGAGTTGGTTGTAGTTGGCTCCGATGCGGTAGCGGTGGGCATCGGCGTAGGCGAACATCCGGCCCAACAGCATCTTGTCCGGGCTGGGCGCGATTCCGGGCACCATGTTGGACGGCTCCCAAGCGCCCTGCTCGATCTGGCTGTGATTGTCGGTGGGATTGCGATCCAGCGTCAGCTTGCCGACCTCGATCAGCGGGTAGTCGGCGTGCGGCCACACCTTGGTCAGGTCGAACGGGTTGAACCGGTAGGCCTTGGCCTCGTCGAATCCCATGATCTGCACCTTCAGCGTCCAGGACGGGCGCTCGCCACGATCGATCGACTCGAACAGGTCACGGGTGTGGTGATCGGTATCGAGTTTGACCAGCTCGTCGGCCTCGGCCTGAGTCAGGTTCTGCACGCCCTGATCGGTGATGAAATGGTATTTGACCCAGGATCTTTCGCCGGCGGCGTTGATCCACATGTAGGTGTGGGAGCCGTAGAGGTTCATGTGCCGCCACGTCGACGGGATACCGCGATCGCCCATCAGGTAGGTGACCTGGTGGGCGGACTCTGGTGAGAGCGTCCAGAAATCCCACTGCATGTCGTGGTCGCGCAGGTTGCTGTCGGCGCGGCGCTTCTGCGAGCGGATGAAATGGCCGAACTTGAGCGGGTCGCGCAGGAAGAACACCGGAGTGTTGTTGCCGACGATGTCGTAGTTCCCCTCTGTGCTGTAGAACTTCAGCGCCCAACCGCGCACGTCGCGCCAGGTGTCTGGGCTGCCGCGCTCACCGGCCACAGTGGAGAACCGGATCACCGTCTCAGTGGTGGTGCCGGGCGCAAACACCGCTGCCTTGGTGAACGCACTGACGTCATTGGTGACCTCGAAGCGCCCAAAGGCCCCGCTGCCCTTGGCATGTGGTTGGCGCTCGGGGACGCGCTCGCGGTTGAACGCCGCCATCTGTTCGATCAGATAGTGATCGTGCAGCAGGATCGGCCCGTCGGGTCCGACGGTCAATGAGTGCTCGTCACTTTGCACCGGGATGCCGGCATCGGTCGTCGTCGGCGGTATGGGTGTCGTGTCGGTCATGTCGTTGTCTTTCGGTCGAGGGTGGGTATTCGGGATCTACTGGGCCGATGTGGCCGGCAAGTCATCTCGTGCACGGCGTGTTCGGTATGCACAGCGCGCCAGCGTGATTGGGTCGTGTGCGGATCCGTCGCGCGATGTCTGTCGTCGCCGCCCAGCGCTTGGCCGACTGTGGATGAATCGTTGGCGCTGGTCGCGGTTCTTGGCAGGCCGGATGCGGGGCCGGTGGAGGGCGGTGCAATCACGGCGTCACCGTTCCGACGTGCGGCCGGGATGATGTCCACCGCTGTTGTCGACCAAGTTGTCGAGATCGTGTTGCCATCCGGCGAAACGGATACGGTCACAAACGGCCCGGGTGACGGTGAACAGGGTCGCTGCGATGGCGGCCACGCTAATCCAGATCACGAGCGCGCCCATTGCCGCCTCAACGGCGGCGCGTGTGGTCGGCAGTGGTGCGGGGACCTGCGCTCCGGTGTTGTCGACCCAGATCTCAATGGAGTCACCGGTCTGGGTTGTTGATTGCGCCTTGACCGTGCCGGTGTGTTCGGCGTCGCCGGCCGTCCATCGGGCGGCAACGGTGGTGGTACCTGTTCGCAAGATTTGTTGGGAGGCAGGGACGTCGGCGACCGTCGCGGTCACCGTGTGGCGGGTATGGGCCTGCTCGGCGTAGAGGTGACGGCTCGAGTCATAGACCGCGGTGCCCACGGCCGCTGTGATCGGGAGCGCGAGCAGCGACACCACGACAGCCAGCACCAACACCAGCGCCTCGATCCGATCGGTCGTGCGCACCAGTGGATCGCGACCGACCAGCCGCAGCACGACAGGCCACCGAGGCAACCGCACCGTGAAGGTGTCCATCTCGGCTGCGCCAGCCCGATGGTGAGCCGTCGCGCGTTGATCGTGGGGACGGTGGGGGTTCATCGACGCCACCCTTCGGCGACTCGCCTACGTCCGGCGCTGCACCGACTGCTACCGGTGTGATCAGCAGCGGTGCCATCCATCCGCACGCTGGTGACCATCACCCACCTCCACAGCTCGACCATTCGATGCTTTCCATCGTGGCCTGGATCTCCCGCGCAACGATTGCCGTAGCCAGACAACGAGGCCCCGACGCTTTGTCGGATTCCGACAGCGCGCACGTAGGTCGGCGTCGGTGGCCGTGAGTGTGGTCGCCAAGCTTCATAGCCCGGGCAGGTCGTCGTCATAGATGGATTCGCGGTAGCGCTGAACGGATTTGGCGACGGTGAGCAGTACGACGCTGTCGTCAAGCGCGTGTAGTCCGTGGCGGGTCGGGGGGATGACGAGGTGATCGCCGAGGCGACCATCCCAACGGGTGTTCGCGCTGGTCAGCTGGACTCGTCCGTGTAGCACCTGCAACGTGGCCTCGCCGGGACTGTCGTGATCGTCGAGACGCGTGCCCGCGGTCAGGGCAATTACGGTTTGGCGCAACGTATGTTGATGTCCGCCATAGACGGTGTGCGCGCTGCGGCCGCTGGGGCTGTCGTGCGCGGCCGCCAGCTGCTGTCGGCTAAGCACGGTCAGGGAGATTTTGTCCATGGTGGCTATCGCGATTCTCAGGGGCTCGACGTTCGGCTCAGCTGCCGGTGTAGGTCGGCGATATATCCGTCGTAGGCCGCGGCGACCGCGTCGAGGTCGACCTGCTCGGGCAAGTCGTCGGCGCTCTGACGGTCAATTAGGTAGGCCGCTGTTGCCTCGACGACGCGCTGCTCGTTCTCAGCGATCTGTGCAACCACGGCAGGGTCGGCGTACACGCGCACGACTACGGTGTCCTCGTCCCGCACAAACCGCACGAGGTAGTCGTGATCGCCGAGCGCCTCGAGTTCTGGCTGATGAACGCTCATGTGACTTCTCCTTCCATGTGTCGTTGTCGGGTTGGTCATGCCGCCAGCAGGGCAGCGCCCAGGACGACCAGGGCGGCCGCCTTGAGCACCTCCAACCCGATGTAGGCGTGGTGCGCCCGGGAGCGGGGCGCCTCGTGGCCGGCCAGTACGTACGCCGATCGCCGGTTGAGCCGGGGCTGCACAAACAGGAGTTGAACGGTCAGCAGCACGGCGATCCCCGCACCCACCGCGACCAGCGGGCTCGAAGGCCCGCCGAGGATTAGGCATGTCGCGATGACCACCGCCCAGATCAACTCGACGCTGTTGAGGGCACGGAACACGACGCGCCCGATCGCCAGACCCACCGCCAACTCGAGACCTTCGGCGCGAAACTTCAGCGGTGCTTCCAGAAAGGAGATCGCCAAAACCATTCCCAGCCACATCAGCGTGGCAGCGGCCGCCACCCGGATAGCGATCTCGGTCATGAGGATGCTCGATCACCTGACGGCGCGGCAGCCAGGTGTGCCACACACAAGTCGGGCTCGACGAACGGGTCGAGCCGATCCACCGTGACCGGGGCGCGCATCGCACTCAACGCGCCCTGCATCAAGCCCAAGTGCACCGAGCAGATCACCTCGCCGTGTTCTTCGGCCAGATTCTGGAAAGGACAGTGCCGCAACCGGATCTCGCGTGTACGCGGACCGTCCGCGGGTTCGGGCTCAAAACCCAACTCCGCCAACAACTCCACCAATTCGGTGACCGCGCGGGTTTTCGACGGTGCCCGACGCCGCCCGGGAGGCTCGACCAGCGCCGGGCTCGTCGCACGGCCCAGCTGGGTGGCGACGGTGGCGGGGTCGGGTTCGCGGGCCAGATAGTCGGTGAGAATGCCGGCCAGCAGCCGATAGTTGGTCGGCCCTGTCGGGTCCATCCGGCGGCTGGCGCGAAACAGGAGCGGGGGACGGCCGCGACCGGCGGAGTCACCGAGGACTTGCTCGACGCGGCCAGCGCGCGCCAGCGCGTCGATGTGAAACCGAACCGTGTTCGGGTGCACGCCGAGTTCATCGGCGACGCTGGCGATGCTGCGCGGCTCGGCCGAGGCCCGCAACATCGCCAGGATGACGTCGCGGCGCCCCGGGGGGCCCATCCCCGGTTTGGGTGTGGTCGCGTCGGTGGGCATCAGTCGCCCTGCGGCGGCAGCGCCGCCACCATCGGGGTGTCGGCATCGACGACGCCGAGTTTCGCGGCTCCTCCCGGTGAGCCCAGGGGATCGGCCTGCCCGGGCAGGGTGTCGGTGAAGAACTTGACGTTCTCATCGATGTAGGGCCGCAGCGGTTCGGGCAGGTCGTCTTCGTAGTAGATCGCCTCCACCGGGCATACCGGTTCGCACGCGCCGCAGTCGACACACTCGTCGGGGTGGATGTAGAGCATCCGTGCCCCCTCGTAGATGCAGTCCACCGGGCACTCGTCCACGCAGGCCCGGTCCTTGATGTCCACGCACGGTGCTCCGATCACGTATGTCATGGCCACGACATTACTCCAATTATCACTTGTAGGAATAGGATGTGCTCATGACCCTCTACGACGATCCGCACGCAACCGCTGACACCGACGAGCTCGACGTGCGCCAGATACCCAAACCCCAACGGCACCCGATGATCTTCGCCCGCTTCGACTCACTAGCCGCCGGCGAGTCGTTCGTGCTCGTCAACAGCCACGACCCGATACACCTGCGCGAGGAGTTCGCCCGCTACCGGCCCGGCGCCTATGACTGGCGCTATCTGCAGGGCAGCCAGGCCGACAGACTTTGGCGGATCCGGATCATCCGAATCACCGAACCCGGGCCAGCCGGCCTGCCCTGACAACCACCACGTCAACGACGGGGTGCAGAGGAAACACTGTGACGACATTGTCGACTGACTGGTCGCGCGCGATGGGCCTTGACGCGCCGATCGTCAACGCGCCAATGGGGGGAGTGGCCGGGGGCGCGCTGGCCGCAGCGGTCTCGCGTGCCGGCGGGCTGGGCATGGTCGGGATCGGTAGCGCCGGTTGCGCTTTGGCGCTCGATGAACAACTCCGGCACCTGCGCGAGCTCGGCCACCCGTTCGGCATCGGCCTGGTCGCATGGGTGATTGAGAGCGAACCCCAACTGCTCTCCGCGGCGATCGCCGCCAAACCGGCTCTGCTGTCCGTCAGTTTCGGCGAGGACTTCTCCTGGATTCGGCGCGCGCACGACGCGGGTATCACCGCGGCCACCCAGGTCGGCGACCTTGCGGCCGCCGAGCGCGCAGCCGAGGCCGGATGCGACGTCGTGATCGCCCGCGGAGCCGAAGCAGGCGGGCACGGAGAGCCCACCGTCGGCACCCTGCCACTGTTGGCGGCCATCCTCGATCACCTGCCCGTGCCCGTCCTTGCCGCCGGCGGAGTGTCCTGCGGCCGCGCTCTGGCAGCCGTTTTGGCCGCCGGTGCCTCCGGGGCGTGGCTGGGCACCGCATTCTGTGCCTGCACCGAAACACTGTCCTCCGACGAGGTGCGCCGCGAACTGCGGGCCGCGCAGGACACCGATACCGTGAGCACCCGCGTCTTCGATATCGCCCAGCGATATCCATGGCCGGTATCGATCCCAGAACGGGTGCTGCGCAACAGATTCACCGACCGCTGGCACGGACACGAGCAGGAGCTGTCCGCCGACCATCATGCCCATGAGGCACTGGCAGCGGCCATCGCCGCAGACGATCACCAGCTGGCACCGATCAATGCCGGACAGGGCGTCGCGATGCTGCGAACCGTCCGTCCCGCAGCCGAGGTGATCGAACAACTAAGCGGCCAAGCTGCCCGACTGCTCGGTCGCTTCATTACGCCCTAGCCTGCCCGCGCGCCCTTAACAAATCTTATTTAACGGGCTATAGTCCGTTAAATAGGAGCGATGTAGGAGTTGGTGCACATGGCGCACGAAATCGCCTATCCCCGTGCCGGTGTGGGCACGCCGTGAGCGCCGTCGCTGAACTGACCCCCACCCGGCCGTTCCCGCAGCGTCGTGGACTCAGGGGCACGTTCATATACCGGGTGGTGACGACGACTGACCCCAAGCTGCTCGGGATGATGTACATCGTCACCTCGGTCGCATTCTTCATGGCCGGCGGAGTGATGGCGCTGTTCATGCGAACCGAGCTTGCCGCGCCGGGTTTGCAGTTCTTTTCCAACGAGCAGTACAACCAGCTGTTCACCATGCACGGCACGATCATGCTGCTGCTGTATGCGACCCCGATCGTCTTCGGCTTCGCCAATTGCATTCTGCCGCTGCAGATCGGCGCACCCGATGTGGCGTTCCCGCGCTTGAACGCGCTCAGCTACTGGCTATTCCTGTTCGGCGCTCTCGTTACCGTGTCCGGTTTCCTCACCCCGGGGGGCGCCGCGGATTTCGGATGGACGGCGTACACGCCCCTGAGCGACGCCATCCACTCCCCGGGCGCCGGCGGTGACCTGTGGATCATGGGCCTGATCATCGCCGGCCTCGGCACCATCCTGGGCGCGGTCAACATGATCACCACGGTCGTGTGCATGCGAGCACCGGGGATGACGATGTTCCGGATGCCGATCTTCACCTGGAACATCCTCATCACCATGATCATGATCCTGTACGCCTTCCCCTTATTGACCTCCGCGCTGTTCGGGCTGGCCGCCGACCGCCACCTCGGCGCACATATCTATGACCCGGCCAATGGCGGAGTGATCTTGTGGCAGCACCTGTTCTGGTTCTTCGGCCACCCCGAGGTGTACATCGTCGCGATCCCGTTCTTCGGCATCATCACCGAAATCGTTCCGGTGTTCAGCCGCAAACCGGTCTTCGGCTATACCACCATGGTGTACGCAACCGTGAGCATCGCCGCCCTGTCGACCGCGGTGTGGGCGCACCACATGTTCGCCACCGGCGCCGTACTCCTGCCCTTCTTCTCATTCATGTCGTATCTGATCGCCATCCCGACCGGCATCAAGTTCTTCAACTGGATCGGCACGATGTGGCACGGGCAGTTGACATTTGAGACACCGATGCTGTTCTCGGTGGGCTTCATGACCACCTTCCTGCTGGGCGGTCTTTCGGGGGTCATGCTGGCCAGTCCGCCGATCGACTTCCACGTCACCGACACTTATTTCCTGGTCGCGCACTTCCACTACGTGCTGTTCGGCACCATCGTGTTCGCCACCTACGCCGGCATCTATTTCTGGTTCCCGAAGATGACCGGCCGGCTAATGGACGAGCGGCTGGGCAAGCTGCACTTCTGGCTGACGTTCATCGGCTTCCACACCACCTTTTTGGTGCAGCACTGGCTGGGCAACGAAGGCATGCCGCGCCGCTACGCCGACTACCTGCCGACCGACGGATTCCAGGCGCTCAACGTCGTCTCAACGATCGGGGCGTTCACCCTCGGCGTATCCATGCTGCCGTTCGTCTGGAACATCTTCAAGAGCTACCGCTACGGCGAGCCGACGACCGTCGACGACCCGTGGGGCTACGGCAACTCTCTGGAGTGGGCCACCACCTGCCCGCCGCCGCGGCACAACTTCACCGAGCTGCCCCGGATCCGTTCGGAGCGGCCAGCTTTCGAACTGCACTACCCCCACATGTCGGAGCGGATGCGCGCCGAAGCCCACATCGAGCGCGGGCGCCGTTCCGCTGTGGCCGCGGACGACACTGCCGTTGCAAGCCGCAACCAGCCTCCCGGTCAATGAGCCGGGCCCGGCGCTGGAGATGGCCTCAGACTACGAACCACGAAGTCGTCACAGGCCTTGCTATGCGACGACCATGGCTATAACGGCCCCGCACGATTGTCGATGAATCCACGTGGCACGCAGCGGTAGGCGCGGCGCCGTCGCACCTATCTAACGCCACAGTTCGGCGACGGCTGAGAACTGGACTGCATACTCCGACTTCGTAAGTCAGGGTGAAATCGCCATTCCTGGGATGCTCAGGCTGACGAGCATGAGGGTGAACAAAATCCATCCAGCGCCATGCCAGATGGGCCATGTTCCGCCGGCTCGCCAGACCCGATAGGTCTTGATGAACGCTGCGATCCCGCCGACCAGAAGGACGATCGGGGTTCCCAGCGCCGACAGCGGCACCTCGCGGCCGATGAGCAGAAACAGAATGAACGCAAGGCCGGCCACGGCGATGATCGATGCGACATACACTGATGCTGCGCGAAACGCGGCGGGGTCATGCCAGCGTTTTTCGACGTCGTTCGTCGTCATACGTGTTTGCATAATTGGGTTCTCCCAACGAGATCGGGCGCGCTCACGGGTGCGCCGGGGTCGGCGTGGCAGGGCATGTCGTCGAGGGCGGCGAGCAGTGCGACGAGCGCGGTGTGCTCGGTGATCATGTGATGCTCAAGACCGTCGACCATTCGTCGTAGTTCCGGCAGGGTGCAGGAGGCGGCGTCGATGTGCTCGAGCTGGTCGGTGAGGGCATAGATGTGAGCGTGCTCTGCGCGCAGCTGCGTGAACGGTGCTGCCACCCCGGCAGGGTTCAAACGATCCTCTTCGTTTGTGGCGTGAGGCAGCACCGCGGCTCGCAGGAATGCGGTCAAAGTGTCTAACTCCGCGTACGGCCACGTCCTGGCTGCGGCCAGGGCCAGTACCGAGGCGGCACGGCGCTGCACACCGCGCAGCAGCAGTGCATCGTCTTCAGCCAGCCGACGGAGCTCTGCATCGAGGACGGCCTCGGGCAATGACCGCCCCGCCGTCCGCACTGGTGTCACCATTGCGGCTCCTATCTCTAACTGTCAAATAATCCGTTCGCCCTCGGCGCGGTTGTGCTACCGATCGCTGGTCGCATTGCCGGCGAGGTACATCAACAGCACTTCGGGGTCGGCAAGCTCGGCTGGATCGACGCGTGCACCGGAGCGCACAAGCGCCTCGATGGCATCGGTGACACCCCAGGTGTTGACGTTCATACCGGCCAGCACCCGCCCATCGCGCATCCAGAAGGCGATGAACTCGCCGCTGGCGACGTCGCCGCGGAAGACGACCTCGTCGTAGCCGCCCGGCCCGACATAGCCGGAATACTCCATGCCACAGTCGTATTGGTCGGAGAAGAAGTAGGGCACGCGGTCGTAGGAGGTGAGGGTGCCCATCATGTTCGCCGCCGCGACCGGTCCTTGATTGAGGGCAGCCGACCAGTGCTCGAGGCGCAGGTGGGTGCCCAGCAGCGGGTAGTAGGAGTTGGCGACATCGCCGGCGGCGAATACGTCGGGGTTGGTCGTGGCCAGGTGCTCATCGACGACGATGCCGTTGTCGATGGTCAGGCCCGCCGCGGCGGCCAGTTCGGTGTTGGGCGTGATGCCCACGCCGATCACGACTGCGTCGGCGGGAACGACGTCGCCGTCGACCAGGCGCACGCCGGTCGCCTTGTCGCTGGCGCCGATGATTTCGGCCACCCCGACGCTGGGCCGCAGCTCGACATCGTGCGCGCGGTGTAGCGCGGCGTAGGTTTCGGCCACCTCGGCGCCGAGGACGCCCAGCAAGGGCAGCTTTGCACGCTCGATGAGGGTCACGTGACAGCCGGCGGCCCGGGCGGCGGCCGCGCTCTCCAAGCCGATCCAGCCGGCCCCGATGATGGCTACCCGCTGCGCAGCGGCGAAGGTCTCCTGTAATGCGTCGCTGTCGGCGACAGTGCGCAGGTAATGCACACCGGCCAGGTCGGCACCGGGCACCTCAAGGCGCCGGGGCGAAGAACCCGTCGTCACGAGCAGCTTGTCGTAGCCCAGCGTCTGTCCGCTGGCTGTGGTCACTTCGTGTGCAGTGCAGTCGATTTCGGTGATTCGCGTGCCCAGACGCAGGTCGATGTCGTGTTCGAGGCGCCACTGCGGGGGATGGATGTAGATCTTTTCCCGCTCGGTGCTGCCCTGCAGATAGCCCTTCGACAGGGGCGG
This sequence comes from Mycobacterium sp. 29Ha, assembly GCF_032883055.1. Taxonomy (NCBI): domain Bacteria; kingdom Bacillati; phylum Actinomycetota; class Actinomycetes; order Mycobacteriales; family Mycobacteriaceae; genus Mycobacterium; species Mycobacterium sp. 29Ha. The sequence continues at coordinate 16,007 of NZ_JAMQTI010000015.1, forward strand.
TCGGTCGTACGGGCGCTCGGTCTCGGCCCCGATAAGGATGACCTTGCCGCCGAATCCGTTGGTGCGCAACGCTTCGGCTGCCTTGGCGCCGGCCAGCCCGGCGCCCACGATGACAAAAGTCTGTTGTGTGCTCATGTGTGGGTTATCCCTGTCTTCGAAGTAGTGCGGGCACGCGCACGCCGCCCGAATCTCGTTGCGGTGCTGCATTGCGGCGACCTTGTACTGGGACGCTGAGCTTGTCGACGACCCGCCCGAGAGCGCCGGTCCCCGAAGGCTATTGTGCGCGGGCTCGCCGCAACGGCGATCATTGCTGGGTCACCCGTCGTGCCTTGGCGTCCAATGTGACAAGCAGATCGGCGAACGACTTGTGGAAGCCGGCGACGCCTTGGTCTTCGAGGGCGTGCCCGACGTCATCCATGTCGACCCCCACTGTCTTCAAGTCGTGCATGACTCTTTCGGCCTGCTCGATCCCCGTATCGACGGTGCGCGCGACGGTGCCGTGGTCCTCGAACGCGGTGATGGTGGCCTCGGCCATGGTGTTGATGGTGTCGGGACCAATCAGGCTGTCGACGTAGAGGGTGTCGGGGTAGTGGGGGTTCTTCGTCGACGTCGAGGCCCACAACGGGGGCTGCGCACGGGCGCCGCGGGCGGCGAGTTTCTCCCACCGCTCACCGGCAAATCGGTTCCGGAACATCTGGTAGGCCAGACGTGCCTGGGCCACTGCGGCACGTCCGCGCAACGCCAAGGTGTCCTTACCGCCGATCTGCTCCAACCGCTTGTCGACCTCGGTGTCGACGCGGCTGACGAAGAACGACGCCACGCTGCGGACCGCCGCGAGAACGCCGCCGCGTTCGGCGAGGGTTTCCAGGCCTTGCAGGTAGGCCTCGATCACCTGCTCGTAGCGCGACAGCGAGAAGATCAGCGTGATGTTGATGCTCAACCCCTGACCGATCAGCGCCGCGATCGCCGGGATGCCCTCGGCGGTGGCGGGGATTTTCACCAGCAGGTTGGGGCGGGCGATGCGCTCGTGCAATCGGGTAGCCGCGGCGATCGTGGCCTCGGTGTCGCGCGCCAACTCCGGGGCGACTTCGATCGACACGAAACCGTCGCTGCCGTGCGAGTTGTCGAACGTTGGACGCAACACCGCCAGCGCATCGGTGACGTCCTGGATGGCCAGTTCCCAGTAGGCATCCCCGAGCGAATAGCCCTGGGCGGTGAGTAGGTCGAACTGGGTGTCGTAGGCATCGGAGCCTTCGATGGCTCTCGCCAAGATGGTCGGATTGGCTGTCACCCCGCGTATCCCGTCGGCGACGAAGCCGGCCAGTGTGCCGTCGCGCAAGTACGGGCGGGTGAGGTTGTCGAGCCACGGGCTTTGCCGCTGCTCGGTGTAGAGGCTCTCGAGTCGTGTCATGGCCGCCACCGGCTGTCGGGTCGCTCGCTGATTGTGCGGTCAGCCGTGCTGTACGGCGACCGCGTCAAGGACGTCATGGTGACCTCTTCCCCTTCGCCTTTCCTCTGGGCGCCGACGCGCTGTCGGCGGGACTGCGCCGCGACGATGCCTGCGGCGGCGACAGGCGTGCCCGTGGCGGGGTCACGTTGTGCACCACCACGCAGCAGCGCTCGGGGTCTGGATCGAGTTCGGCGTGCGCGCGCGGGTCACCGCAACCCGCGATAACCCCCTGCACGAGGCGCAGATTCAGCCCACACACGACGTCTCGGTGATCTTGGGCGACCGTGTGAAACGGACAATTTCGCAGGGTGATGCGACCGTCATCGCCGGCCCGCGGCAGGTAGCCACAGTTGCGCAGCGCCCCAAGGACGTTGCCGCCTGTCTCGCTGCCCGCGCGCATGCCGGCTTCGGCGGCGGCCGCGTTCACGGCGGATTGCACTGCTCCGCTGTCATCCTGCTCAACGGAGGCGACGAGCAATCTGGCGAGCAGTTCGTAGTCGCGGGGCGGAACGCTGACGGTGAGTTCCCGGGCCGCTCGGGTGTAGAGCTTGGCCGGGCGCCCCGCCCCCGGCCCCCCACGTCCAGGGGGTCGTTGGTAGCTGACGGTCAGCAGGCCCGCCTCGGCCAACTTGTCCAGGTGGTAGGCCGCCAGCGTGCGTCCGATCGACGCGGTGGCAGCGGCCTGCTCACGCGAAACCGGCCCATCGCTTTCGATCACGTACTCGTAGAGCTGCCGCCGCAACGGGTCGTCCAGGTGACGCAGACCGTTCAGCGCGGCCAGGTCGGCGGGGCGGTTGATGGGCATACCCCAATTCTAACACCAAAGAAGTTTGACAAATAGGCGTGAGAGGCAGATTCTAAAAGCAGATCCGATTGGTCTTACAAAGGAGATTGCGATGACCGCCTCAGCACTACCCGGCTCAGCCGCCCACACCCCCTCCGAGATCTTGCAGCGCGCCCGTTCCGATCCGCGCTACGCGGCGTTTCTGCTGCTGCGCATCGGATTCACGGTGCTGCCGATCGTGTTCGGCCTCGACAAATTCACCAACGTGCTCACCAACTGGGAGACCTACCTGGCGCCGTGGATCGTGGACCTGAGCCCGATCAGCGCGCACCAGGTGATGCTGGTGGTCGGAGTGATCGAGATCGTGGCCGGCATCGCCGTGGCGATCAAGCCGCGCTACGCCGCCTACATCGTCGCCGCCTGGCTGGCCGGCATCATCGTCAACCTGGTGAGCTACCCCGGCTTCTACGACATCGCGCTGCGCGACTTCGGGCTGCTGCTGGCCGCGCTGACCTTGGGCCGTCTGGCCTTCGTGTACGACCCGGCCTGGCACCGGCGCACCAGGTCGGGCACCGATACCCCTGTCAGGTAGTCGAACCCACCATGTGCCTCCCTCCGTTCATCCGGCGCCACTACGCCTGCGACGGGTGAACGGAGGGATCCTCTCGTCTCCCGGAAGGAACCCCCGATGCATTCCAGCGCCGCACTGCAACTCGTGCACCCCTCGGCGGAGCGGGATCTGGCCGCCGCGGAAGTCGCCGCCGCGGCATTCCTTCGCGCCCTGGGGATTTCACTGGATTCCGAAAGTCTTTCCGGCACCCCCGCGCGGATGGCGCGCGGCTACGCCGAGCTGTTCACACCGCGGGCCTTCGATCTGACCACCTTCCCCAACGACGAGGGCTACGACGAACTCGTCATTTCGCGCAACCTGCCGCTGCGGTCGGTGTGCGAGCACCACATGTTGCCCTTTGTCGGGATCGCCCACATCGGGTATCTGCCCGGCGCGCGCATCATCGGGCTATCCAAGCTCGCCCGCGTCGCCGAGCACTTCGCCTGCCGACCCCAACGCCAGGAACGACTCACCAAACAGATCGCCGATTGGCTCGACGCACAGCTGCAGCCCCGCGGCGTCGGCGTGGTCATCGAGGCCGAGCACACCTGCATGACGCTGCGAGGCGTGCAGGCCGCCGGATCGGCGACCATCACCTCCACCCTTCTGGGCACCCTGCGCGAAGACCCGCGATCACGCCAGGAGTTCTTCGCACTGACCGGCGCCAACACCTAACGGCGTGGCGGCCGATCGCCCAAGGAGTTCGTCATGCAGACCTTCACCCTCCTGCCGCGGCTGGAAAGGCGCTCGACATGAGTGATTACAAGAGCAACGTGCGAGATCTCGAGTTCAATCTCTTCGAGTTGCTCGACCTGGACAAGGCGCTGGCCACCGGAGTGTTCGGCGACCTCGACGGCGACACGGTGCGCGAGATGTTGGCTGAGGCCTCGAAATTGGCGGCCGGACCGGTCGCGGAGTCCTTCGCCGACGGCGACCGAAACCCGCCGACGTTCGACCCCGAAACCCATGTGGTAGCGCTGCCTGAGTCGTTCAAGAAGTCGCTGCGGGCGTGGCGCGACGGCGAATGGTTCCGGATCGGCCTCGACGAGCATGTCGGTGGGGTGCCCGCACCGGCGATGGTCGCCTGGGCGATCAACGAGTTCGTGCTCGGGGCCAACCCGGCGGTGTTCATGTATCTGGCCGGTCCGCAATTCGCGGACATCCTCTACGACATCGGCAACCCACAACAGCGCCAGTGGGCGGCGATGGCGATCGAGCGCAACTGGGGCGCCACGATGGTGCTCACCGAACCCGACGCGGGTTCCGATGTCGGCGCCGAACGCACCAAGGCGATCGAACAGCCCGACGGCAGCTGGCACATCGAAGGTGTCAAGCGGTTCATCACCAACGGGGACAGCGATGACCTGTTCGAGAACATCATGCATATTGTGTTGGCCCGCCCGCAGGGCGCCGGACCCGGCACCAAAGGGTTGAGTCTGTTTCTGGTGCCCAAATTCCTGCCCGATCCGAAGACCGGTGAGCCGGGGAAACGCAACGGTGTCTTCGTGACCGGTCTGGAACACAAGATGGGCCTGAAGGTTTCGGCGACAACCGAGCTGAGCTTCGGTGAGCATGGGCTGCCGGCGACCGGCTGGCTGGTCGGTGACATCCACAACGGCATCGCGCAAATGTTCAAGGTCATCGAATACGCGCGAATGTTTGTGGGCGTCAAGGCGATTTCGACGTTGTCGACCGGTTACATCAACGCGCTGGACTTCGCCAAGACGCGGGTGCAGGGTGCTGATCTCACCCAGATGACCGACAAGACCGCGCCGCGCGTCACGATCATCCACCATCCCGACGTGCGCCGGGCACTGCTGATCCAGAAGGCCTACGCCGAGGGCCTGCGGGCGCTTTATCTCTATACCGCCGCCCATCAGGACCCGACGGTCGCCGCGATCGCCTCTGGTGCCGACGCCGAGTTGGCTCACCGGGTCAACGATCTGCTGCTGCCGGTGGTCAAGGGCGTGGGTTCCGAGCGCGCCTACCAGCATTTGACCGAATCGCTGCAGACCCTGGGTGGTTCGGGTTTCCTGCAGGATTACCCGATCGAGCAGTACATCCGCGACGCCAAGATCGACAGCCTCTACGAGGGCACCACCGCGATTCAGTCGCAGGACTTCTTCTTCCGCAAGATCGCCCGTGATCGGGGTGTGGCGTTGGGCCACGTCGTCGGCCAGGTGCAGAAATTCCTCGACAGCGCCACCGCCCGCCCGAACTCGCCGACAACCGCAAACTCCTGGCTGAGGCCCTGGAGGATCTGCAGGCCATGGTCGCCGCGCTGACCGGCTATCTGCTCGACTCCGCGCACGATGCCGCAGAGCTTTACCTCGTCGGTCTGGAGGCGGTGCCGTTCCTTCTCGCTGTCGGTGATGTGCTCATCGGCTGGCTGCTGTTGCAGCAGGCCGAGATCGCGCTCAACGCGCTGGACGGCGCTGCGGCGCAGGATGATCGTGCCTTCTACATCGGGAAGGTCGCCACCGCAACGTTTTTCGCGAAGAACATGCTGCCGCTGCTGGCCGCCCAGCGGCGCATCATCGACGCTGTTGACCTGACGGTCATGGAAATGCCCGAGGAGGCCTTCTGAACTTCAGTCATAGTCGGGGACAACCCGTGGCCAGTAGTACGCAACTCGTATTTGTAGAAACAATCCATCCACTCCTGCCGCACATGTCCACCTCGGCGCCGGGAGTGCAGACAGTAAAGGAGTTCGTGACAATGAGCATCGCCGATCGCGCCATGCAGACCACCTGGGAGGGCCCTCTAGCCTCTGGCGAGGGCACGCTATCGCACGGCAGTAGCGCAGCGCTGGACGGCCTGCAGGTGACCTGGGCATCCCGAACCGAACAGCCGGGCGGAAAGACCAGCCCGGAGGAGCTGGCGGCGGCAGCACATTCCTCCTGTTTCGCGATGGCGCTGGCATTGAAGTTGGGCGAGAACAACACGCCGCCACAACGATTGGAGGTGCAGTCCACCGTGACCCTGGACGCCGTCGACGAGGTCCCGACGATCACCACGTCCCGGCTGAAGGTCAGGGCACAGGTGGCGGGGCTGGATGCCGACGCCTTCGCCGCCGTGGTGGATGAGGCCGCAATGTTGTGTCCGGTGTCGCGGTTGTTCGCCGGGGCGAAGATCAGCGTCGATGCCAAGCTCGACTAGGGGGAGAAAGCGATGCCCGTTGGGATTCTATCGGTCGTTCTGAAGCGTGAGCACCACGAAATAGACAGCGCAATAGCGACTTTCATCGGGAAGCTCGACGGCGGCTGCGTGCAACCGGAGCTGCTGAACGCGGCGTTGGAAGCGCTGCGCCGACACATCTACCTGGAGGAGACCATCCTGTTCCCTCCGATCCGCGAGGCCGGCATGACCATGCCGATCTTTGTAATGATGCGCGAACACGGCGAACTGTGGCGCACCATGGACGTCCTCGCCGATCTACTCGTTGGCACAGGCGACAGTGAACAGTTGCGGGATACGTGCCATCGGCTGCTGGGGCAACTCGAGCAGCACAACTCCAAAGAGGAACCCATCATCTATCCGCATGCCGATAGCGAACTTCCAGCCCAGGTAAGCGCGGAACTGGCCCGCTTCATCGAAACCGGCCGCATCCCGGACGGATGGGCTTGCCAGCAGGCTGTTCGATGAGACGCAGCCGCTGCAAGAGTGGAAACAAGCGTCGTAGGACTTGTGGCTGCTGGAGGTTGCGGCGCTGATGGTCGATGCGATGCCCATAATCCCCATGTCGGCATGCCGTGCGATCGTTCGCGTCTAGCATGCCGGAGGTGACGGTCCAGTCTCTGACGCCAGCTCAGCGCCGCGGGTCGGCGTTGCGGTCGACGGTGGTGCTCAAGGCGGCGATGGCGGTCTCGGGCCTGGTCATGGTGCTGTTTTTGCTGGTGCATATGTACGGCAACCTCAAGGCGTTCTCAGGGCGGGCAGCGTTCGACGACTACGCGCACCATCTCCGTACGGTCGGTGAGCCGTTCCTGCCATACGCCGGCGCACTTTGGATCGTGCGGGTGGTGCTAGTAGTCAGCGTGGTGATCCACATAGGTGCGGCGCTGATCCTGTGGAGACGTGCTCGCTCGGCGACGGCGGGGCGCGGCGGTTGGCGCTATGAGAGCACCCGGGCGCGCGGCGGTGTCCAACGCAGCTACGCATCATTCACGATGCGTTGGGGCGGGGTGACGGTGGCAGCGTTCATTGTCTATCACCTGCTGCACCTGAGCACGGACATCATTCACCCGGGCGGGGCCTCGTCGAGCCCGTACGTGCGGCTGGTGAACGGATTTCAGATTTGGTGGGTGGTCGCGAGCTACACCGTCGCGCTGATCGCGGTGGGATTCCATCTGCGGCATGGGTTTTGGAGTGCGTTCGCGACGTTGGGCGCGAACACCAGCGTCCGGCGGCGTCGCCGCCTCAACGTTGCCGCAGTCGTGGTCGCGGTGGTGATCACGGCCGGCTTCCTGATTGTCCCGTACTCGGTGCTGTTCGGATGGGTCGGCCGGTGAACAACTCGCAGACCGAGGTGTCCGCCGGCTACTACACGGTGGGGGATCCGATCGTCGACGAGAAGGCGCCGCCGGGCCCGATCGAGGAACGCTGGGACACCCGCAAGTTCGAGGCCCGGCTGATCAGTCCGGCGAATCGGCGCGAGCTCTCGGTGATCATCGTCGGCACCGGCCTGGCCGGGGCGTCGGCCGCGGCGACGCTGGGCGAGGCGGGCTACCAGGTCACCAGCTTTTGTTATCAGGACAGTCCGCGCCGCGCGCACAGCATCGCCGCGCAGGGCGGGATCAACGCGGCGAAGAACTACCGCAACGACGGTGACAGCGTTTACCGGCTGTTCTACGACACCATCAAGGGCGGCGACTTCCGTTCACGCGAATCCAATGTCTACCGTCTCGCCCAGGTCAGCGGCTCGATTATTGACCAATGTGTCGCCCAGGGGGTGCCGTTCGCCCGCGAGTACGGCGGGCTGCTCGACACCCGCTCGTTCGGCGGTGTGCAGGTCTCTCGCACCTTTTACGCCCGCGGGCAGACCGGCCAGCAGCTGCTGCTCGGCGCGTACCAGGCGCTTGAACGCCAGGTCAGGATGGGCACCGTGGACGTGCATTCTCGTCACGAAATGCTCGACCTGATCGTCGCGGACGGCAGGGCTCGAGGGGTGATCGTGCGCGACATGACGACCGGCGAGATCCAAACGCACGTCGCCGATGCCGTCGTGCTCGCCTCCGGCGGTTACGGCAATGCGTACTTCCTATCCACCAACGCGATGGGGTGCAACGTCACCGCGACCTGGCGCGCGCACCGCAGGGGGGCGCTGTTCGCCAACCCGTGCTTCACCCAGATCCACCCGACCTGCATCCCGGTCAGCGGCGAGCACCAGTCCAAGCTGACGCTGATGAGCGAGTCGCTGCGCAACGACGGGCGGATCTGGGTACCCGCCAACAGCGGCGACGACCGCCACCCCGGCGAGATTCCCGAGTCCGACCGCGACTATTACCTCGAGCGCCGATATCCGGCGTTCGGCAACCTGGTCCCGCGCGATGTCGCTTCCCGCGCAGCCAAAAAGGTGTGTGACGACGGGCGCGGTGTCGGTCCCGGCGGGCTCGGTGTTTACCTCGACTTCGCCGACGCCTTGGCGCGGCTGGGCCGCCCGGTGATCGAGGACCGCTACGGCAACCTCTTCGAGATGTACCGGCAGATCACCGGCGAGGATCCGTTCCGCAGGCCGATGCGAATCTACCCCGCGGTGCACTACACGATGGGCGGACTGTGGGTCGACTACGACCTGCAGAGCACCATTGCGGGCCTGTTCGTGATCGGTGAGGCCAACTACTCCGATCACGGTGCCAACCGGCTGGGCGCCAGCGCGCTGATGCAGGGTCTGGCCGACGGCTACTTCGTGTTGCCCGCCACCCTCACCGACTATCTGGCAGCGGCGCCGTTCGAGCCGATCGACGCCTCGCACCCGGCCGCGCGCGAGGCCGCCGACACGGTCCGCGGGCGGATCGAGGCCCTGCTGTCCATTGGCGGCGACCGGACGGTTCACTCCTTCCACAAGGAACTTGGCACCATCCTGTGGGACCACTGCGGGATGGAACGCACACAGGCGGGCCTGACCGAGGCCATCGAGCGGGTGCGAGAGCTCAAGGCGCAGTTCTGGCGCAGCGTCGCGGTCACCGGTGAGAATGCGGAGCTGAACCAGACCCTGGAGCGGGCGGGCCGAGTAGCGGATTTCTTCGAACTGGCGGAGCTGATGTGCATCGACGCCCTGCACCGCGAAGAGTCGTGCGGGTGTCACTTCCGGGTCGAAAGCCAAACCGCCGACGGTGAGGCGCTGCGCGACGACGACCGGTTCGCGTATGTCGCCGCCTGGGAGTTCACCGGCGCGGACCACCCTCCGGTGCTGCACCGGGAAGACCTCGAATATCGCAGCGTCAAGATGAAACAGCGGAGCTACAAATGAATCTCACCCTGCGGATTTGGCGCCAGAAGGCCCCGGGTGAGGCGGGTGCGATGGTTGGCTATGGGGTGCGGGGCATCTCGCCGGACATGTCGTTTCTCGAGGTGCTCGACGTCCTCAACGAACGGCTCACCCGGGCAGGAGAGGATCCGGTCGCGTTCGACAGCGACTGCCGCGAAGGCATCTGTGGGGCGTGCGGGTTGGTCATCAACGGCGTTGCGCATGGGCCACAAGGCGTGATTACAACCTGCGAATTGTATATGCGCAGTTTCGCCGACGGCGACGTGATCGACGTCGAACCCTGGCGCGCTGCACCGTTCCCGGTCATCAAGGACCTCATCGTCGATCGCAGCGGATTCGACCGGATCATCGCCGCGGGCGGGTATATCACCGCGCCAACGGGCGCTGCCCCCGATGCGCAGGCTGTGCCGGTGCCCAAGACGCGTGCCGAAGCGGCGTTCGACGCGGCGACCTGTATCGGTTGCGGCGCCTGCGTTGCGGCGTGCCCAAATGGCTCGGCAGCGCTGTTCCTGGGCGCGAAGATCACCCACCTCGGCGACCTACCCCAAGGCCAGGCCGAACGTCGGGCCCGCGCGCTCGCCATGATTGACCAACACGATGCTGAAGGGTTCGCCGGCTGCACTCAGATCGGCGAATGTACGGCGGTGTGCCCGAAGGGCATCCAACTCGACGTGATCTCCCGCTACCACCGCGATGTCCTCGGCGCACTGATCCACCGCGAAGACTGACCAGAGCCTGCGCAAGTGTGCGACGCCGACGCGCAGTCGCTTCACGCCGTGGTTGCGGTGAATCCGCGTGGGCAGCGCACTCGCCCATCTAAATCTAAAGGAGTCCGTCGGAATGCAGTGATCGGGCCGTGGCGGCACGGCTACTCGTCATTCGCGGGACTTAAGAAGCTGATCGTCGGGTAACCAATCTCATGAGCCAACACAGCTAGACTGGCTCGCAGACCACCACCGGAATCACGCGGTCGGTCCACGATTGGTATCTCGCCCATCGCGGGTTGTGTGCAATGAGTCGCGGCCAGAGCTGGTTCCGTTCCGCGTCTTCGGCGAGGCGGGCGCGCATGGTGTGGGTCTGCGCTCGGATTTGCACGTGAACCTCAGGATTCGCGCACAGGTTCAGAAACCACTTTGGGTGTGTGGGCAGACCGCCCTGTGATGCCACCAGGACCACATGGCCACCGTCGGCCATGAATATCAGTGGACTCGTTCGGGATAACCCGCTCTTGCGGCCAGTCGTGATCAACAGACACAGGGGCAGCTCCAGCTCGTGGCCGCCGACGCGCCCGTCGGTGGCGCGATAGATTGCCACGTTCGATTTCGACATCCATTTCAAGAGACGGGGAGCCAGAACCGAGATAAATAGCGGCGGCCTCTTGAGTGCCATTCTTTCGAGTATAAAGGGATTGCCGTAGCACGCCCGATGCGAAAAGATGCTCCTGAGCTTGCTGATCGATCAGGGGCTGCCTTGGGCTCTACGCGCTCATCGGTCACCTAGTGAGGTAGCTCGGCGGCTATGTCCCAGCCTGGCTGGCCCGAACCTTCCAGGCGGTTTTCGCTTCGATGTCACGATACTAATTCGCCGTTGGGTGCATGTTGATCGTTTCTGTTGTGTCGATTTCATTCACTCGATTCGGGGAAATCCACGGGTCGGTGTGCCAGGTTGGGACCTTGGTCCTGCGTGCGTGAAGGCCAACGCCCCTTTCGGATCGGCAGTGGGTGAGGTCATCCTCAGGGTGTGTTTGCTAAGCGAACCGGCGCAGATATGCGCGCGAATGATTGAGCGGAGACCGATGATTTCGACACCCGGGCGCGAAGGTCACGACACACCAACGCCGGAGACACGACAATGACAGTCGATCTAGGTGATTCTAGGTTGCCGTACAGTGTTGGGCGACAACCTTTTTGGCTGAACTGCTCATCTTCCGCTCACCACGTGGTTCTCTGGTGGATGTGAACACGGCGACACCGCCGGACACCGGCGCCAGCAGAAGTGTGAACCTGGTGCTGGCCACCTGGGTCTCGGCGATCAACTTCTGGGCCTGGAACATGATCGGCCCGCTGTCCACCACCTACGCCGGCGATCTGAACTTGAGCAGTACCGAGGCCTCGATGCTGGTCGCTACACCGATCCTGGTCGGATCTTTGGGGCGGATCGTCATCGGCTCGCTCACCGACCGGTTCGGGGGACGGACGATGTTCATCGCCGTGTCGCTGGCATCGATCGTGCCGGTTTTGGCCGTCGGTGCGGCCGGAGCAGCAGGGTCGTATCCGCTGTTGCTGGTATGCGGCTTCTTTCTGGGTATCGCCGGAACAATCTTTGCGGTCGGCATCCCCTTCGCGAACAGCTGGTTCGAGGCGTCGCGGCGCGGCTTTGCGACCGGGGTGTTCGGCATGGGCATGGTCGGTACCGCGCTGTCCGCGTTCTTCACACCGCGGTTCGTGCGCTGGTTCGGCCTATTCACCACGCATGTGATCGTCGCGGTTGCCCTCGCGGTAACTGCCGCTGCCTGCGTGGTCGTGATGCGAAACTCACCAGCCTTCGCCCCGAATACCCGACCCGTCGTTCCGAAGTTGATCGCGGCCGCCAAACTGCCGGTTACCTGGGAGATGTCGTTTCTCTACGCGGTCGTGTTCGGCGGCTTCGTCGCGTTCAGCAATTACCTGCCCACGTATATCAAAACGATCTACGGGTTCTCCGCGGTTGACGCGGGCGCGCGCACGGCCGGTTTCGCCTTGGCTGCCGTGTTGGCCCGGCCGATCGGCGGCGCCCTGGCGGACCGGATCGCTCCGAAGCATGTGGTGCTGGCGTCGTTGACGGGTGTCGCTGTGCTGGCGTTCGTCGCGGTCTTTCAGCCCCCACCCGATGTGTGGTCGGCGGCGACGTTCATCACCCTTGCGGTGTTCCTGGGCATAGGGACCGGCGGTGTGTTCGCCTGGGTCGCGCGCCGCTCACCTGCGCAGTCGGTGGGCTCGGTGACCGGAATCGTCGCTGCCGCAGGCGGATTGGGTGGTTACTTCCCGCCGTTGGTGATGGGCGCGACCTACGACCCGGTCGCTAACAACTACACGATCGGCCTGCTGCTACTGGTGGCAACCGCGCTGGTGGCGCTGGGTTACACGGCGTTGCGGCTGCACGCCCACGAACCGGCGACTCAACCCAAGGAGGCCGCGACGTGACGACATCACCGCGCAACGGCGGGCCGATCGAGGAACTGCTGGGGCGCAGCGGCCGGTTCTTCACCCCTGGCGAGTTCTCCGAGGACCTGCGTACCGTCACCCGCCGCGGTGGCCGACAAGGCGATGTCTTTTACCGCGACCGGTGGAGTCATGACAAGGTAGTGCGCTCCACGCACGGGGTGAACTGCACCGGGTCGTGTTCGTGGAAGATCTACGTCAAGGACGGCATCATCACCTGGGAGACCCAGGAAACCGACTACCCCTCGGTGGGCCCGGACCGGCCGGAGTACGAACCGCGCGGCTGCCCGCGCGGTGCGGCGTTCTCCTGGTACACGTACTCGCCGACCCGAGTCCGTTATCCGTATGCCCGTGGCGTGCTGGTGGAGATGTATCGGGAGGCCAAGGCCCGCCTGGAAGATCCGGTGTTGGCGTGGGCCGACATTCAAGCCGACGCCGGGCGGCGCCGCTGCTACCAGCAGGCCCGTGGCAAGGGTGGGCTGGTGCGGGTGACGTGGGCCGAGGCGACGGAGATGATCGCGGCCGCGCACGTGCACACCATCAAGACCTATGGGCCGGACCGTGTCGCGGGCTTCTCGCCGATCCCGGCGATGTCGATGGTCAGTCACGCCGCGGGGTCACGGTTCGTGGAACTGATCGGCGGGGCGATGACGTCGTTTTACGACTGGTACGCCGACCTGCCGGTCGCTTCGCCGCAGGTGTTCGGCGATCAGACCGACGTGCCGGAGTCCGGCGATTGGTGGGACGCGTCGTATCTGATGATGTGGGGCTCTAACGTCCCCGTTACCCGGACACCGGACGCGCACTGGATGGCCGAGGTGCGCTATCGGGGTACCAAGGTGGTCACCGTTAGCCCGGACTATGCCGATAACACTAAGTTCGCCGACGAGTGGATGCCGTGTGCTGCGGGCACCGACGGCGCGTTGGCGATGGCGATGGGTCATGTGATTCTGTCGGAATGCTTTGTTCGTCAGCGTGTCCCGTTCTTCGTCGACTATGTGCGTCGTTACACCGACTTACCGTTCCTGGTCAAGCTCGAGGAGCGTGACGGCGCCCTCGTGGCGGGCAAGAACCTGACGGCGGCGGATCTGGGACAGGACGTGGAGAACGCGGCGTTCAAGCCGGTGTTGCTCGACGGCGCAACCGACGAGGTCGCGGTGCCGCGCGGGTCGCTGGGATTCCGCTATGGCGACGAGGGTGTGGGCAAGTGGAATCTTGACCTGGGTGACGTGGTGCCGGCGCTGACCGTCACGCCGCCGCACGGCGAAGACGGCGAGACCGCGCAGATTCAGCTGCCGCGCTTCGACACTGTTGACGGGCATGGCGAGACCCTCGCTCGAGGGGTGCCCGTGCGGCGGGTGGGTGAGCATCTGGTGTGCACGGTGTTCGATCTGATGCTGGCCCAGTACGGCGTCTCGCGGCCCGGGCTGCCGGGTGATTGGCCCGCCGGCTATGACGATGCGAGTCAGCCCTACACGCCGGCGTGGCAGGAGCCGATCACCGGAGTGTCTGCGGCCCAGGCGATCCGGGTCGCCAAGGAGTTTGCGCGCAACGCCGAGGAATCGGGTGGTCGGTCGATGATTATCATGGGCGCCGGTATCTGTCAGTGGTTCCACGGCGACGCCACCTACCGCGCCGTGCTGGCCCTGCTGCTGTTGACCGGGTCGATGGGCCGCAACGGCGGCGGTTGGGCGCACTACGTCGGCCAGGAGAAATGCCGGCCCGTGACCGGATGGGCGACGATGGCGATGGCCAGCGACTGGTCGCGGCCGCCGCGCCAGATGGCGGGCACCTCGTACTGGTATGCCCACACCGGCCAGTGGCGCTACGACGGCTACCGTGCCGACGCGCTCGCAAGTCCGTTGGGCCGCGGCCGGTTTCGCGACAAGCACACCATGGACGTGTTGGCCACCGCGGTGGCGATGGGTTGGACGCCGTTCTATCCGCAGTTCGAGCGCTCCAGCCTCGACGTCGCCGACGAGGCACGTGCCGCCGGCAAGGAGATCCCGGCATACGTCGCGGAGCTACTCGCTTCGGGTGAGCTCAAGCTGGCTGTGACTGATCCCGACGATCCGGCTAACTGGCCGCGGGTGCTCGACGTGTGGCGGGCCAATCTGCTGGGCTCGTCGAGCAAGGGCAACGAGTACTTCCTGCGCCATCTGCTGGGTACCACCTCAAACGTGCAGGCGGAGCTGACTCCGGAGGCGCTGCGGCCCAACGATGTTGCATGGCGCGACGACATCCCGGAGGGAAAGCTCGACTTGCTGATGTCGATCGATTTCCGGATGACCTCCACGACCCTGCTCTCGGATGTGGTGTTGCCCGCCGCAACGTGGTACGAGAAGGCGGACCTGTCCAGTACCGATATGCACCCGTATGTGCATGCGTTCAGCCCCGCTATCGACCCGCCGTGGGAGACCCGGTCGGATTACGAGGCGTTCGGCGCCATTGCCCGCGCCTTCAGCACCCTGGCAGCGAAGCACTTGGGTACCCGCACCGACGTGGTAATTGGCACGCTTCAGCATGACACGCCTGGTGCGATGGCGTATCCCGGTGGCAGCGAGCATGATTGGCGCGTCACGGGTGAGGCGCCCGTGCCGGGCAAGACGATGGGCCCGGTGGCGGCGGTGGAACGCGACTACGCGGCGGTCGCCGACAAGTGGGCCACGCTCGGGCCGCTTGTCGACACACTAGGAGTCACCACTAAGGGCATCACCACCCACCCGAACCAGGAAGTCCACGAGCTAGCCGCCAAGTTCGGCGTGATGGATTCCGGTCCGGCCCAGGGCCGCGCGGCGATCACCTCGGCGGAGCGGATGGCCGACGTGATCCTGGCGCTGTCGGGCACGTCGAACGGGCGCTTGGCTGTCGAGGGCTTCCGGGAACTGGAGAAACGCACCGGCCGCAGGCTCGTCCACTTGGCCGAGGGCAGCGAGGAACGCCGTATCACCTACGCCGACACCCAGGCCCGGCCGGTTCCGGTGATCACCAGCCCGGAATGGTCGGGTAGCGAAACCGGTGGCCGCAGGTATGCGCCGTTCACCGTGAACATCGAGGAACTCAAGCCTTTCCACACGCTCACCGGCCGGATGCATTTCTACGTCGACCACGATTGGCTCGAAGAGCTCGGCGAGCAGATGCCCATTTACCGGCCGCCGTTGGACATGGCGCGGCTGTTCGGTGAACCGACGCTGGGGAGCGAGGGAATCGGGTTGACGGTACGGTATCTGACCCCGCACTCGAAATGGTCGATCCACTCCGAGTACCAGGACAACCTGTTGATGCTGTCACTGTCGCGGGGTGGCCCGACGATGTGGATGAGTCCGGCGGATGCCGCCAAGGTCGATGTGCGCGACAACGACTGGATCGAGGCGGTCAACCGCAACGGCGTGGTGGTATGCCGGGCGATCGTCTCGCACCGGATGCCCGAGGGCGTAGTGTTCGTCTATCACGCGCAGGAACGCACCATCGACGTGCCGCTGTCCGAGACGACCGGTAATCGCGGCGGTATCCACAATTCGCTGACCCGACTGCTGATCAAGCCCAGCCACCTGGCCGGCGGGTATGCGCAGAACACTTTCGCGTTCAACTATCTCGGCCCGACCGGCAATCAACGCGACGAGGTGACGATGGTCCGCCGTCGCAACCAGAAGGTGACGTACTGATGCACCGAGCGAAGCATGAGCGAGGCAGACGATGAAGGTCATGGCACAGATGGCGATGGTGATGAACCTCGACAAGTGCATCGGCTGCCACACCTGCTCGGTGACCTGCAAGCAGGCCTGGACCAACCGGGCCGGCACCGAGTACGTGTGGTTCAACAACGTCGAAACCCGTCCCGGCCAAGGCTATCCGCGCACCTACGAAGATCAGGAGCGCTGGCGCGGCGGCTGGATACGCGATCGAAAGGGGCGGCTGCGGCTGCGCGACGGCGGCCGGCTGCACAAGCTGCTGCGGATCTTCTCCAACCCGAAGCTGCCCAGCATCGACGACTACTACGAGCCGTGGACCTACGACTACGAGAACCTCATCAACGCGCCGCTCGGTGAACAGATGCCCGTCGCGCCGCCGCGCAGCCTGATCAGCGGCAAGCCGATGAAGGTGTCGTGGTCGGCGAACTGGGACGACAACCTGGCCGGCTCGCCCGAGATAGTGCCCGGCGACCCGATCCTGAAGAAAGTCAGCGAACAGGTCCGCCTCGAGCTCGAACAGACCTTCATGTTCTACCTGCCGCGGATCTGCGAGCACTGCCTGAACCCGTCGTGCGTGGCGTCGTGCCCGTCCGGGGCGATGTACAAGCGCACCGAGGACGGCATTGTGCTCGTCGATCAGGACCGCTGCCGCGGCTGGCGGATGTGCGTGTCCGGATGTCCCTACAAGAAGGTGTATTTCAACCACAAGACCGGCAAGGCCGAGAAGTGCACGCTGTGCTACCCGCGGCTCGAGGTCGGCCTGCCCACCGTGTGCTCCGAGACGTGCGTGGGCCGGCTGCGCTACCTGGGGCTGGTGCTCTACGACGTGGACCGGGTGCTGGAAGCCGCGTCAGTGGTAGACGAGAAGGATCTGTATGAGGCGCACCGGCAGATCCTGCTTGACCCGACCGATCCGGAGGTCATCGCCGGGGCGCGCGCGGAGGGCATCTCCGATGAGTGGATCGAGGCCGCGCAGCGCTCGCCCGTGCACGCGTTGATCAACACCTACAAGGTCGCGCTGCCGCTGCATCCGGAATTCCGGACCGTTCCGATGGTGTGGTACATCCCTCCGCTGTCGCCGGTGGTCGACGCCGTCAGCCGTGACGGTCACGACGGGGAGGAGCTCGGCAACCTGTTCGGAGCGCTGGAGGCGCTGCGCATTCCCATCCAGTATCTGGCCGAGTTGTTCACCGCCGGCGACACCACGGTGGTGGAGGGGGTGTTGCGTCGGCTGGCGGCGATGCGGTCCTACATGCGCGATATCAATCTGGGTCGCGAAACACAGCCGCATATTCCGCAGGCGGTCGGGATGACCGAAGAGCAGATGTATCAGATGTACCGGTTGTTAGCGCTGGCGAAATATGAAGAGCGCTATGTCATTCCGACTGCCTACGCTGTCGAGGCCCACGAGTTGGAGGAGCCGGGCTGCTCACTGTCGTTCGAGGGTGGGCCGGGCATGTACGAGTCCGGTCCGTTCGGGGAGGCCAGCGGTGGGCCTGTGCCGGTGGCGGTGGAGACGTTCCATGCGTTGCGGCAACGGCAGACCGATGAGGGGATGGCCGCCAACGCCGAGCACCCGTCGCGAGTGAACCTGCTCAACTGGGACGGCCGCGGTGTACCCGACGGCATATTCCCCGGCGGGCACGGCAACGGGGAGGCGCATCGCTGATGAAGCTGCTGAACCGCGCCCCGAAGCAGGCGCTGCAGGACCGATTGATATGGCAGTCGGCCTCACTGCTGCTGGCCTACCCCGACGATCGGTGCGCCGAGCGACTCGACACCGTGGAGCGCCTCCTGAATCAGGTCACCGGCGGGGCGGGCGAACTGCTAGCACTGACTGTGGTGACGCTGCGGGCATCCGATCCGCTGCGGGCGGCCGCCGACTACGTCGAAACGTTCGACCTGCAGCGCCGTACGACGATGTACCTGACGTACTGGACCGCCGGTGACACCCGCAACCGCGGCAGCGAAATGCTTGCGTTCGCACGGGCGTACCGCGACGCCGATGTCAAACCGCCACAACATGAGGCGCCGGATTTCCTGCCGGTGGTGCTGGAGTTCGCCGCCACCGTCGACCCCGACGCCGGGCGGCGATTACTCACCGAGCACCGGGTGCCGATCGACGTGCTGTGCACGGCATTGACGGACATGGATTCGCCGTACGCGCACACCGTCGCCGCGGTGTGCCAGACGCTGCCCGCGGCCACCGACCAGGATATGCAACGCGCGCAGCATCTCACGCAAGCCGGGCCGCCCGCCGAAGCCGTTGGACTGCAACCGTTCACATTGACCGTGCCGCCCCGGCGAGCCGAAGGAGACCGGTGAGATGCTGGGCGAAGCGTTCTGGAACACAGTGCCGTATGTGACGCTGGCCATCGTCGTGGTCGGCACCTGGTGGCGATACCGCTACGACAAGTTCGGGTGGACCACCCGCTCCTCGCAGCTCTACGAGTCACGACTGCTGCGGATTGGCAGCCCGATGTTTCACTTCGGCATCCTGGTGGTCATCGTCGGCCACGTCATCGGCCTGCTGATCCCGGAGTCCTGGACCGCCGCAATCGGGATGAGCGAGCACGCCTACCACGTGCAGGCCGTGACGCTCGGCACGATCGCCGGGATCACCACCCTGGCCGGCGCCGCGCTGCTGATCTACCGACGCCGCACCCGCGGACCGGTGTTCATGGCCACCACCGTCAACGACAAGATCATGTACGTCGTGTTGGTGCTGGCCATCGTCTTGGGCCTCTACGCCACGGCGCTGGGATCCGGTGTCGTGGGCGAGGCTTATAACTACCGCGAATCGGTGTCCGTGTGGTTTCGCTCCATCTGGGTGCTGCAGCCGCGCGGTGATCTGATGGCCGAGGCGCCGCTGTACTACCAGCTGCACGTGATGATCGCGTTGGTGTTATTCGCGCTGTGGCCATTCAGCCGACTGGTGCACGCGTTCAGTGCGCCGATCGGCTACCTATTCCGGCCCTACATCGTCTACCGCAGTCGTGAGGTGGCAGCGAAGGACGAGTTGGTGGGGTCGCACCCGCGGCGCCGAGGCTGGTGACGCCATCTGATCACATCGCTAACGAAATGCGGGACCGACGCGCACGCTGCCGGTGTGGGCGCCGTGCCCGGTCATGTGCTCATGGTCGGGTAGTCGGGCAATTCGAAGTCGTCGCGCACGCTTCGGGTGAGGAGCAGCCCGGCGAGCGGACGGAAGTCCATCGCCCTCATGGCCAGGTTGCGAAACCAGATGCCCAGCCTCGTCTGTGTCGCGAAGACAGGAAGGTACTTCTGGGCGGCGCCCTGTTTGGCTTCGACGAAACGGCGCAGTCGCGTCTCGTAGGCGTCGAAGGCCCGCCAGTAATCCCCACGGGCACAAACGAGTTCGCCCGCTAGCACATAGGCCTCTGTCATCGCCAGACCGGTGCCCTCGCCGGCCAGCAAGGAGACACAGGCGGCTGCGTCGCCGACGAGCGCGGTCCGGCCACGCGACCAGCGATCCAACCGAATCTGGCTGACGACATCGAAGTACAGATCATCGACGCCGTCCAGCGCTGTAAGGATGTGGGGGCATTCCCAGCCTGCAGCACCGTATTCGCGGCGCAGAATCTCCTTGCGCGCCTCAACGTTGCCGGGGTCGGCGGCGTGGCTAGAGCGGAACACGAACAGAAACAAGGTGCGATCGCCCCGCAGGGTAAACCGTCCGATAGATCGACCCGGCTCGCTGTAGGTCACGTAGACCAGGTCATCGCGGGGCCGATACGTCTCGACAACACAGGCGGCGACCCGGCAGCCCAAATAGTGTTCGACGTCTGACTCGGGCCCGAACGTCAGGCGACGCACGTTGGAGTGCAACCCGTCGGCACCGATGACGAGGTCAAAATCCCGGGACTTGGCTTGGGCGAAGCTGACTCTCACGCCGTCGGGGTGTTCGTTGATGGCGGTGATGGAATCACCGAAGATCGTTTCGACGTCGTCTTCTATGGTGGCGTAGATGGTGGCGGCCAGGTCCCCGCGCGGCAGGCTGGTGAAACCGGCGCCAGTTGCGCGCCGGAAAGCGTCGACGCCCACGCTGGCTCGCACTTGATTGTCGGGCCCGACCGAGCGGATCGACTGCACCTGGTAGCCGGCCTCGCGGATGGCCGCCTCGATCCCCATCAGTTGCGCGACGCGGTAGCCCACTCCCCAGAAGTCGATCACGTAGCCGCCGGTGCGAAAGTGCGGCGCTCGCTCGATCAATGTCGGCTCGTGGCCGCTTCGGTGCAGCCAGTGCGCGAGCGCCGGCCCCGCCACACCAGCTCCGCTGATCGCAATTTTCAAAGCCTCAGCTCCTCTGACCGATCAGATAGCGATGTTATCGATGACCACTAAAGCGTCCTCGATACCAACCCGCCGACTGGAATGCATGTGCGGGGAGCAACAAGTTCAGCCCACCAATAATGCGTCGAGTTCGCTTGCGTCGACGCCTCGCAGCCGGCGGTGCATCGCTTTGGCGATTCTGGCGGCCTGGATCGCCGCGCGTTCCGCGACAGGACCGTGGTACTTCTCGTCGATGGCGGCATTCCACAGTTGTAGCCAGCGCACAAAGTGGTTGGCGGACAATGGATGCCGATCGTGAAGCCGCCGATGAACCACCAGGGCGCTGCCGTGGTAGAGCCCCGCGCGGAACAGGACGGTCTCCCAGAAGTCGCACATCACCGCAAGATGCGACTCGAGCCCCTTCGCCCGTAACTCGATGAACGGTTCGGCGAGGACATCGTCGACGAACACCCGGCCGTAGAAGCGCCGCAACAACTCCTCCACGTCAGCACGGCTGGCCAGATCCGTCATAGGTCGCCCGATTTGCGCGCGACGATGGCCACGGCGGTCAATCGGTCGCGATGCTTGACGAAGGTGCGACGCATGCCAAGCACACGTCGGCGCGCATCGCGGTGGGTGAGCACATTCTTGGCGAACCGCAGCGCGCCGAGAAGGCCCTCGTCGGAAACCAGCCGTCGTGGTTGCAGCAGCGCCATGGGGGCGGTCTCGATGTGGTCCACGCGCAGGCCCTGGTCGGCCAGCAGCTGTTGCCACTCGGCGACGGTGAGCGGACGCGCGTTGACTTTGATCGACTTGGCTAGGGCCTGGCGGATGTCGGTCTTGACATCGTCGGGCAGCTCGTCGGGCGTCAGGGCGAGTTCGTGGATGGCGTATCGGCCCCCGCGCCGCAGTAGCCGCGTCGCCTCAGCGACGATGGCCGCCTTGGCTTTATCGTTCTGCATGGTCAGCATCGCCTCGCCGACCACAACATCTGCACTCCCGTCGGGTAGCCCGGTGTCGGCCGCGTCGGCGACGCGGGCGTGGCCGTATCCGGACACGATCGACCGGACCGCCGCGGCGGCGTTGGGATCCTGCTCGACTCCCACATAGGAACGCGGGCGGCGGTGAATGATTTCGGCTGCGGTGCGACCCAGTCCTGGTGCCAGTTCGACCACATCGCTGGCTGCTAGGTCGGCCAGCGCCAACAGTTTGTGGGTGAGTTCTGCCCCTCCTGGTCGAAGCACACGCTTGCCGAGGCGCGCCAGCAGCCAGTGGCCCTGCACCGCGGCGTCGTGGCGAGTGGCCAACGGCAGGGGCAGATCGGCGTCGGCCGTGTCGCGCTGAGACATTCATATCTCCCTCTATGCTTTTACAGGTGCTGTTGTATAAACTCTAGTTCATGACATACGTGATTGGGAAGCCATGTGTCGACGTGATGGATCGGTCCTGCATCGAGGAGTGCCCGGTCGACTGCATCTACGAAGGCGGGCGCGCGTTGTACATCCACCCCGACGAGTGTGTCGACTGCGGCGCGTGTGAGCCGGTGTGCCCGGTGGAGGCGATCTTCTACGAGGACGACCTCCCCGAAGAGCAGGGGCCTCACCTGGCCGACAATGCGGCTTTCTTTACAGAATCTCTGCCCGGCCGCGACAGCCCACTGGGATCACCGGGCGGTGCGGCGAAAGTCGGTCCGCTCGGGGTGGACACGCCACTGGTGTCGGGGCTGCCGAGGGTACAAGAGTGAGTCGAGAAGGTGTGCTGGCCGTTTTGAGGGGTGCGACCACTGCGTTGACGATCCCGCAGATCGCCGATGAGCTTGGGGTGCATCCGAATACGGTCCGGTTCCATCTGGACACCCTGGTCACCGAGGGCCGGGTCGAACGTGTCGAGCCCGACCGCAGGCGCCCGGGCCGTCCGCCGCTGATGTTTCGCGCTGTGCGTGGGATGGACCCCGGCGGGACCCGGCGCTACCGAGTGCTCGCCGAGATCCTCACGTTGGCCCTTGCCGGGGACCGCAACGCCAGCGCCAAGGCACTCGAGGCCGGCCAGGCGTGGGCACGGCGGGTGACCGGCCCGACGAGAAAGGCGCCAGGCGCCCAACAGTCGATCAATCGGCTGGTCGAGTTGCTCGACGAACTCGGGTTCGCACCGCAACGACGGACAGCTCACGGGCAGCCGCAAATCGGGCTGCGTCATTGCCCGTTCCTCGAACTGGCGCAGGATCGCTCGGCGGTCGTCTGCCCGATCCACCTGGGGCTCATGCAGGGGGCGCTGGCGACGTGGAGTGCACCGGTCACAGTTGACCGGCTGGATCCGTTCGTGGAGCCGGACTTGTGTCTGGCCCACCTCACGCCGGCCGCGGCATCGTGAGTCCTGCGTCGGCGTTCGCGGTCGCTCTCACCTTCGTTTGGCTGGGCATGGTGCTGGCCATCTCGTTCCTGGAAGCGCCACTGAAGTTCCGGGCTCCGGGCGTAACGCTGCAGATCGGACTGGGCATCGGGCGCATGGTCTTTCGTGCGCTCAACACCGTTGAGTCGCTACTCGCCGTCGGCATCCTCGCTGCCTTGACGCTCAGTCGCCCATCAGTCAGCGTCGTCGTGGCGTTCGCGATCGCCGTCGTCGCGCTGGTCGGCCAGCTGCTGGGCGTGCGACCGCGGTTGGCGCGCCGCTCCGATGCGGTGTTGGCGGGCGACGAGGGGTCCCGCTCGCGCGCGCATTACGCGTACGTTTTGCTCGAAGTGGTCAAGGTGATCGGCCTTGCCCTCGGCGGAATACTGTTGCTGTCCGGCTGAACAGGAGAGATATCCCGAGATGGAATCAATTTCACTGATCGACATGGCCGAAGAGAAGCTGACCGAGGCGCGCACGGCGCACAGCGGCCGGGCTGCGCACACCATTCACGGTGGTCACGATCACGAATTGCGGCAGACGGTCATGGCGTTGGCGGCTGGGCAGGAGCTGGCTGAGCACGACAGCCCGGGTGAGGCGACGCTTCAGGTGCTACGCGGCCACGTCCGCCTCCACACGAAATCTGATGCGTGGGAAGGTAAGACGGGCGATCACGTAACGATCCCATCCGAGCGGCACGCGCTGACGGCGATTGAAGACTCGGTGATTTTGCTGACGGTCGTTGCGCAGCTTCCGCGCGCGTGATCACGCTGCGCGACACGTTCGTGGAGTCGGCCGGTGGTGCAGTCAATCACCGGGCGATCATGCGTCTGCCTGGGTGCGCGGCATGCCATGCGTCGATCGATGCGTCCCACTCGTCGCCGTCGAGCGCGGTCAGCGAGGCGGGGAAGAGTCCGTCCTCCTCCTTGCTGATGTGTTCATACAGGTCGGACATCGCGTCGCGGATGGCCTGCTTGCCGTCGGCTGTGGAGATCTCGACCGTGGCGAGCAGTTCGGCCAGCTCGCGGTGCTCGCGAACCAGTGGAGCGATGTGCTCTGCGTACATCTCCTCGCGCGACATCACCCGAAACAGCCCGGTTTCCTCGCCGAGCCAGTGCGCGGCCAGTTCTGTCGCCATCTCAGCGAGCAGGTGCCGTGCCTGGGCCAGGTCGCCCCGATCGATGGCCCGCACCGCGTCGCCGCCGAAGTTGATGGCACGTTCGTGTTCGGCGATGTAGTCGCGCAGCAGCGGCATCTCTCGACACCCGCAGTAGTGGCACATCACTTCCAAACGCTACGCGTCGGTCCGTCGGGGTGTCCGGACTCACCGGAGTCGGTGGTAGGCCGCCGTGGCAGCCATCGCGTCGTTCAACATCGAACGAACGGCCATGGTGAAGGCCGTCACCTCGACTCGATGTGTTGGTGCGCCGCACCGTCGAAATCGCCGCCGCCGACATGACACCGGGTCGTTCTAGGCTGACCCGTTATTGGCGTCATACGGCGTGGACGAAGGCATCGGTGGCTGCCTGCAGAAAGCGCGCCCCGATGGCGGATGGTCTGACAGGCTGATGGTTGCGATGACACCAATGGCGCCAGAACGGCACGTGGTCCACGACGCGGTGATGCTGGCCTGCCGCGCGCCGTCGTTGCACAACAGCCAACCCTGGCGCTGGGTGGCCGACGGCGCGTGCCTTCACTTGTTCTCCGATCGTCAACGGCTGTTACAGGCCGCTGATCCCTCCGGCCGGGAGTTGCTGTTGAGCTGTGGAGCGGTGCTCGATCACCTCCGGGTCGCGATGGCCGCGGCAGGCTGGGACGCCCACACCGGCCGGTTCCCGAATGCCGACCAACCCGACCACCTGGCGAGACTCGACTTGGCTTGGATTCCGACGCCGACAGAGGCTCAACGCCTACGCGCGGAGGCGATCCTGCGACGTCGCACGGACCGATTACCGTTTGCCGTCCCGAGGAACTGGGCCGCTCTGGAGTCACAACTTGCCAGCGCGATCGGCGCGCATGGCGTGACGCTGGACGTCGTGCCCGATGATGCGCGCCAACAGCTTGCAGAAGCGTCGCGACTGACCGAGGACCTGCGACGCCACGATCCCACCTATCAGTCCGAATTACGTTGGTGGACATCACCGTTTGAGCTCGATCAGGGTGTGCCGCCGAATTCGCGGGTCGCGGCGTCGGAGGCTGGTCGCGTCGACGTCGCACGATCGTTCCCGACCGCCGGATACGGCAGGCGTCGCCCCCAGATCGAGCAGGACGACTCCAAGATCCTCGTGCTGTCCACCCGCGACGACGACCGAGTTGACGTCTTGCGCTGTGGTGAGGCGTTATCGACAGTGCTGCTCGAGTGCACCGTCGTTGGTCTGGCCACCTGCACCCTTACCCACATGACCGAGGTTTCGCCCAGTCGCGACCTCATCCGCCAGATCACAGGACAAGACGGTTTGCCTCAACTGTTGATCCGAGTCGGCAGGACGCCGGTCAATGAGCAGCAGGTTCGGCCAACGCCGCGCCGCCCGCTCGGTGAGGTCCTCGCATTCCCCAGGTAACCGCTTCATTCGGCTGAACACGCTCAACATCAAACGGTTGTCCCCAGCCTCAGACGCGACGATGATGGCAGTCATCGGCGTGCGGCCGCCGATCTACCCACGTGCGGCGGTCACGAATGACGGAACGACACACAGGACACCGACACCGGTCGGTGCCGGTCTGGAGGCCCTGATGACCGCCGAAGCGCCCCCGCTGCCAGGACTCAAGGCACGCCGGCCGTTCCCGGCGCGGCTCGGGCCCAAGGGCAACCTGGTCTACAAGCTGGTGACGACCACCGATCACAAGCTGATCGGCATCATGTACATGGTTGCCTGCTTCATCTTCTTCTTCATCGGCGGGCTGATGGCCTGTTCATATCGCACCGAGCCGGCCGACCGCGTTCCCGCTGGCGGCACGTTGCTGCGGTGGTCAGCTCCACTGCCGTAAGGGCTCATCGTCCAGCCACTCGACGACGTCCGTCAGTGGGCGGCGAGGGGTCGATGGAAGCGGGTCGGCATTAACCGGCGCCCAGCCGATACGCAACAACATCTGCGGATAGCCGCTGTCACCAAATACATCTTCTTTGACGGCTTCTCGCGTTTCGGCGATCTCGAGAGGCTCGGTGACCGGGCAACTCGCCAGCCCCAGCGCGGTGGCCGTGAGCAGCATCAGGCTGGTGGCCTCACCGGCGCGTAGCCGGGCCAATGGGCTGTCGTCTTTGGTCCCGAGCGCCAACACCGTAGCGGCGTCGTCTTCGGGTGGAACATTGGGCGGCTGCGCCAACGCGGGACCGGCGAACAGCCGACCCGGAATCGGGGCGGTCGGATCCGACTGCGGTGTGTTTCGGGCCGGCACACCCGCCAACGCTGCATGTCGACCGCTCCAGGTCGATAACTCAACGAGATAATCGTGATCTGTTGCATGCTGCCAAACCGCTTGGGCCACAATGCGTTGAAGCTTCGGAAGCAACGCGACTTGCCGCAACATCACCCCGGCGCGCGCCGCGCGAGCACCCATCAGCGCCACGTCGGTGTCCGGAACGCACCACGCGTTGTAGCGCCGGCGGTCGGTGCGTCGCTTCGGTATCGCCGCCGCCGACACCACGTCAAGGTCACTGGCGGGGTGGCGATAAACCTCGATGGCCGCCAGATGGTCCGGGTCAGCGGGGTTGGGCAACCGGTGCACTTTGGTCTGCCATCCGAGTGCCGCCAATGCGACGACAGCGTGATTCAGCGATGCGCCACAACTCAGCAGCAGATCGCGGGTGTCCGGATCGGTGTTGGGCAGACGCCGGTCCGGATCGGCATACAGATGCAGACTCTGGGTGCCCACCCGCCACCGCCAGGGTTGGGAATTATGGATCGACGGCGCCCGAGTGGCGAGCGACAACGCGGTGTGGATCGTGTCGTGATCCGGGAAGCGAGCGTTCATGGCCCTTACTGCTCTCCGTGTGTAGAGGTTCTTACGACTTCCAGAGTCACCGCTGACCGGTGCCGCCCGCTAGGGACGAAAGCCCCGGTTACCTGAGCATTTGGTATGGCGACCTAAAGGCATTCCTGAACTGCATTGACACAAACACGTCCCCGCCTCTGCTGGAGGGGCACCACCACCAACCACTTTGCCGACTGGTCAGATAGGCAACGGTCCCGCCTGCCACGCGTTTACGACTCGACCTGCGCCGCAGCCCACCAGTGAGGGCAAGTGCCGAGATAGACGCATGACCATTCAGCACCTACTGATATTTCGCATTGCCAGCACCGGCGGCCCGGCAGTCTCGGGACGCTGATGTCCGGATTTCAACGACTGCCCGCAGCGGCCCGCGCATCGACTACCTCAGCGGTGCCAGCGCCCCGGTGCAGCGCCTCGACGTTCGCGCTACCGGCGGTGTCGGGGGGCCGGGGCGCGCCCGGGGGGTTGTGTCGGCTGCGGGGTGGTGACCGAGGACCTGGGGATCGGTCTGGTGATCGGGTCGCCTGCGGTCACCGTGATCGGCTGTCCATGGTGGCTGATGAGCAGCGGTTCACCCGTGTGCAGGGTGTAGGTCGCCGATGTCGCTGTGATCTGCATGTCGAGGCGGCGTCCGCGCATCGCGATGGTGAAGGCGAGCCTGGTCAGTGCGTCGGGGAGGCGGGGCGCGAACGTGAGGGCACCGTTTTGGTCTCGCATCCCGGCCAGCCCGGCGATCAGGGCGATCCAACTTCCGGCGAGGGCGGCGATGTGCAGGCCGTCGCGGGTGTTGTGTTCGAGGTTGTCGAGGTCCATCAGGGCGGCCTCGGCGAGGTAGTCATAGGCCAGGTCGGTGTGGCCGACCTCTGCGGCGATGACCGCCTGAGTGCAGGCCGACAGCGACGAGTCGCGGACGGTGAGCGGTTCGTAGTAGGCGAAGTTGCGGGCTTTCTGCTGCGCGGTGAACGCATCGGTGCGCCGGTGCATGGCCAGCACCAGGTCGGCCTGTTTGACCACCTGTTTGCGATACAGATCGAAATACGGGTAGTGCAACAGCAGCGGGTATTGGCCGGCGGTGGTAGCGGCGAAATCCCAGATTTGGTGGGCGGTGAAGCCGTCGGCCTGCGGGTGCACGCCTAGCTCCTCGTCATAGGGGACATACATGGCATCGGCGGCGTCTCGCCAGGCGGCGGCTTCTTCCGCGTCGACGCTGAGGTTGCGGGCGATGTCGGGGTGTCGGCCGACGGCGTCGGCGGCCGCGCGCAGGTTCTGTTGGGCCATCAGGTTGGTGTAGACGTTGTTGTCGGCGATCGCGCTGTATTCGTCGGGGCCGGTGACCCCGTCGATGCGGAAGTTGCCGTCGGTGTCGTGGTGGCCCAAACTTGCCCACAGCCGGGCGGTTTCGGTGAGCAGCTCAACGCCGACCTCGCGGTCGAAGTCCCGATCGCCGGTGGTGTCGAGGTAGCGGATGACGGCGTCGGCGATGTCGGCGTTGATGTGAAACGCATCGGTGCCGGCGGGCCAGTAGCTGGAGCATTCTTCGCCGTGGATGGTGCGCCACGGGAAGGCGGCACCGGCGAGCCCGAGCTGGGTGGCGCGTGCGGTGGCCATCGGCAGGGTGGAGTGGCGCCAGCGCAGCGCGTGGGCGGCGGCATCCGGGGCGACCTGGGTCAGTACCGGCAACACGTATTGTTCGGTGTCCCAGAAGCTGTGCCCGTTGTAACCGTTGCCGGTGAGTCCTTTGGCGGGGATCGCGCGGCCCTCCGCGCGAGCGCCGGCCTGCAGCACGTGAAACAGCGAAAACCGCACCGCCTGTTGAATTTCGGGATCCCCGTCGAGTTCGACATCGGCGCGAGCCCAGAAGTCGTCAAGGTAACCGCGTTGTTCGGCGCACAGTCCGTCGAAGCCGGTGTGTCGTGTACCGGCCAGTGCAGCGTCGGCCTGATCCCACACCGCGGGCAGCGACCGGGTTGCTGACCATCCATAGGCGACGAACTTGTCCAGCCGAAGCCTTTGGCCGGGTTCGAGTTTCGCCGTGACGGTCACCCGACCCAGATCCGGGAAGGTTTCGGACTCCACCACGGTGCCTGCCGGTCCGTCGACGACATGATCCATCACGGCGGCGATGCGCAGCTCGCTGCGCTCGGTGGAATGAACCAACCCGGCGCGGGCGCCCTTGGCCGCGTGTTTCTCGCCGATCAGCGGCGCCGTATCTGCCGGCCCGGCCCTGGGGTCACCGGTCGGCGCCGGCAGCGCTTCATTGGCGACCAATTCGGACTGCACCACCACCCGCATCGGTCGGTCGAGCGCCTCGACCTCATAACGGATCGCACCGATCGACCGGTGCACAAGCGACACCAGCCGGGTCGAGGACACCCGCACCGCGCATCCCGCCGGCGATGTCCAGTCGGTACGGCGGTTCAATACGCCGTCCCGGAAGTCCAGACACCACTCGTGGGCATCCACCCGGCCGTGGGTGACGTCGAAGGGTTCGTCGTCGACGAGTAGGCGGATCACCTTGCCGTTGGTGACGTTGATGATCGTCTGGCCGGACTCGGGGTAGCCGTAGCCGGGCTCGGCGTACGGCAGTGTCCGCAGCTCATGCACTCCATTGAGGTAGCTGCCGGGCAACCAATGTGGTTCGCCCTCATCGAGATTGGCCCGCCAGCCGATATGCCCATTGGACAGCGCGAAAACCGACTCGGTCTGCCCGAGCACGTCCAGGTCGAGTTCTGTCGCGCGCAGGCACCAAGGTTCGATGCTGAACGACGGATGGTTGATCATCGCTGGCTCATCGGGTTGTCGAGCCCGACCGCGGCCGGTCTGCGCTGCCGAAAGGCGGCGGCGATCGGTAACCGGCGCATGTCAGCAGTTTGCGCCCCGCCGGTTCGATCCGCAGAGGAACGCGCCGGGCATCAAGCCAGTGGTGGTTCGGAATGACCCGCGCCGCTGCAGACGACATCTGCCCATAGAGATCATCGGTGAGCGACCACCTCGTTCCAGGCCCGGCGCGCAGGGTTAGATGCACAGCCCTCGGGCCCATTCTTTTCACTGTCAGCAGCGCAGGTCGACGTAGACCGTCTGGTTGGTGACGGTGGTCACGGGATGGTTGGCTCCGGGGACGCCGGAGTCTGTGCGTGCGTAAGTCTGGCCGGGCCGGACCGAGGTCACTGTGCATTGCTCTAGTGGCGCATTGCCGACCTTGTTGAGGACGACGTTGAAGCCACTGGCCTGTAACGAGTTCACCGTGTCCTGCGCCGTTCCGGGGCCTGTCGGCGCGGCCACTGCTGGGGCAACCAGTCCCAGGCTCGCCGCGACCAGAGAACTAGCAGCAAGCGTCGCAAATGCGATATATTTCATGACAATGCCTTCCGCTATTTATTTTTCGGTATGTGCAGCGAAGATCGCAATTCTGCTTCAAGTTGACGACTTTTTCGCTTTACATCTGGTTCAACACGCAGGTCAGATGTTCCGTTCCGGTTGTGGGCGACGTCTCACTTCAGCGAGATCACCATTCGTCGCGGCGCGAATTTGTGCGGATCGACGACTATCCCGGCGATAGAAAGTCCAGTGCGTCACAGCAAAATTAATTGGGCTTCTGATCGAGGAGCCAGGCGCGCGCACGGCCGTTGCTTCGCCGCAACCGGCTCACCGGTGAGTCCGATGCTCGGCGCTGGGGATGCTCGTGCTGATATGAAACTTTGCTGAGGTGTGTCCTGTCGCGGCGGCGAAAGCCGCATCTGAGGTGTGGCCACGCCGGCCGAAAGGGTGGTCGTGCGAAACGCGGCAGACTTGATATATCGCGTGAACCGTGTGCATCACGGGCGCCCGAACTCGAAAAAAGTAGTGCACCGCGGGGGGCATCATGTCGACCATTTACACCGTCGGTCATTCCACTCGCACGGTGCAGGAATTCATTGGGGTGCT
The DNA here is from genome assembly GCF_032883055.1 of Mycobacterium sp. 29Ha. Classification (NCBI taxonomy): domain Bacteria; kingdom Bacillati; phylum Actinomycetota; class Actinomycetes; order Mycobacteriales; family Mycobacteriaceae; genus Mycobacterium; species Mycobacterium sp. 29Ha. The sequence continues at coordinate 46,828 of NZ_JAMQTI010000015.1, forward strand.
GAAGTGCTTCGGCATCGACCTCGTGGCCGACATCCGGACGGTGCCCAAGTCCCGGCACAATCCGCAGTTCCACATCGACCGATTCCCAGGATCGTTGGCCTCGGCTGGAATCGACTACCGGCATCTGCCCGGGCTCGGCGGATTACGCCGGCCAGCCAAAGAGTCAATCAACACCGGATGGCGAAACGCCTCCTTCCGCGGGTACGCCGACTACATGAGTACTTCGCCTTTCCAGGACGCGCTCGCCGAGCTCATTGCCCTTGCTGCACAACGCATTACCGTCATCATGTGCGCCGAAGCCGTCTTTTGGCGGTGTCATCGTGCTCTTGTCGCCGACGCTCTGCTTGTTCGCGGCGTCGATGTTCAGCACATTATCGGCGCTGGAAAGCTGACGCCTGCAACGATGACCAGCTTCGCGAAGGCCGACGGATCACAGATCACCTATCCCTCAATGTGATCGGCCGGCCGCCAATCACCCGACGATCACCATGTTGGCGCGCGCAGCAGGTGCCCACGGGTCGCCACCCGCATCGAGGAGAACTTCCGCGAACCGTTGCCGAACACGCTGATGCCTGAGGTCTGCATAAGGATCACCCAGCGGTGTCGTTGGGCATCGGACCGAGCAAGCTCGGGGAGGGTGCTCGACGGAAAACACAATCTGGCCTCGCCGCTCGACGACGACCTGTCCGGTCATCTTCAGGTGCACTGGGAGACAGCCCGCTCGAGGTTTCGTCCGTGTCGATCGAACAACACCGGTTTGGTCTCACCCCAGCTTGGCCACGGTTAGCAAGATTGCCGAGTCTTCAAGCGCTTGCAGGCCGTGACGAGCGTTGGGAATCTTCAATAAGTCACCGGCGCGGCCCTCCCAGGCCTGGCCTTCAGATGTCAGGCGGACCCGCCCGCGCAAGACGTGCACCGTCGCCTCGCCGGGGTTGTTGTGCTCGCCCAGTTCGCTGCCTTTGATCATGCCGACCACCGTCTGGCGCAGCACACGCTCATGACCGCCGACGACGGTATCGGCGGCGGGTCGCCCGCCATGAGCGGCAGCCAACTCGAGCTGCTGCGTGGCCAGGGCATCCAGAGAGATCCGTTGCATGCCTCTCAGTATGCTTGCTCGTCACCGACCCCCCAACGTGGCCGGCGGGCATAGCGGAGGACAACCCAAGCAGCGCTCGAGAGGGGCGCCCGAAGACCGATCACACCGAGGACGACGACGCGTTCGCGACCACACTTGAAGCCGTCCATCACGAAGCCCGGCTGCACAGTCCGCAGCGTGTCGACGACGTCCAGGAAAGTCGGCCAATCACGCTCGAACCCATAGCCTCACCTTCCAACGTCCTGCGCGCGCGGGCGTGCGGTGGCCTTCGCGATCGTCAACGCCAGGGATCTGTACCTACGCGTCTGGTTTCGCAACGCCGGGCCGATGCGGGGATCATGTGACACGGTTACGTGAACGGCGTAGCGTCGAAATCGCTGAGCAGCAAACCGTTCCGACGCTATGGTGCCGCCATCAGATCAGACCCTTCGTGAGCGCATCCGCATCACGGGAACTCACAATTGTCGAAACCTGATCCGCGCCTCATCTTGTGTCGCCGCCCGGGGATGTCGCCCACATTGTGGCGGAGTAGCTGAGCGCGTGGACCACACGGAGCCGTAATGACCGAACGCAGCACCGTCAACCACGGTGACGACGGCGACGCTCTCCCACCTCCGGGGGACGAACCGACCGACCCGCCGGCCGATCGGCCTGTCACACCAGACACGCGCGTCACCCCGGAGGTGGTAGCGAGTTTCGTTCGCAACTCACCGTCGGCGAGGATGTGGTGGATCCGAGTACGTGGGCCGGTTCGGTGCCGGTCGCGCACGGAATCGCGCCGCGCGTCCGGATCGGAGGCAGCAGGTGGTTCAACCTGTTGTGGTTGCTGCCGATCGGCTTCGTACTTCTGATCGTCGCGGTCGCCGCCGCCAAGGGTCTACGTGACATGAGCTCGGTGCAGGACTTCATCGCGCGCAATCCCGGCACCGTCGTCTCGGCCGACGCGGTACGCCATCCGGGGTTGCCGGTCTGGGTCGGGGTGCAGCACTTCTTTAATCTGTTCCTGCTGCTCTTCATCGTCCGTTCGGGACTACAGATCCTCAGTGATCATCCGCGCCTGTATTGGACCCGGCACAGCACCCCGGGCCGCGACTGGTTCCGTGTCCAGAAACCGGTTCCCGCTGATCCGCTGTGGACGGCGAAAAAGGACTCCATCAGCCTCCCCGGCCAGATCGGGCTACCAGGCATCCGGCATTCGATCGGGCTGGCCCGCTGGTGGCATCTAGGCGTGAACACCCTCTGGCTGCTCAACGGCGCGGTCTTCTACGTGCTGCTCTTCACCACCGGGCAGTGGCGACATGTGGTGCCCACCAGTTGGTCGGCGATCCCGAACTCGGTGTCGGTGCTGATCCAGTACCTGTCGCTGGACTGGCCGATCGAAAGCGGCTGGGTGGCCTACAACAGCCTGCAGTTGATCGCCTACTTCATCACCATCTTCATCGCCGCCCCGTTGGCGTTCTTGACGGGGCTGGGTATGTCCCCGGCACTGTCGACCCGGTTCAAACCGGTCAGCAGGCTATTCAGCATCCAGGTGGCCCGGTCCCTGCACTTCCTCGTGCTGGTGTGGTTCCTGCTGTTCATCACAATCCACGTCGCGCTTGTGTTCACTACCGGTCTGCTGCGCAACCTCAACCACATCTACGCCGGCCGCGACGCGACGGACTGGGACGGTTTCGCGATTTTCGCGGCGTCGATGGTGGTGGTCGTGGTGGGCTGGGTGGCGGCCACCCCATTCACCCTGCGCCACCCGCGAGTGGTGCAGCGCGTTGGCTTCGCGCTGATCGGGCCGGCGCAACGGCTCTTCGAACACCTTGACGCCACACCAGGCCAGTACAGCGAAAAAGACATCTCCGCCTACTTCTGGCACAACGGTCAGTACCCCGACTCGCCTGAATACACCGCCCTGTTCGACGGGCACTTCGCCGACTATCGGCTGCTGATCAACGGCCTCGTCGAGCACCCGGTCGAGCTCACCATGACGCAGCTGCGGGCGCTGCCGCACCATGAGCAGATCACCCAGCACTTCTGCATCCAAGGCTGGTCGGGCATCGCGAAGTGGGGCGGGGTGTCGATGCAGACCATCCTCGACCTCGTCGCGCCTGCGCCCGAGGCGAAATGGGTGGTGTTCTACTCGCTGGGCGACGGCCCCGATGCAGGCATCTACTACGACGCGCACCCCATCGAGCAGATGAGCAACCACCTCACCATGCTCGCCTACGACATGAACGACGAACCGCTGTCCTTCGGCCACGGGGCGCCGCTGCGGCTACGCAACGAGAACCAGCTCGGATTCAAACAGGTGAAATGGATCAAGGGCATCGAGTTCGTCGCGCACTTCTCCGAAGTCGGCGGTGGCTACGGTGGCTACAACCAAGACCACGAGTTCTTCGGCTACCGGCAAAGCATCTAGCCGATCCAGCCAGCAAAGACATCGACTGAGACTGTGCACCCGATAGGTCCCTTCTTAATATAAAGCATTTTATCCCTCTATATTGCTGTTGGCGGGTAGAGTGGCTCAGTGAGGCCAGCGCTGCGGGCGCGACGAGCACCGCCACGGCCCGGCAGCGCAGAGTGGAGATGCGCCATGTCCGATTCGTTGTATCAGCCGGCAACACGAGAGATGTCGGCTCGCCGAAAAGCTTTGGCGCCCAACATCCACGACGCCTTCGACGGCTTTTCCCGGGCGGTGTTCGCCGAGGGGGCGCTGCCCGAGAAGACCAAACAGCTCATCGCCGTCGCGGTGGCACACGTGACTCAGTGTCCGTACTGCATCACCGGCCACACCAAGCTGGCGCGGCGTAAGGGTGCGAGCCCCGAAGAGATCATGGAGGCCATCTGGGTCGCCGCGGAGATGCGGGCCGGCGGCGCGTTTGCCCACGCCGCGTTGGCCATTCATGCGATGGATCAAGTCGACGCCCACACGCACACCCCGGGTGCGGATGGCGCGCCGTCGTGAGCCTCAACAGTTTCGGCGCCCGTGATCGCCTTGTTGTCGACGGCGACAGTTACGAGATCTTTCGCCTGGACCGGGTGCAGACCTCCCACCGGCTTCCCTACAGCCTGCGGGTGCTGCTGGAGAATTTGGTGCGCAACGAGGACGGCCGTCTGGTCACCGGCGAGCAGGTGGCGGCGTTGGCCGCGTGGAATCCCGTGCAGCAGAGCAACACCGAGATCCAGTTCACCCCTGCCAGGGTGTTGATGCAGGATTTCACCGGCGTGCCGTGCGTGGTCGACCTGGTCGCGATGCGTGATGCGATGACCGCGCTGGGCGGGGACCCGGGGAGGATCAACCCGCTGATCCCCACAGAGCTGGTGATCGATCACTCGGTGATCGCCGACGTGTTCGCACGCCCCGACGCGTTCGGCGTCAACGCCAGCTTGGAGTTCAGCCGCAACCGGGAGCGCTACCAGCTGCTGCGGTGGGCGCAGCAGGCGTTCGACGATTTCCTGGTTGTCCCGCCCGACACCGGAATTTGTCATCAGGTCAATCTCGAGTATCTGGCCCGGGTGGTGTTCACCCGGGCCGGCACAGACGGCCCCCAGGCCTATCCGGACACCCTGGTCGGCACCGATTCGCACACCCCGATGGTCAATGGGCTCGGTGTGCTCGGTTGGGGGGTCGGCGGGATCGAGGCCGAGGCCGCCATGCTCGGGCAGCCGATGAGCATGTTGATCCCGCAGGTGCTCGGTCTCAAGCTCACCGGAGCGCTGCGCGAGGGCACGACCGCGACCGACCTGGTGCTCACCGTCGCCGAACTGCTGCGCCAGACCGGGGTGGTGGGCAAATTCGTCGACTTCTACGGCCCCGGCGTGGCGAACGTGCCGCTGGCGAACCGGGCGACCCTGGGCAACATGAGTCCCGAATACGGGTCGACGTGTGCGATCTTCCCGATCGATGCGGAAACGCTGACCTATCTGCGGCTGACCGGACGCCCCGAATCCCAGATACGGCTGGTCGAGGCGTACGCCAAGGAGCAGGGTTTGTGGCATGACCCGGATGACGAGCCGGTCTACAGCCAAACCGTCGAACTGGACCTGGCCGGTGTGGAACCGTCGATCGCCGGGCCGAAGCGGCCACAGGACCGCATCCCGCTATCGATGGCCGCACATGCGGTCGGTTCACTGCTCGCCAGCGGCCCTCGGCCGGTCGTGGCGGCGGCCGGGCTTGATGAGGCGTTAAGCGAATCATTCCCGGCCAGCGACCCGGTCGCCATCGATCACGACCGCGACGACGATGTCCCATCCGCGCCATGCGGCTGCGGCCAATCCCACGAATTACCGTCAGACCCGGTGTCGCTGACCCTGGCCGACGGCACCCGTGCGGCAATCGGTCACGGACACGTGGTGATCGCGGCGATCACCTCGTGCACCAACACCTCCAACCCGTCGGTCATGATCGGCGCGGGCCTGCTGGCCAAGAACGCCGTCGAGCGCGGCCTGTCCCGAAAACCCTGGGTGAAAACAACACTCGCGCCGGGCTCACGTGTCGTGACCGACTACTACGACCGCGCCGGGCTGACCCCCTACCTCGAGCGGCTCGGGTTTTCTTTGGTCGGCTACGGCTGCACCACCTGTATCGGCAACTCAGGGCCGCTGATCCCGCAGGTCAGCGCCGCCGTGACCGGACACGACCTGACGGTGTGCTCGGTGCTGTCGGGAAACCGCAACTTCGAGGGCCGCATCCACCCCGAGTGCAAAATGAATTTCCTGACCTCCCCACCACTGGTGATCGCCTACGCGCTGACCGGCACCATGCTGGTCGACCTGCTCAACGACCCCCTCGGCACCGACCCCAGCGGGCAGCCGGTATATCTGCGCGACATCTGGCCCAGCACCCAGGAAGTCAAAGAGGTGATCGACGAGTGCGTACGCGCGGAGATGTTCACCCGCGGCTACGCCGACGTGCTCGTCGGCGACGACGATTGGCGGGGCCTGGAGGTCGCTACCGGGCAGATCTTCGACTGGGACGACGCCTCCACCTATGTCCGGCGCCCCCCGTACTTCGACGGCATGAGCCGCGAACCACAGCCCATCCGTGACATCACCGCAGCCAGAGTGCTTGCCGTCCTGGGTGATTCGGTGACCACAGACCATATCTCGCCCGCCGGTGCGATCAAGACCGACGGCCCTGCCGGGAACTACCTGAGCGGTCACGGGGTCGAACGGGGCGACTTCAACTCCTACGGCTCGCGCCGCGGCAACCACGAGGTGATGATTCGGGGCACGTTCGCCAATATCCGGCTGCGCAACCTGCTCGCCCCCGGCACCGAGGGCGGAGTCACCCGCCATCTGCCCGGCGGCGAGCCGATGAGCATCTTCGACGCGTCCACCGCGTATGCCGCCGACGGGGTGCCGCTGATCATCCTGGCCGGCGCAGAGTACGGCTCGGGTTCCTCGCGCGACTGGGCGGCCAAAGGCACTCTGCTGCTCGGGGTGCGCGCGGTCCTGGCCACCTCCTTCGAACGGATCCACCGCTCGAACCTGATCGGCATGGGAGTGCTGCCCCTGCAATTCCAGGCCGGCGCATCACGGGAAAGCCTCGGACTCACCGGAGAGGAGCTGTATTCGATCACCGGACTCGACGGCGACGACCCCACCGCAGTATTCCCGAGCCAGGTCACCGTCCACGCCGAACGCGACGGGCAAAACACCGAATTCGTCGCCACCGTGCGCATCGACACCCCCGCCGAGGCCGCCTACTACCGGCACGGGGGCATCCTGCAATACGTCCTGCGACAACTGCTCGCAAGCAAAGACTCAGCGAACCGGTAAAAAGCGAAAGGTCGTGAAGCAATGGAGAAGTCGGTTACCGAACGTGTGGTGGTGGTGACCGGCGCCAGTGCCGGGGTGGGCCGGGCTGTGGCGCGCAAGTTCGCCGCGCGTGGCGATCGGGTGGCGCTGTTGGCACGCGGTGAGCGCGGGTTGGATGGCGCCGCGCATGACATCAAGGATGCGGGTGGGGTCGCGTTGCCGATCGCGCTCGATGTCGCCGACTACCAAGCGGTGGAGCAGGCCGCCCCACAGGTGGAGCAGGCGCTCGGACCGATCGACGTGTGGGTGAACAACGCGATGACCTCTGTGTTCGCCCGCTTCGAGGACATGTCGCCCGAGGAGTTTCAACGGGTCAACGACGTGACCTACATGGGCTACGTGCATGGCACGAAGGCGGCGTTGACGTGTATGCGTGACCGGGATCGCTGGGGCGATCGTGCAGGTGGGCTCCGCGCTGGCCTATCGGGGGATTCCGCTGCAGTCGGCCTACTGCGGCGCCAAGCACGCGATTCAGGGGTTCACCGAGTCGTTACGCTGCGAGCTGCTGCACGACCGGTCGGACATCCACGTCACGATGGTGCAGTTACCGGCGATGAACACCCCACAGTTCGATTGGGTGTTGTCGCGGCTGCCGCGGCAATCGCAGCCGGTGCCACCGATCTATCAGCCGGAGGTCGCCGCCGATGCGGTCGTGTTTGCCGCCGACCACCCCCAGCGGCGCGAGTATTGGGTGGGCAGTTCCACGGTGGCGACGTTGATCGCCGACAAATTCGCACCCGGACTATTGGACCGCTACCTGGCGCGCAAAGGGTTCGCCTCGCAGCAGACTGAGCAACCACGCGATCCTGGGATGGCCACGGATTTGTGGGAGCCGGTCGACGGTGCTGCTGGCGCCGATTTCGGCGCGCATGGCCGATTCGATCAGCAATCGCGCGGGCGCAGCGTGCAACTGTGGGCTTCGCAGCATCACCGGACGCTCGGCGCGGCCGCGGTGGGCGCCGCTGCAGCGTTGGGGGCCGTCATGACGCGGCGGTGGTGAACGCGCCGATGATGGCCCCGTAGCCAATGTGGACCAGCACGGTGGCCACCGGGGTGCCGATGCCGTAATTGAGCAGCATGAACCCGGGTGGTTCCAGCATCGCGACGTCGGGGGCACTGGTGGTCGACGTTCCCATGCGCGGATGCAGCACGGGCAGAAGAACATTCACGATGGCGGTGCAGGCGACCAGGCCGTGCAGCAAGCCAAGAATGGCCCCGAGCCAGACGTTGGCCTCTTGGATGGCGGCGAACACCGCGTAGTAGCCGAGGCCGAATATCTGCCCGTTGAGGAAGTGCATCAGGTAGCCGATCGCTTTGGCCCGGCCGCGGTTCACCGTGACGACCGTGCCCAGCAGGAATGGTAGATCCATGCGGGTCAACTTGAATTCGGTGGCGGCGCGCAGTGCGGTGGTGAGCACCAGCGTGCCGACGAACGCACCGGCCATGGTTCCCCAGATGTTCACCCGTCCTGCTCCTCAATGAGCGCTGCGATGGTGCAGGCGGCGTTGATCAGGGCCAGATGGGTTAGTCCCTGCGGGAGGTTTCCCAGGAAGGCGCCGGTGTGTGGGTCGATTTCTTCGCTGTAGAGGCCGACATCGTTAGCTAATTCGACCAGCTCATCCACCAGGGTGATCGCCTCCGCGAGGCGGCCCGTGTGGGCGAGGGCTTCCGCGAGCCAAAAAGAGCACGCCAGAAACGCCCCCTCGGTGCCTTCGAGTCCGTCCTCGGTCCGGTAGCGGTATACGTAGGGGCCTTGGCGCAGGTCATCGTTCACCGCCTCGATGGTGGCCCGCATGCGGGGATCATCAGCGTCGGTGTATCCGTGGATGAGTCCGAGTAGCACGGCGGCATCCAGGTCCTCGCTGTCGGCGCAGCGCACGTAGCAGCCGCGGCGCGCCGATACGCAGCGCGTCTGCACGAACTCACGGATCTGCTGCTGGGCCGAACGCCACCGTGCGAGGCGCCGGTCGGGGATCAGGCCGCGTTCGGCGAGGTCGGCCGCGCGGTCCAGCGCGATCCAGCACATCATCTTGGATTGGGTGAAATGCTGTGGCTCGTCGCGGACCTCCCATATCCCGGTATCGGGTTGTTGCCAAGTGGCACAGACGAAGTCGGCCAGCCGGGCCAGTCGGCGGGCTACATCTGCGTCCAATCGGCCGGCGGCTTCTGCATGCAGGCGGCTGGTGTGCAGGAGTTCGCCGTAGGTGTCGAGCTGCAGTTGGTCGGCCGCGGCGTTGCCGATGCGTACCGGCTGGGAACCGCAGTAACCGGAAAGCGGAAGGGTGCGCTCGGTGTTGGGTGTTCCGCCGTCGAGGCGGTAAAGCACGCGCAGTCGTGGGTAAGTGAGCTGGGTGGCGTGCATCAGCCACCAGAAGTAGCTGTCAGCCTCAGCCGTGCAGCCCAGGCGCAGAAACGCGTTCAGGGCGAACACGGAGTCACGAATCCACGAGTATCGGTAGTCCCAATTGCGGTCGCCACCAATGTATTCCGGTAGTGATGCGGTCACCGCCGCGGCCACCGCACCGGAGGGCGCGAACACCAGCAGTTTGATCGCCAACGCGCTGCGCAGCACCGCGTCGCGCCATCTGCTCGGAGGAGTGCGACGCATTGTCCAGTCACGCCACGCGGCCACGGTGCGGGTCATGCGCGCGTCACAGTCCGCCCGCGAGGGCAGCACCAGCGGCTCCTGGTCGGCAAACGTCAGTGCTAGCAGGGCGGTGTCGTCCTCGCCGACGGTGAACCGACCCCCAATGGTGCCATTGTCGACTTCCGGTGTTGCCGCGTCCCAGGTGGAAAGCGCCACCGCGGCAGACTTGTGCGTCGCTACCGCCACCCCGGCCCGCCATGACAGCCGCGGTGTATGGGTGCCGTAGCCGAAGCGTGGCTGTACATTCCAGCGCAAAGCCACGCTGCCGGAGAGTCCGTCGATGCGTCGTTGTAACTCGCGCACCGGGGTCAGCGTTGCATCGTCGGACAGTGTCAGCGCATCGGTCACCCGCACCGTTTCGGCACGTGTGACGAAGGTCGTTTCCAGCACATTAGTGTCGGGCAGATTGTTCCGAGAAACGCGAAAAGACTGCTCGGGTTGTAGTGAAAATCGGCCGCCGGCCTCGGCATCGAGCACGGCGGCGAACACCGTCGGCGAGTCCAGGTTGGGCAGGGCAACCAATCAATAGATCCGTCGCGGCCGACCAGAGCAGCCGTGCGGCCATCGCCGATCACCGCGTAGTCGCGCAGCGCAAGATAACCGTCGGTGCGGTGCACCGGTTCGGCCGGACCGGCTTCACCATGTTCGTCTAGCTCGGTGTTCGACGGCCCGTCGCCTCCGTTCGAGGCAACGAATTTGGGCCGCAGCTCACCGCGCGTCACGTCACTGCAGCACGGCAGCCAGCACGGTGGCCTCGCTGATGTCAACGGCCTTGCTCGCCGTAAGCAGCGTCAGAGTTCCCCTTCGTGCGAGGTAGCGTAAGTGCGTCAGGACTTCGGCCCGCACAGGCTCGGTCAACTCCTCCTGATACCGGCGAGTGAACTCCTCGAACCGTTCCGGAGCGTGGTTGTACCACTTGCGCAGCTCATTGGACGGCGCGATCTGCCTACACCACTCGTCCACATCCGCCTTTTGCTTGGTCATCCCGCGCGGCCAGATCCGGTCCACCAGCACCCGGGTGCCGTCGCCGCGGACCCGAGGGTCATACACACGGCGCACCTGCACCGGGTGGGTGTACCCCATTGGTTTGCCTCCCGCCGCTGACAAGGCACTTCGCCTCCTCCATGGACATCTGAATCCACGGATTTCTGCTAATATAGAGGAAGTATATCCGTTAAACACGGGAAGGGTAAGGCGCGAGGTGGACGACGAATCAGACACTGTGGCCGGTCCGCGTCGGCGACGAAATCGCCTGCCGCGCAATCGGCAACGTGAACGAACGCTTCAGATGGTGCGCGAGCGCGGCGGTGCGATCGATGCGGTCGAGCTTGCTTCGCTCATGAAGTTGCATGTCACCACCGTGCGATTCCACCTCGATGCGTTGTGCGACGAGGGAGCGATCGAGCGCATCCGGATGAATCGGGATGGCAGGGGTCGCCCACGCACCGGATACCGCGCCGTAGCGGAGCGCCTGGACTATCGCATACTCGCCGAGATCCTTGCGATGGAGCTCGGCGAGACGGTAGAAACACGCGCTCGGCGTGCTCAGCGCGCGGGAGTGCAGTGGGCCGAACGGATCGCGACTTCGCGGCCTGAAGCTGTTGGGGGTCAAGGTGGTACGGACGCGGCGCGGGCCGGTGACCTGTTGGATAGAGGTGCCGTGCTGGCGACTGAGGTGTTCGACCGTATGGGGTTTGACGCCGAACTGGCCGCTGAATCAGAACCATCGGCATCGCTGTCGGCTGATAGCGAGCAGGTTTTCGGGGCCGAGCGGGTCATTCGTCTACACGCCTGCCCAGTGCGCGATTTGTCTCGAGCCCACCCCGAGGTGGGTTGCGGCCTACACCTGGGGTTGCTGCAGGGCTTGGTCAACCGGGCCGCGGGTGGACATGCCGACCACGACGAGGTGTCAGTGTCCGCCAGGCTCGAGCCCTTCGTCGAACCCGAACTCTGCATTGCTCGGTTGGGGCCTCGGCAATAACGGAGTGGTTGAGGTGCGGCCACCGCTGGAGGGCTCTCTGCATCCTGTCAAAGGGCTCGATGATCTCCGGGGACACCATCCTGGGCAACACCGCGCATGTCGAGCGCTCCCGCGTATCGGCGCTCACATTCCTCAACTACCTTGAGGGTCAACGAATCCGGTGCGGGTGGCCTAGGCCGCGAGGTCTCTGGTGCGCAAGCGTCGCCGAAGAGAGCGCAGTCGTCCCCGCAGTCGCGAGCCGATCACCTCTCTCGGGAGCTGGCTCGGACTTGGGTGTGCCACGATGACCCGTCCGCCGTCGGGGTCACATCCCTCGACGAAAGTAACCCCATTTTCGGTGTAGGTAAAAGTCGCGACATCATAGGCGAATAGACGCTGGGATATCTGCAGCAGTTCTGCTCGGTTGTCGGTCGCCCACATAAGGTACTGGACGCCCGTGGCGCCGATACGCCGCCGCCGGGGCGGTGCTTCCGAACGCAGATAGATCTGAAAACCGCCCGTTGTCAACAGTAGTGCGGTGTCCTGCTCCTGCAGCGCCACCTGGCACGAAAACACGTCGCAATAGAAGTTGATCGAGCGGGCCAGATCGGAGACCGTCACCAAAGACGACGCCACTGTGGCGGTGCCCCCACTGGCCGACCCGGGTTGACCCTCGCGGTCCGGGTCCGTCTTCATGACGACCTCCGATTATAGATGATTATTATCATTCATAATACGCCTTTCAGGTTTAGCAGAAAAGCTTCCGACTAGAAACCGGGATCGCTGAACGAGGTCCGTCTTGACGACCGCTGTCTTGCGGCGTCGGTGGTTACGGCGCCGGCCAGAGAGGAGCATCGAGTTCTGCCGCGTCATTGCCGATGTGGGCGGCGGCGCATCGCGCGAACAATTCGGACGCTGGAATTTTCGCGTGCTGGCGACTGGGTTATGTACATCTGGTCGATAGTCCCAGTCAAACACGATGTGCTGCGGGAAAAGATGGGGGGCAAGCGCGCGCTGCTCATGCCCGCACGAATGAGTGCCGACTACCACGAGTCGCACATCACCATCAGGTGTGATCCCAGCTGATTCAACAGGATTTTCGCCGACCGCTCAGCACGGATGTCGTTGTGAAGGACGCGGCCGTTGAAGGCGGCGTAGCGGCGCCTCGCACCAACGCGATCGGTAGATCCAGCGGCCCGACGAATCCTGGGGTTGAGCATGCGACAACTTATCTCGCACCCTTATCAGGCACATTTTTAAATGATAGTATTCCTTTATATTGACCGTCCCAACGAGAGAGGTAGGCAGCCGTGATCGTCGGCGATGTCTACGGCGGAGGCGCCGGACTACCGGAGATGGCCGAGTTGGGGCGTTGCAATACCGTCTTCTCGTGGTCGAAACCCAACGGCTACACAAGCTTGCAGTTGGTCATCGAAATCCCCGTCCGCTCGAGAAATCGGACCCGATTGGTGCCGGTCGAGGTGCAAATCAAAGCCCTCGCACAGGATCTGCGGACCAACAGCGAGCACACGATCGATGACAACTCCCCGCACGCGATACCTAGCCTGGCGCTCGGCCCGCTGACCCAAACCGCCCATGCCGCCCACCGACTCAATAGGGCACTGCAGCCAGTACAAGGCCACGTCATGCCCTCGGTCACATCGAATGCTGATGACGGCGACCGGAACTCACCGCCTGGGATCGACCTCGACGCACGTGCCCCACGCAGGACGGCTGCGATGACGCGCCCCGTCACAACCCCAACGACGCAGACAACGGGCAAGGCGGAAGCGCGCGTGAGGCCGTCGAGCACCCAAAGCTGCTCCGCGTACGCGAAACTGGCCAGCTCGATCCCAAGGCTTCAACCAACTTTTTCCCGGTAGGAGGCAACGTATGTCCGCGCCAACTCTGCACGGCAATGCACCCCTGACACGTCCCAGCGTCGAGCGAGGTCTGCGATTTAGATTGAAGCCCGCACACCGATCCTCCGGGTTCGTGCAGGGTGCGTGGTGGCCCCGCACCGATCAACTACTCACTGAACTTCCGCCTCTGCTGACGGCCCTCACGCGGCGGCTCGGCCAGATCGACCACGTGATCTTCGATGAGACGTATTGGACGCCAGCATCATTGCGCATGGAGGTTATGGGTCGCAGCATCCTCCTGGAAGGCTCTGCGCAATCATCCACCAACACGCTGACGGTGATCGGTGAAGGGTTCGGCAAGCTAGTTCTCCTGGTCGTTCCCCCCTATACCAAACCAGCGCGCGCATACGCGGCCGTGATGACAGCATCGAAACCCGATGACGTGTCAAGCCCCGACGAACTGTTGGGGATCGGACCTCGGGAGGCGCAGGGTCGCCGCCGCGCAGTGCTGGCGCGCCAGCGTTGGCAGTCCGAGGGCAGAGTGCCGCGCCGTCTGGACTGTCAACGCGGTAACGGCAGCGTTGTAGAAATATTTCCGGAGGTGCGGAGTGCTCAGTGACGACGAGCTCGCTGCGCTGCGCGACATCGAGCGCCGGTTGTACCGGGGTAGCCCGGAACTGTTTCGTCTCTTCGACAGCGTGGAGCCGCAGCCGGCGACGAATCATCGTAAGCCGGCCAGGACCCGAGTGTTAATAGCTGCGGTCGCGCTTTCGGGGTTGGCGCTGCGGGGACCACGCATGCTCAGCGCGACCGAAGTCCGAACCCTGCGGCGCCAGCCGCCGTCGCGCACCGCCCGCGCAGACAGCGCCCTCGCCGAACGAACCGACCTAGTTGCGGATCCCGCCGGCCCGGTCGAGGAGCTGGGCATACTCCCCGCCCGGTCAATCACAGTCAGGGCGCCCTCCTACGGCTCATATACGGAAGAGGGACCTAGCCATCTCGATTGGGTACCCGAACACGTCGAGTCGCCTAGTCAAGAGGTGTTGGTGTTTCCACAAATAGCAGTCCGAGCTCGCGAACGAGTACCAACAGCCAAAGCCCGGGCGGAACTGGAGAGAAAATGATCGTCCTCTCTGCAGTGGCCGCGGTCTGCGGGCTTGTCGTTCTCTGGCTGGGATCGCATTTTCGCGTCATCAAACAATATGAGCGGGGCGTTGTCTATCGATTCGGACGGGTGCAATCCGGCGTTCGCGGACCGGGGCTCACGTGGTTGATTCCAATCTCCGATCGCCTCGACAAAGTGAACATGCAGATCATCACAATGCCGATACCCGCCCAAGACGGCATCACCCGCGACAACGTCACCGTCCGGGTCGACGCCGTCATCTATTTCAATGTCGCCGATCCGCAGCGCGCGTCTGTGGACGTGCAGGACTACATGTCCGCAGTAGGACAGCTCGCACAAACATCGCTGCGTTCGATCATCGGCAAGAGCGAGCTCGACGACCTCCTGTCCAATCGCGAAGGTCTCAACCAGGGCCTGGAATTGATGATCGACAGCCCCGCGCTGGGCTGGGGGATCCACATTGACCGCGTTGAAATCAAGGACGTGGTGCTGCCGGATACGATGAAGCGCTCAATGTCGCGCCAAGCCGAAGCCGAGCGCGAGCGACGGGCACGGATCATCACCGCCGACGGCGAACTGCAGGCATCCGACAAGCTGGCTGAGGCGGCCGAGGTGATGGCCGAGCACCCAGCCGCGCTGCAACTGCGACTCTTGCAAACCGTCGTCGAGGTCGCCGAGAAGAACTCCACCCTGGTACTTCCGTTCCCCGTGGAACTGCTCCGTTTCCTTGAGAAAGCCACCCCGCAACAGCAGGGGGCCACAGTAGGCACCACGCCCGCCGAAGCGGTCCCGCTTCTCAACGGTCAGACGCCGAATGTAGATATCCCGACGATCCACGACGACGCTCGCAGTCTGCCTCTCGAAAGTGTTGCAGGCCAACCCTTCCGGCTGAACCAGTAGCGCCCGTATAGCCGACATTGCCTGCCCGTCAGACCGTCGTGGGCAGTGGTGACTACAGCGCCCACTTCCAGAACAGATCGGAGCTAGGACAATAGCCATGACGGAGCAAGCCCAAACTCAAGCAGTGGTCGTTGGCATTAACGGCTCTCAGGCCGCGATCGACACCGCCGCTTGGGCGGTGGCAGAGGCGGTCAGCCGCGGCGTGCCCCTACGCCTCGTATACGTCCGCCCCGCCACTTACACATCGCGCGTGGCTGTTAAGGGCCGTCCATGGGACGTCGTACGTGCCGAAGCAACCTTAGACCGCGCGGAGATGGCCATTGACCACATGGGAAAGCCGATACAAGTCGAAACTGTCATCCGGCGCGGCCGTCCCGATTGTGTGCTCGTAAACGAATCCCGTGGAGCGTCACTGATCTGTGTCGGCTCGGAGAGAAAAGGACCCTGCGCACGAATGCCGCTCGGTTCGACCGCGGCGGCCCTAGCGAGGCATGCGCACTGCCCGGTAGCGATCGTCCGGTCCGGCGGCACAGCGGAATCAGACATCGGTTGGATCGCTGCTGTGCAAAACGACGACGCCGACAATGACGCGGTCGTGCACCGCGCGATGGAGGAGGGGCGGCTGCGCAGAGCGCCGGTTCTTCTGATCGATATGCGAGTCGATAGCTGGGTGCGACGCTATCCGGACGTTCATGTGCAAACCGTTGCTGTGCGCCGAGGTGCGACACGACGCAACGACATCCGCAGTGATTCAATCCAATTAGCGGTGGTGGGTAGTGCAGATGCCGAGCACGTCGCTCGACTCGTCTGGCCGGCTTACCATCCAGTACTGGGCTACGCCAACGGTTCAGTGCTGCTGGTCCGTCAGTGATCGTGACATCGCCAGAAGCGCGCCGCGCCCACTGGTGAATCAAGCCGTCGCCCGGAAAAATCGCTGATGCGTTCGATCACCTCGACCAAAAGGGAGGGTTTGATATTGGCCATTCGTGTCTGGACGATCGGTCATTCAACACGCGCCTTCGAGGACGTAGTGACCATGTTGCGCGCCACCGCGATCACCGTTCTGGTCGATGTGCGCTCCTATCCGGCGTCGCGAAAGTTCCCGCAGTGGAACCAAGCGGCGATAATCGAGGAGATGCCGACCGACATTGACTACCGGTGGCTTCAGAAGCTGGGTGGTCGGCGCCATACCCCGGCTGGTGTCGAAAGCCCGAACGGAGGGTGGCGAGTCAAGGCGTTCCGTGACTACGCCGACTACATGCAAAGCACCGAGTTCGCCGATGGGCTGAGCGAGCTGCTCCAGCTCAGCGACCACCTCCGTCCGGCGATCATGTGCAGCGAGGCGGTCCCCTGGCGCTGTCACCGCAGACTGATCACCGATGCGCTGATCGTCGCCGGAGCCGAGGTCCGCCACATCATGTCCGCATCGACCACGACCCGAGCGACGTTGAGCGACTTCGCCCATGTCGATGGCGGCAACCTCACCTACCCGCCCGCCGGATGAGGACCAGGTGAGCATCGTCGATGACGTCTGTGAAGACGTCCAAACCATTCCTCTTGGCTCCGTCACGACTTACGGAGACATCGGCAGCAGGATCGGAGTCGGCCCCCGTCAGGTCGGCCGCGCAGTGAGTCTGCTCGACGCCAATGTGCCGTGGTGGCGAGTCGTCCGCGCCGACGGGACCCCCGCCACCTGCCATGGTGGCCGCGCCCGCGCGCTGCTGATCGAAGAAGGCGTCCCCTTCCATGCCAATGGATGGCGCGTAGACATGAATCGTGCTCGATACCCGGGGGCCGGAGCTCGCCGACAATGATCGTTCGAGAATTCACCGGACATCTTCGTGTCGGGTGGACGATCAGTATCGCCTGAGCGACACCGACATTCATACCACGGAAGATCGCAAATCCCGCCGGACAAAGTGCATTGTCGACGACTGCACCTCCGATGCGCCTCGACCGGAATACCACACCGCCGAGGATTACCTGCGCTGACGATCTCCTTATCGGTGCCGCAGACGCCGATAGCCAAGCCGTCGACCAGTAGCTCGTCGGGTGGGCGGCGCGGGTCCGCCACGTCCTCGACGCCTAGCGATTCGGCCGTCTTGGGTTGCACGGTCAGAGCTTGCATACTCGAGTAGTTGCCGGACTGCAGTGGTTGCAAACACGCAATGGTTGCGGTGTGATAACAATTAGGCGGTTCTTGTCGATTGGAGGGTTATGGCTGAGCACAACAACAGCCGGGTATCGGCGGATCAGGTGGAGTCGGTACTCCGCGCGTCGCGGGCTTTGGTGGGCATCACCGCAGCTTCGATCGCCGAAGTCGACGATGTTGTCACCGTCCCACAATTGCGCGTGATGATGATGCTCGCGACCCGCGGTCCGTTGAATCTGGGGGGCGTCGCCGTCGGCCTGGGAGTGGCCCCGTCCAACGCTAGCCGTATTTGCGATCGACTACTTAAGCTCGGCATAGTCGACCGCCGCGACGACCCGTCAGATCGCCGCCAACTGGAACTAACGCTTACCGCCGACGGAAGCGCATTGATCGAGCGCGTCATTCGTCACCGCCGGACCGCGATCCGGCGGATTCTCCGCAAGTTGGCTTCCACTCAACGCGATCAACTGGCCGCTGCACTGGACGACTTCGCGACTGCTGCCGGCGAACCCGTCGCCGAACATGATCGCGCGTTCATATGAAGAAGTCGGGCCTATCGACGCCGTCTGTTTCTTATGCGCTTCTGCTGATCGGGCGACCACAGTGTGCGCGACGCTGAGCCATCGCACAAGAGTTATCGCACCTTCAGACTGGGATTGTGAACTTCCAGGTCGAGAGTGAAGATTTAATAGGACTGGCTTCCGTCCTGATGCCGCATTTTGCAAACGGAAATCGGTCACGCTCCAACCCCCGCAACGCCTTTCGCTGAGAGTCGCACGTTCTGCAGACACCATCTCGGCGGCCAACGGTCTCGGAGGCTCACCGCGAATGTCACGAACGCGAACGCTCGTGCCGATAGACAGTGCGTCCCGTTTGTGGACGTAGAACCGTTCGACGCCTGGACACTTTCGGCCAAGCGATTCGGCGACAAATTTTCATATCGCCTCGTTCAAATAAGGAAAGCCAAGCCCAGTAGCTCGACGAGGTAGCTCGCCGAGCGCCGGGATGTCCAGGACGATAACCGTTGGGGAGACTCGGTATGCATCGCGAGTTCGCGCTCGGTGACGGTCCCCAATCCCGGCGCCGCGTTCGATGGGTTTCGTGGGCAGATACCGGCTAAGTTGCCCGACCTGTGCATGGGAATCCTCGGACAAGTCATACCCATGGTCCACGCTGAACGTCAGTTCCTCACCGAGCAGGGTCACCGCGGCGGTCCTGGTTCCTGGACGCTGTCGGCTCTACCACCATCGGGGCACGCAATTTGACGATTGGTCTGGTCAGATCTGGGTTGCCGAAATGCTGTGGGATTAGTCCGGTTCAGATCGGGTTACCCGCAACTTATGGTGTATCCAGCGAGGCTAGGACGATCTGCGACAGTTGGTGTCGCGCTACTGACGACGCTAGCCGCCGGTTGCGGAAACGATGCCGACTACAACTCGTCGAACCGCGGATCGGGCACCGATACCGAGCCAACATCAGTCGAGAACGCGTTCATCGTGCCCAAGTTTCTGCCAGGCTCGTGCGCGATTCAGGTCGGAGAAAGTGCGAACCTCCGTTTCACGGTGTCCAACATTAGACCCGCGGAATCAGAGCGACTGCTTGGGATCACGACAGACGCCGCCGACATGGTTCGGATCTCGCCGACTGCGACGGTGGAGATTCCGCCCAAATCAACCATCGCGGCGGGCCAGCCCGTGGAAAACCTTGACGACCCTGCCGCACCGGACGAGCCGTTCACCGTGACCCTGGAAGGCATGAAGGGCAACGTCACACCCGGGAAGTCGGTGGACGTTACGTTCCGATTCGAGAAGCGCGGGGAGCTGGAGTTCCTGGTTCCCATCGAGGCGTGCCCCACCCAGAAGTAGCTTGACCATCTACCAAGTCACCTAATCCGCCGTCGCACAATCTATTGGGCGGAGTGCCCATATGCGTGGTCCTGTTGAACGAGCCGTGCTCGGCGCTGGTTCCGGTCTCGACACTGGCAATCGAGAACTGATCAACGAGCTGAAGAAGGTTAGATTTAACCATCGTCATCGTCAGGCACAATATGCAGCAGGCGGCGCGGGTGAGCGACTGCACCGGGTTCGTCAACATCAAGGACACCGGCGCGCTCGGCAAGCTCGTGGAGATGGACGACACCGAGAAGATGTTTTCCAACCCGAATCAGAAAGCTGCCGAAGACTACGTTGTCGGCCGGTTCGGATGATGCTAACGCGACATCGGTCGCGTCGGGATTCCGCTACGCATTCGGCGCCATAAAGGCAGCCCGAACCAGGTCGTTGCGATGACGATCAGCACGATGATGGTGACTGGTGTCGAGCCGGTTGGGCCGAATATCAGGTCGGTGATGAGAAAGTCCACCGAACCCATGCCCGCAGCGAGCAGAACCATCGCGGTTGTCATCTGCCGACCGGCCGTCTTGACCAATCGGGCCTTTGTCGTAAGACTTCCCACGCAGCCGGCGGTAGGCGGGCTCGCCGAGCAGAAAGATTACCGCCAGCGTCGTGGACAGGAACGCCACAAAGTAGACGCCCTGCTGTTTTCGGTTCAAAGCCGGACATCAGCACCGTTACTCCGGGGATGATCATGCGAAGCTCGCCGCAAAACTCATCGAGTTCGCGGTCAAGGGTTTCCGGGTCACGATCCTGCGGATCCGGAGCATCTGCCCTCGGTAGACATGAATCGTTTTTACCGTGACGTGCGCCTATGAGGGTTGTTCGCCGGTGGTTGCGGATTCGACGTAGCGGGCCGCCTCGGCGGCATGCTCGGCGGCGACGTAGACGTCGTAACGCTGGGCTCGGAGGGTCTGCACGCTGGAGAAGTCGCGTCGACCGCGCGTGGACCAGTGCGACGCGAAACCGAAGATCGCACCCCAGATGGCGCCGACCACGACGGCGACCAGCACCATCCACAGCCACAGCGGGCCTACGACGACGATGGCGAAGAGCAGCCCGACGAGCACGCCGAACCAGGCGCCGCTGGCCGAACCGGCGAGGGCGGCCTTGCCCTTCGTCATCACTTTCGGTGACGTGCTCGACGTACGGACACCATCACCCACGATCCGGACATGCTCCACCGGGAATCCGCAGCCCGACATTCGGTCTACAGGTGCTGGGCCGCCAAGTAGTGGGGCGAAATGTGTTGTTGATTGGGTGTGCCCATATGTTGGGTTCGTCATCTGCATCTGCTCTCTTAAGGTTCCGCGTGACGGGCGATTGAGTTTGTGGTACGCACCATGGAGCGGCATTTCTCTCGCACCAGATCCGATGCGGCATCGTTATGGCGTGGGCGTTCGTCGATTGGATAATGCGCCGAGCACGAGGGCCCCGATGACAGCGAGGGCTCCGACGGCAGCCAGGGTGATCGTCCAGATCCGGCGATCCTCGAGGTCCAATTGACACAGCCGAGTGAACTTCGTGTCGACCACGATCCCGCCGGGAACAGGGATGTTGGCGGCGCTTCCGTCGTCGTTGGCACGGGCGGCAGACAGGTCGGGAGCTATGGCGCTTCCGCACCCGACAGAAGACTCCCCTTCAGGAGAAACCGAAAGAGGAACAAGTAGACCCGCCGTTGCGACGATTAACGCCACAACCCCCGCGAACAAGGCGATCCGTCGCACGATCACACCTGACCGCTTACCCGGGCTGCGTGGTTTCAACCCCCGACTGGCCGACGACCGTCAGCAGTTGGTCTCGATGGTGAAATCGTGAGCCGGTGCGCAGGCGCTCGCTGCGGCGAACCCGACCTGGCTGGCGGGATTGCTGACCCGCCGAGTGCCGCTAGCCGCCGACTGGCCGAGGCGCTGATCGTCGTGGAACCGCGCGTCGACGAGCGCGTACTCGGGTCGTTCGCCGTCCTGATCAATCGGGTCGACGAGACTGGTAGTCGGAGAATCGGCGAGACTGGTAGCCGGAGAAATGGATTCGCTTTCCGATTCGATCTACACCCACATCGGTGGGGCACTGACCGACACTCACGCAAACCGCTTCTGCCGTTAATTGCAAGGCGTACAACATGTTTCAGCAGCCTGAGAACATCAAAGCAGAAGATTCGATCAATCACATCCAGTCCTCAGCATTCGCACAGGGACTAGTGGTGCAGTAGTTGTGGTACGCGGATAGCTCCTTGGTGATACAGGTGTCAACGTGCTGTGACCCGGCGCCTCGTGTCGATCCGCGCAGTGCATGGATATCCACGGCACTGGATGCGCGCGCAGCATCTTGCACTCTGCGACAGAGCGGCGCGCTGGTGGATTCCCATTGCGCAACTCACGACCGATGCGAATCGCGGCTCGACACAGCTGAGCGACAGACCGCTGGGCGACAGTACGTCGGGAATAGAGACTCGGAAGGAGAAAGCAATGGTTGAACAACCAACACAAGCAGGTTCGACGGTGGCACCGCAGGAGCACCCACGGCAGGTTGTCAAAAGTTTCACCCGATACCGCGATGCCGAAAACGCAGTCGACCAACTCGCCAGTCAGCCGTTCGACATTGAACGCATCGCCATTATCGGATCGGAGCTGCAATTCGTTGAGGAGGTCAAAGGTCGGCTAAACCGCGGCGTCGCCGCCGCGCAAGGCGCGGCCGGCGGAGCCCTGGCGGGCGCCTTGATCGGCTGGATCTTAGGTCTGTTCGACCTGCTCCACCCGATCATCACCGGGCTCGTGCTGGCCCTTTACGGAGTCGTGCTCGGCGCCGCGGTCGGAGCCGTCGCGAGTCTCGTGTGTCATGCGTTGCGGGGTGGCCGACGCGACTTCCAAGCCTCCAGCGCGCTGCGGCCCCGGCACTATGACGTCGTCGCGGATGCTGCCGTGGTCGAGCGTGCCCGACAGTTGCTCGGCGCGCACGACACTGCGCCTTTTCAGCGAGAAGCCGGATGACGGCCGAAACGCGCACCAGGCGCGCCGGAATCCCGGCGCTGGCGGTTGCGGTCACGCTCGTGT
This sequence comes from Mycobacterium sp. 29Ha, assembly GCF_032883055.1. NCBI lineage: Bacteria > Bacillati > Actinomycetota > Actinomycetes > Mycobacteriales > Mycobacteriaceae > Mycobacterium > Mycobacterium sp. 29Ha. The sequence goes on from NZ_JAMQTI010000015.1 coordinate 69,327, forward strand.
CGGCAGGGTGCTTCAACCCGCCGGAACAGGTCAGCAATCCGTCAAGCGGGAGCCCAACCGCCACCACGACTCCGCTGGCCGAGGAGTCGTCGGGGGCGACGACCGGCTTTGTCGAGGTGGTCGAACGGGTCAGCCCCAGCGTGGTTACCGTGCTAACCGACGGTGGTCAAGGCAGTGGTGTGGTGTTGCAGCCCGACGTTGTCGTCACCAACGCCCATGTGGTCGGTCAACAACGCAACGTGTCGATCGTCTTGGCCGACGGCACACGATCGCCCGGGGAGGTGCTCGGCGCCGACGAGGTCACCGATGTCGCGGTGGTGCGCACCGAACGTGGTGATCTACCGGTAGCGCAGTTCCGCAGGGACCTCCCGCGCCCGGGCGAGCGGGTCCTGGCCATCGGCAGCCCGTTAGGGTTTCAGAATTCGGTGAGCGCCGGCATCATTTCCGGGCTGCACCGCGATGTCCCGGGCTCGGCCGCGCAGACTTATTCACTGGTTGACCTCATTCAAACCGACGCATCGATCTCACCGGGCAACTCCGGCGGCGCACTGCTGGACACCCAAGGGCGGGTAGTGGGCATCAACGAGGCCTACATTCCGCCCGCGGCCGGAGCGGTATCCATCGGATTCGCGATACCCTCGGCCACCGTGCTGGACGTGGCCGAGCAACTATCGGCCGACGGCACGGCCACGCATCCCTACTTGGGCGTATCCGCCGGCCGGCTGACCGACCCGATACGACGGCGACTCGACGTCCAGGTCGACCGCGGCGCGGTCGCACTCTTGGTCGACGAGGGCGCACCGGCCGCCCGCGCAGGTATCAAGTCGGGCGATGTGATCGTGGAGATAGCGGGTCAGTCGGTCGGCAGTGTCGAGGACCTGTTGAGCGCGCTGCGCCAGACACGACCCGGGCAACAGGTCGAGCTGGTGTTCGTTCGCGGTGATCAGCGCCAACATGTAGACGTCACGATCGGATCCCGACCCACCTGAACGCGAATGACTCACCGAGATAAAAACTTTCGGCGCTCGACGCACCATAACGGCAACGAACGTTAGGAGGATCTAGCAGTGCAGGCACTCACGGTGGTGTCGAGCTGGCCAAGCCCACCTCTTCAACGGATAGCTAGGCGATTCGGCACCGACAGACAGATCGCAGCGGAACTACCAGGGAGCCATGACATGCCGAGCCCAAATGAAATGGAGGCACATCATGTTCACAACACGTCCGTCGTCGATTAGTGTGGCCAACACGATCGCCAACGCAGGCGCGCGCCTACTGCAATCCCGCCGGCTCGTGCGCGCACCGATCTGGATATACAAGGCCCGCGCTGGGGCACTGCTGGGCTCACGGGTACTGATGCTCGAACACATCGGGCGCAAATCCGGTGCAGCCCGCTATGTCGTCCTGGAAGCCTTCGACCATCCCACGCCCGACACCTTCGTCGTCCCTTCCGGCTTCGGCGAGAAAGCGCAATGGTTCCGCAACCTCAAGGCCAACCCGCGGGTGCGGGTCTACATTCGCAGCCACGCGCCGGTCCCTGCCACTGCACGGGTCCTCGAGCAGCAGGAAGCAGACCTCGCGCTCGCCGCCTACATCCGTCGACATCCGCGCGCGTGGGCACGGTTCAAGTCCGTGATCGAGACAACCCTCGGCAGCACAATCAGTGACACCAACACCGACCTGCCGTTAGTCGAGTTGCGCCTCGAACCGGCGACACGGAAATGACAACGAATCAAGCCCACCGGACTCTGCCGACTTCAGCGCCCGGATGTGTCGTCGAGGTCGAAATAGGCTGCCGGGTGGTTGTTCGATCGGCTGGGGGCCGTCGTGGGCGCACCCTCAGCCCGAGACGACGATGGCCACCAGGACGCCATCGCGTCGACCAATAACCGTCAGGTCGGTTCGCGGTTCTGCGGTCAAGATGGAGGAAGAACATCCGACTCGAATAGGAAGGAATGATGACCACATATTTGAACGGCTTGGAGTCGGTGGACAGTGTTGCCCAACAGTTGATGGAAGAATTCGACGGGATCCTGCCAAAGCGGCAGGTGGCCGGCACCGTGCTGAAAGCAGTCGCCGACCTCGACGGGCAGGTGCCATCCGGCGCCTTACCCCAGATGCTGCACCAGCTCGCTCAGCAGCGGCTGCACAGCTCGATCTCCGAGGTGTGGCCCATAGCAGCCACCCCGGCTGACCGGCGCTGATCTCATCCCTTCGACCATTCGGGCCGTCGACCAACTCGCAATCGCTGCCAGCGGTGGGCCCGGCGTGGTGATCGGGTACGCGGCGCGCGCGGTGTCGCCGCGGCTTCCCGCCGCCGCTCAGCGATCACATCCTCAGTAACGGCCGCAAGGCGATAAAGCTGCCTGACGGCAACTAGGCTCCTGCGTAGATCATTGGCGACGGCCAGCAGCCCATCATCGTCAACGGGGGCGTCACGTAGCGGCAGCGCTCCAGCGCTTCCAAACCAACAGCTGGCACCTTGACCTGCGGGTATGCAAGATAGATTAACAAGCTTCCGCGACACGCCGAAGTCTTGTCAAAGTAGTCAGGCGTGTCCCGTCAATCTTCGTTGCACCTCTACAGAGGCTAGGCCAGCGGCGGACCGTCCGGTGGGAAGCGACCTGGCATCGGCCGTAACGATACTGGGATCTCTGGGCGTAAGGCATTGCGAATTCGGGATTAATGGCGCGCCTGCAGCGGCACCTGGGAGGGAACCGCAGCGCTCAAGATAACTACACGCTTATGCAGGGGATGCTGCCGTCCGCGGTCTCGCGTACCAGAAGGCGTCTGCGGGAGTTGTCCATTGTGTCGACCCGCACGGCAGCACCGGTCTAGACGCGTTGCAAGTCTGACGGCGGCCGCCGGATCACATACGCGCGTTCCCGGCCTCGTCCACGACTAAGCTCGCTGCGGTGTCGACCGTACAAGAGGCGAAGCGGCGAGCCATCATCGAGGCCCTGATCTGCGCCGCACAGGATTGCTTGAGCGTTCAATGAGCACCGGACGCTCGTCCAAAGCGCGGTCGCTGAGCATCGTCGCCATCGCCTACCTGACCGCGGTCGCAGTCGGCGCGGCATGGTTGATCGCCGGACCTGCCGCCGGCGCGGCCTGGTTGGACGCTCTGATTGCCGACGTGCTCGGAACCGTCGTGATCTTCGTGTTCAGCCGGGCCTTCCGAAACTCCAGCTTCTACGACGCCTACTGGAGCGTGATACCGCCGCTGTTGCTGCTCTACTGGTGGCTCGTCGCCCCCAACCCCGACCCCCTGCGGACGGTGCTGATCGCAATCGTCATTGTGCTGTGGGCGATTCGGCTCACCGGGAATTGGATCTACGCCTTTCCCGGTTTGCACCATGAAGATTGGCGCTACCCCAAGTTCAAGGCGAGCGCAGGCCGCTGGGAGTTTTTCGTCGACCTGTTCGCCATCCATCTCATCCCCACGGCCCAGGTTTTCCTGGGCATGATCCCGGTCTACATCGCGGTGACCCAACCGGGACCCGGCTTGCGGTGGCTGGCGTGGACGGCCTTCGTGGTGGGCATCGCGGCCGTCGCGATCGAATTTGTCGCCGACCTGCAGATGCACCGCTTTGTCGCGGCTGCCCGGCCGGGCGAGGTGATGGACCGAGGATTGTGGAGCTGGTCGCGACATCCAAACTACTTCGGGGAGTTCACCTTCTGGCTGTCGCTTGCCCTGTTCGGCATCGCCGCCGCTCCCGCGCACTGGTGGTGGCTCGGCATCGGCGCGATCGCCATGCTCGCCATGTTTCTCGGCGCAAGCATCCCCATGATGGAGGAGCGCAGCTTGCAGCGACGACCGGATTACGCCCAGGTGGTCAACCGGATACCGCGGTTCCTGCCGCGGCCGCCGCGCGCATCTGGGCGGGGTTCTAGGTCAGATGGGGACTCTGCGGGGTGACCGCTCGGTACTTCTCTCGTAGAAGCTTGCCAACGTCTGATCCGTCGATGTACGGACAGCTACGCGGCGAACTCGGCATCGCCGTTGGCGTCATCCTGTGCGCGCATGTCGACGCAGTCGCGGACGTAGTCACCAAGCACACTGGGAATAGGTTGAGGATCAACAGGTTTAGGCCGTTGACCAACACGAACACCGCAAGCACAAGTGCCAGCACCATGTTGATGTTCGACAGCCACTGGATCCCGCGTGCGATCCCGGAGACCGCCGACAACATGAAGGCCAGGGTCAACACGGCGATGATCATCACCAGTACCGGGGTGGCTACCGCGCAGACCCATCCGTTGAAGTCCATTTCCGTCACCGATTTGCAGGGCGCCCAACCCCAGCGACGCGGCCAACCCGAACAGGGAGGTGAACGCCGCGGATAATCGGCTGGACTGGCCCTTGCGGTACATGCCGTAACCGATCGCCGCGCTCCAGTCCACGTTGATCGCCAGATGCCGGCCCCGGCTCCCGCCCGAATCAGCTTGCAAACGCTGCCAGCAGTGCTTCGCACTGCCGATCGAAAAAGCTCTGCGCCACTGGAGTTTTGGAGGAGGTGATGTCGAATCCGTGGAACGCTCCGTCGACGACGTCGAGCTGACACGGCACGCCTGCGGCACGCAGCCGATGCGCGTACTCGACGTCCTGGCCATATAGCGGATCCACCGTTCCCACGCCCACCCATGCAGGCGCGAGATTGGAGTGGTCGTCGTGTCGTGCCGGGACCGCCGAATGGCGATCGGCCCCTTTCAGGTACGCCTGCCAGCCCAGCCGATCGCTCTTTTCGCTCCATAGCCGATAGTGCGGGCTCTCCAGACCTGGGCGACTGGACGGTCGATCGTCGACCATCGGATAGACCAACAACTGGAACAACGGTGTCACCTCGCCGCGATCGCGGGCCAGCAGCGCAAGCGCCGCTGCCAAACCTCCACCCGCGCTGGCGCCGCCGATCGCTATCCGGTCGTGAACCACCCCGGGCTGGCGAGCCAACCAGGTCAGCGCCGAATAACAATCCTCCAGTGCGGCCGGATAAGGATCTTTCGGAGCGAGTCGGTAGTCGACGGACGCGACCGGAACGCCGACGCGGCGGACGAACCGTCGGCACAGCGCATCGTCTTGGGCTGCCGTTCCGATGACGTATCCGCCGCCGTGGATCCACAGCAGTGCGCCGCCGTGCGTGCACTCGCGTTCGGGTCGATAGAGCCGGACCCCGGCGCTGTGCGTGATCGCGAGGACTTCCACACCCTCTGAGGTTGCCGGCGCAAATCGGGTCAGGGCACGCATTGCCGGCAGCGTTACTTTGTTGAAGGGCGACCGGGGGAGCACTCGCGCGATGCCCCTCAGGTCAGGGTGATAGTGGTCAGATCGGATACGTGACACCGGTCAACTCCTCGGACACTGTCCACAAACGTTGTTGCGTCTGCTGGTCGTACGACCTCTTGCTCGACCGCACCAGTGTGGGGCGACCCGCCATCTCGAGGAACCCGCCTGGTCCCCAGTACTGACCACCGCGCACGTCAGGCATCGTCGCGGCGTACAGCTGTGGCAGTGCACCTTTCGCGGGATCCTGACCGATGAAACGGTCGGAGAACTTCATCATGGCCTGGACCGGTTTCCACATGTTCCTGAAGAGGTCAGACTTCGTGTACCCGGGGTGAGCGGTAACCGCTATCAGGGGCGCGCCCGATCTACTCAAGCGTCGATGCAACTCATAGCAGAACATCAAATTCGCCAGCTTGGACTGGGCGTAGGCGAGCGCGCCACTGTACCGGCGCTCCCACTGGAGATCATCGAAATGAATTGCGCCGCCGAGCTTGTGGTCCAAACTTGCCACCACCACCACCCGCGCCCCGTCAACGCCGAGCATGTTCTCCAGCAGGAGTCCCGTCAGCGCAAAGTGGCCGAGGTGGTTGGTGGCGAATTGCAACTCGAAGCCGTCAGGTGTCGTCGTCTTGGGCGGGAACGCCACCGCGGCGTTGTTGATGAGTAGGTCGATCCGCGGATGGGCGGCACGCAGTTCGGCCGACGCGGCCCGAACCGCCTCGAGTGACCCCAGATCGAGCTGCTGCACCGCTACCTGCACCTCCGGCACCGACCGGCGAATCTGGTCAGCGGCCGCTTTGCCTTTGTCCGCATTGCGCACAGCCAACACCACCTGCGCGCCGCGTGCCGCAAGCACCCGCGCGGTGTCCAACCCGAGGCCCGTATTGGATCCCGTGACGACGGCAACTCGACCCGATTGATCCGGAACGTCGCTCTCGCTCCACTTGTGCTCGTTCATCATCCGTCAAAGTCCCAATCGATCGCGATGTCGGCGGTCTCGCAATTCCTTACCTGTGCCGTCACGTGAGCCGCCGCGTTGGGGCCCGCCGCGCAGCCCACCATCAGCATTTCTGAAGGTGGACAGGCAATTTGGTCGGCCCTCGCAACGAGCTGTTGGTCGACCACGTTACGGGCCCCTCTGTGGAAATCCTCTCGACACGACTGACGAGCTCCCCCAGGACGGCTTCGGCTTCCATGCGGGCCAGCGGTGCGCCGAGGCACATGTGGGCCCCGTACCCGAAGGCGACGTGCATGCGTGGATTGCGGTCGGCGATGAAGGCATCGGGATCGTCGAAGACCAGCGGGTCACGGTTGGCAGCGCCGAAGGACAACAGGACTCGTGATCCGCTGGGGATGGTGACGTCGCCAATCGCGTAGTCGGCGCAGGTGTACCTGTACAGGTTCTGGATCGGGCTGGTGAAACGGAGGAGCTCTTCGATGGCCATCGGGATGAGATCCGGATTGGCCCGAATCTTGTCGTACTCTTCGGGGTTTCGGGCAAAAGCCTCGAACATGCCACCGAGGAGGTTGGTGGTGGTCTCATTCCCAGCGATGAGAAGCAGTACGGCGATGAAGAACAATTGTTCGTCCGTCAGGTTGCCGTCGGTACTGTGCTCGAGCAGGCGTCCCAGCACGGTGCCCGACCCCTTGAGGTGGCCGCTCGCGAGTTGTTTGAGGAAATAGCGGCGTAGCGCCAGAGCAGCGTTCACGGACTTGGCGACACTGATCACGCCGCTCGGAGTGGGGGTGAAATTGATGAGTTGCACTGCGCCCTCGGACCATCGACGGAAATCAGCGATATCGGTCTCCGGGATGCCCAGAATGCCGGCGATCACGCGCAGCGGCATAGGGATGGCAAGCTCCTCGACCACGTCGCAGCCCGGATTGGCGACAACGTTGTCGACAAGTTCAGTCGCGAGGCGGCCGGTGATCGCCTGCCAGCTCTCCAGAGCGCGTTTGGTGAATGCGGGCTGAACTTGCTTGCGCAGTCGACTGTGCTGCTCGCCGTCCGTGACCACAACCAAGTCGGCGGCCATGCGCACCCGGGTGACGCCTTGGCTGCTATTGATTCTGTCGGTGTCTCGCAGGGCGGCTCGTACATCGTCGAGGCGGGAGACGATCCACGTTGCCCTATTCGGGTTGTAGTGGACGCGCCCACCGCTGTGCAGAGCACGGTAAGCGGCGAAGGGTTCGGCGGCGGTGGCCGGATCAAGGGGGTCGTAGGCGGTATTGACCGCCCCCGTCCACCCCTTTACTCCGCGCCGCCTGGTGCGAATCGCGGCGCCGATGTTCATCTGCACGGCGGTGCCGAACGGCCGCATCGACGCAAGCACGCCAGTGTTGTTGTGATCTGCTGTCATCGCTGCTTAACCGGTGTCCTTTCTTGCTGATCAAGACCGCCGCGGCTGCATTCCCACTGCGCGACGAGGCGGGTCACGAATCGTGTGGTGGTCGATGAATGGCTTTTCGCTGGAGCGTGGGGTGGAGCCGAGATACGCCTATGCCGAACCGTAGTGGCGCGTCGGCCCGGGACGAGCGATCCTCAGCCATGGCGTACCCGGTCGGACGCGGCGAACCCGGAAGGTGTCCACACGTCGACGTGGGTGGTCTCACCCATGACATCGCGCGTGCAGCACCGACCGAGTGCAACGTCGACCTTCGGGATGCGCCTCTGCCATGGCATCAGGCTGGCGAGGCGACTGGACCCACGTCAATAGGCCGAGCAGATGTTGCGACGTGTGCTACGCCAGCGACACCTCCTCGATTCTCAAGCTAGTCCGCTGACCAGCGGTTAAGATGCAAAAAGCAGACGGCTGTTTCTCATCTCGAGACATGGTGTGTCCGACGAAGCAGCTTCGCTGGCGGGGCCGAGAGCCCAAGCCGATCTTCAGGATTTCGACAACGATGCGAGATCTCGCACCGACCCGCGACTGCAGTGGGCACATTGAACAGCGAGGGTGCCATCGACGCCGCGCTGACACTGCCCGGGGATTGCAGTGAGGGCAGATGCTCGGTCCAGACGACCGCTACGTTGCGGCCATGGACTGGCCGACGGTGACCGTCGACGTCCGCATCGCGGCGTCGACGCAGCGGGTCTGATCGCTGGTGTCCGATATCGGCTTGATGCCTCGGTTCAGTAACGAGTTGCAGGCGGTCGAGTGGATCGAGGGCGGTCGCCCGAAGAGGGGTGCGCGCTTCATCGGGACGAATTCCCATCCGCTGATCGGTACGTGGTCGACGCGATCGCATATGTCGATTGCACGCCGCCGAGCGTTTTCGCGTGGGCGGCGGGTGATCCTGAAAAGACAGCTGCGACAGGGTGTTTCACCTTGAATGAGGCCGCGCATGGAACCGACTTGAGTTATACGGTGTGCGTCGGTCCCGGCCGGTCGGGGGTTTCGATGCTCGTTGACCGCGAGCCGCTGAGGCGCGATCAGATCGTGACGAACCGGCTTGCCCAGTTCGAACGCAGGGTCTCTTCGACTGAATCTTCGGCCAGGCCGGGGTCGGCCACCAGCTGACGCCAGGGATCGTGCTCGTCCAGCATCACCGACACCGCGTTGCCGTTGAGATTGACCGCGGTCTCGAAGCCGATGACGATGCCGATCTTGGCGAACCGTTGCCGGTCGGGCTCCGGGATCGCGAGCAGATCGCTGATTAACCCGATCGGCAGCGGGAACAACCCCGCACCGCTCGGCACGCGTTGGGCTGAAGCGCATTTGAGCGATCTCGGCGACGACGAGCGCCAAGTCACGAGGCGATGAACTGCTCCGACCCGAGCGCAGACGGCGATGCCGCCGGCACGGGCAGGACGATGGCTGAGGCGGTCCCTCTGCTGGTGGGGATGGTGATGGTCTGGCCGGGCAGGCCGTAGAGGCCGGAATCCTGTGTTCCGGTGAACATGTCGTTCACCCATCCCGCGGCCAGTGTCTGCACCGCCTCGACGTTGCGCGCAGAGGAGAACCCGGTGAACAGGTAGACCCCAAACTGAATGAGCGGGTTGCCGCCTTGCACCGAATCCGAGTGCAGCCCGCCGACGACTTCGACGCCGACGAACTCGCCTGGGCGCGCGGCCACGAGCTGACTGCTTGCCAAGCCGTCCCTGTTCCACGAGTAGGGCTTTGCCGCCAAGTTGTAAACGGGAATGTCAGCGGGCAATCGACTCAACGTATCGGGAATCTCGTTGCCGGCCGGTACACCGTCATACATCAAGACTCCGGCCAGTTTGCCCACTGTGCCGTTATCGATCATGTAGCCCGCGACCGCGACGGCCAGGCCGCCGCCGGCCGAATGCCCGGCCAGCACGACTCGCTGCGGCATCGCTCCGGTGTAACCGGCGCGGCGCGCGCTGTCGGCAAGTGCGGGGTTGTCGTCGAGGAAGAGATTGGCTATCGCTCGGCGCATCGGGTCACCGTTGAGTGCGCAGCCGTCACACGACAGCGGGTTCGAGCTCAACGATGTCACGACGACGATGCTGTTGGTCTGCTCGGCGAGATTGGCCGCGGTGTAGCTGTACCACGCCCCGCTGCCCAGGAAGCCGTGCTGCAGGTAGATCAGCCGCTCCGGCGGATCCTCGTTCGCGCCGGCCGGGATGTACCAATCGGCGGGCACGTCGTAGCCGTCGCCGCAGTCGATCCTCAGCGTCGTGCTGCGCACGGTGACCGTGCTGCCTGGTGGAAGCTGCGGCGGCCCGCTCAATACGCGTGCCGCCAGCGCGTAGAGGTTGAAGATCAGCGTGCTGATAGCGGTCACCAGCGACGTGATCGGCGACGCGGTCGCGGTGGGGCTGACCGTGGCACCGAACAGCATCGGCGTCGACGTCATCGCCGTTGCGTTGACCGGCGTTGCGTCGGCCGCCACAAAGTCGAGCGGCTGGACCGCGGCAACGTCAAATGATGCGTCCGCGTCGAGCCGCACTGCAGCCAATTCGCCGGGGATAACGTTGCTGGGGTCCTGTTGGCCGGTGTCGCCGTGATCAGGCTCCGGCGACACATCATCCAACACCACGACGTGGGCGGTCTCGGGGTTCAGAGCCGCGGTCTCGTCGTCGGACCGGCTGTTCGCCGGTACGGATTCTGCAGGGGCGATCGGTTCGACGGGCTCGATCGGTTCGACGGGCTCGCTCGGTTCGACGGGCTCGACCGGTTCGGTGGGCTCGACCGGTTCGGGCAGCGCGGGAGGATCGTCGGACTCCGTCTGCCCGGCGGGCGTCTCCGTAATCTCCTCGTCCACCTTTGGCGGCGGCGCAGAGGTTGAGCCGCCGGATGAACCCCTGCCCACGGTTCCGACGCCATCCTCGCTGATGTCGGACTCCCGCTTCGATGGCTCGTCGGTCGCGGTGGCAGACGAACGGCCAGTTGCGTCGGAAGATTCAGTTGAGCTTTTCGTCGAATTGTCACCCGACGCGGAGGACTCCTCGGCGGTCACGACGCCCGCTCCCGCAAGTGCGGCGGCCGAGAGTCCGACCATCAGCACGGCCGTTCCGAGCCACCTCGCGTAATTGTCGCCCATGTCAAAGAAACCTATTCCGCGGACCTCACCGCGTCGTGACTTCGATGCGAGACGTCACAATCTCGTCCGTTCTTCGGCGAACGATCGGCAGCTTCGCGCGCGTGTTCATCGTCGGCGTCGCCGTGGGGATCATGTCGCGCCGAGGAATTCCCCAAACGTGCCGGGTGAGCTCTGGTAAACCCCCGCTCAGCTGTTGTGCGTACCCGCTCGCTGCGTACCCCGTCGATGGCGGCCCGATGTGGCACCCGAGTCGCGGCATCCCGAAACGCAGCCTGCGCCGGTCCGCTCGGCGAGCCACGGCATCTCTGTTCGACCAGACAATCGGCCGGTGGTCCGGTCGTTGGGGGTAGGAATACGCTTGTGCGACTGGATAATCGGCCTGGCTAACCGCTCCGCCTGTTGTGGGGAGGCACTGGAGCACGGCCGACCCCTCGCGCCAACAATGCCCGAACGGCCGCTGGTCATGAGATCCGGATAGCACGCCGGAACCTATGGCCTCAGGACGAAATTGCAGTGTCGGCAGCGTTTGACGCACGTCGGCTGTTCCGGCGTCAAATGCGTTGTGCACCTTGACAAACACACAGACACGTATTGCGAATTGTCTCCTTGCACTCTCGTGCCAGATCGTCGGTCTCGGCATGTAATTTTGCGAAACACGATACGCGAAAAGCGTGGTACGGTTTGCCGATGGCCGGTACAGCAACCAGCACTGCACGGACGCAGTCGCGCGCTCGAACCGCCGATAAGCGCACGCGCTCCGAAGGGGGGCGCCCCCGCAAGTCCACGGTCTCAGCCCCTGCTCCAGAGCGCGGGTGGACGTTCTTGACCAACCACGCTCACGTGCTGCTGTGCTTGGCCCACAGTGGTTCGCTGACCGCGCGAGAACTGGGACTGCGCATCGGTATCACTGAGCGCTCCGTACAGGCCATCCTCGCCGATCTTGTTGCCGGCGGCTACCTCGAGAAGACAAAGGTCGGCCGTCGAAATCATTACACCGTCAATTCGTGGGGACGCCTGCGCCACCCGGTCGAAGCGGCCCACACCGTGGGAGAACTCATCGAGGCACTCAACTGAGGCTGTCGACCGGGCTGTGTGGCCTCAACGATCGCCGTGCCGGGGGCACTCTCATCCGTCCTTGACATACGAAAGACATTTCGGCATTCTTCTTGCGAGGGGAGTACCTCTTCAACGTCCTCCGTCGTCACCACGACTCGGGCCACCCCGATCCGGCGCAGGAGTCCGCATCACGTGTGCTGCACGGCGGACGAGGAAGACCACACCAACTGTCAGCGCTGTTTGTGACGGCGCCAATCAGATGGGAAACCCGTGAGTCTGACCGATGACACCCCCAACACCACGATCTCGGCCGATCCGTCACCGGCGCTGCGCAGCTTCCGAGGCGGCGTAGCGGCCCAGCTGAACGCCGATACCGTGACCGTCCTGCAGGCGATGCGCGCCTATCCCAGCATCTCGCTGTTGGCCAACACCACACCGGGGCCTCGGCTCGAAAAGAATGACCTGGCAAAGCTATTGCGCCTGACCGCCGACGCGGAGCAGCGACTGCGAGACGAGGCGATCGAGGACCGCCATCCAATTCTGGACGCATTGTCAGACATGATTTCTCGGGCTGCCGGCGAACGTTGCGACCGCGCGGTAGCCCTTTTTGCCAGCCCCGCCCATCAGTGTCGGGTGACGCTTCCTGTCCCGGTCGTCGATCGGTGCGTCATCGATCCAACGTTCGCCACCCGAGATCTTGTGCGCAGCCTGCAGCATTCCCCACGCCACACGGTGCTTCTGCTGTCGCTCGACGAGGCGCGACTATTGCACGGGAACGGAACTGTGTTGAGGCCCGCCCCGGGCAACGCCTTCCCTGTGTACCGCCGCACCTACAGCAAGCATGGCGGGCGAGATTCCGAGCGCTACGACGACTTCCTGCGGAGGGTCGACCGCGCGTTGGGTGCCGCGTTACGGCTGAACCCCATGCCGCTGGTGCTGATTGCCGCCGAGCCGACCGGCTCGAAATTTCGCCGGATGTCGCGCAACATGTCGCGGCTCGCCGGACTCATCACCGGCAATCACCTCAACACCTCGGCTGCCACGCTTAGTGACCTCATTCGGCCGGTGCTCAGCGGGTATCTCCGGTCCCGCACGCAGGAAGCTCTCGAGCTCATCGAACGACGCGCCAATGAAGGCCTCGTGTTGCGCGATATCGGCTCCGCATGGATGGCCGCCCGCTGGGAAAGACCCGAAATGCTCGCTGTGGAGGAGGACTTCTTCTACCCTGCGCGTCTCGCGCCAGACGGTGACAGCCTGATACCAGCGGACGACGTCGACCACCCCGACGTCATCGACGACGTGGTCGATGAGCTGATCGAAATTGTGCTCGGCCGTGGCGGCTGGATTGCTTTACTCCCGACGGGGCAGCTCCCCGAGGGCACACAACTGGCACTGACCCTGCGGCGGCGGTGAGGAGCCGACAGCTTCGGGAGTGGTTTGCGCCGAGAGGATTTCGGCAATCAGCCGCAGGATAGAGGTCCTGGTTGATTCTCCAGCAGGGCGGTGACGGCGATGCTCAGCGCCGTCAGTGGGGCGTCGACGGTGGGCGCTGCGGCGCGGCACCGACGAGTGACAAAGCGATCCCGGTGATGAGCCCATGCAGGGCGATATGCCCAACGGGTTTGGGCGAGTATCGAAGCCTCGCCGGTAGCACCTCGCCGACCCGTACGACGATCAGGTCGGCGAGGCTGCCGTGTAGTGGATCAGGTGGTGTCGCGCGGTGCCCGCACCGTGTCATCGGCCGCCGCGTGGTGGTCATCCGTGGGCTCGGTGCGGGTGGCCAGCAGGCTCCACACAATCGAGGCTGTGAGGGTGACGACGATGACGCCCAGGGTCAACGGGATGGGCAGTTTGCCCACCGGTGTCTCGGAGAGAATGAGTTTGACGCCAGCGAACGCGAGCAGGACGGCCAAGCCGTAGTGCAGGTGGGTGAATCTGCGCAGCAGTCCGGAAAGACAGAAGTACAGACTGCGCAGCCCCAACACGGCGAAGGCGTTGGCGGTCCATACGATGAAAGTGCTGGTAGTAATCGCCAACACCGCGGCCACAGAATCCAAAGCGAAGATCAGATCGGTGGCCTCGACAGCGATGAGAACGACGAATAGTAGTGTGGCAACACGCTTTCCGTTGACGCGGGTGAAGAAGCGGTCTCCGTGATAATTCGGGTCGGTTGGCAGCACTCGGCGCACCAGCCGCACCAGCAGGTTCTTGTCCGGTTCAAGATCTTCATCGTGCTGGAACGCCATCTTGTAGGCGGTATAGAGCAAGAATGCTCCGAAAAGGTAAGCGGTCCAGAAGAACGCCGTCAGCAGCTCGGCACCGACGAAGATAAAGACGAGCCGAAACAGCAGTGCCCCGACAACGCCCCAGAACAGAACCTTGTGTTGATAGCGGTCAGGGACAGCGAAGTAGGTGAAGATCAGCGCGAAGACGAACACATTGTCGACCGAGAGCGCCTTCTCGATGAGGTAGCCGGCGTAGTAGGTGCCTGCGACCTCGCCGCCGTAGGCCCACCACACGATCGCGCCGAAGCCCAATCCGGCGGCGATCCAGATCGCCGACCACGCAGCGGCCTCGCGAAATCCGATCACGTGGTTGTCGCGGTGCGTGAACAAGTCGATTGCCAGCATCAGGCCGATCGCCACCGTCAGCGCGACCCAGCCCCACACCGGAACGACTACCGCGTCGGTCATCAGTACATGCACCTTTCGTTAGGAACTGCCCTTGGCAGTCGATTTGACGGGGAGCCCAGAAGCCAATCGACGTCCGATGGGTCTCCTGTGCAAACCATCTGCACCTGTCACCACCTACATAGGAAGATTAACACACGAAAAACAATTCGTTTAGGGACTGAGTAGCTCACCGGGCGATCGTCAGGAGTTGCAGCTTAGGCAACTTGTAGAGCGACGGACCTGGCGACCCGCCTCGACACGTCGATTTTATCGCGAATGTTGACACACGCATCATATTACACGTAATTTACTTCGCATGTGGATGTGGACTGAGTCGGCGGCATTGGCCGCACTGGTGGCGGCACCTCTGCTGATGGCCGTGACGTCGGTGGTGTTGGGCCGGCGGGCGCCGGTGTTGACCGCGCGTCTGGGCGCTTCGGCGGCGGGGTGTGGTTTTGTCCTCGCCGCATTGCTGACTTTTGGTGCAGCGCGGGGCGAGGTCGCCTCGGTAGGCGCAGGCGTAGCGATCATCACCGCCGACCGACTCGCCGCCGTCATGTTCTTGTTGATCTTCGGTGTGAGCACCGTGGCGCAGGCGTTCGCAATCCGTTACCTAGCGGGGGATCTACGAGCCGGGTGGTTCACCGGCGGGGCCAGTCTTCTCACCGCCGCGTCTGCAGTGTTGGTCAGCGCTTCCACGCTGGTGGGCATCGCAGTTGGTTGGACGGTGGCCGGCGTCGCGCTGTGCCTGCTGTTGGGAACCTACCGGGAGCTCCCTAGCGCACGCGACGGCGTCCGCCGTGCCACCACGGCATTCTTGATCGGTGATGCGGCACTGTGGGTGGCTGTTGCACTGATCAGTCTTTCCACAGGCTCTGTCGCCCTGAGCGACGGTGTCACCGCCCAGATTGGGGGGCCGGTAGCGGGGGTCGTCGCCATCCTGATCGTGATCGCTGCCTTATCGCGCTCGGCGCAGATCCCCTTTCACCGCTGGCTGCCGGCCACCTTGGCCGCGCCCACACCGGTATCTGCGCTGCTGCACGCCGGGGTCGTCAACGCCGGCGGAATTCTGTTGGTCAGGCTGAGCCCGCTGCCCAGTCCCGCGTTAGCGGCCGTCCTCATCGTCACTGCCGGAGCCGCCACCATGGCCGTCGGCGCGGCCATCATGCTTGTCAAGCCGGACATCAAAGGCGCACTCGCCTATTCGACGATGGCCCAGATGGGTTTCATGATGTTGACCTGCGGACTGGGTCTGTGGGCGGCCACGGTGTTACACCTGATTGCCCACGGCTTCTACAAAGCCACCCTGTTCTTGTCCTCTGGTTCGGCGATCGCGCGTGGCCGCCGGCACGCGGCACTGCCGGCCGCGCCCCGGATGACCGGACGTCGCCGATGGCTGTCCGCGGTCTGCGCGCTCGCTTTGCCGGCGATCACGCTGTCCGTCGCTACGCTGCTGGTTCCCAGCGGGACCCCTCACCACGCCGAACAGGCCCTGCTGTTGTTCGCGTGGGTGACCGGGGCCGCCGTCACCTGGGGTTGGCTGCAACGCCGGCCCGACGTCACCGGCGCGCTCAGTGCCGCGGCTTTTCTGCTGCTTGCCGCCTTGGCCTATGTCGCAATCATCAACGCGGTCAGCGCTTTTCTCGCCCCGGCACTGCCCGCCGCCACAGTTCCGCCACCCGTCGTGTGGGCGGTCGTCGGGACGGCGGTGATCCTGCTCGCTGCCCTTGCGGGTGTGCGGATGTCTTCTCCGGCCAACCCTGCGCACCGCCTCGTCTACACCAACGCCCTCAGCGTCGGAACCATCAACCCCACCACATCAGGAGCGCGCCGATGACCGAAACCGCCTCGACCTCAACCGATTCCCGCCGCGCCCGGCTTCGCAGCGATATCCGGCTGTCTGCACGTGTGCTACCCACCCACTACCCGTTGAGCACGTTCATCGCCGTCAACCCTCTCGCAGGTCTGCAAGAGATGCCGTTCGAACAGGCCATCCGGCGGGCGGGCGACTTATACGGAACGCCTGGCACTCTGCCGGAAAGCACCTTTCGCTCCCTGTACCGCCGCGGACGGATCACCGACACCGATCTGGACAAGGCGCTGCTGCGTCGTTACCCGATCCTGGCCGAGGAACCCGATCTGCGACTGGCCGAGCGCACCCTCACCGCCACCGATCTGCTGCGGGCCGATCTGCTGCATGGCCAGCCGTGCCCAGACCCGATCCGGCGCTACCGCCTGCGCGCTGAGGAACTCGCCCCCGACGTGGCCCACACCGTCGACGCGCTCACCTCGAAGTGGTCGGCGGCGTTCCTGGGCCACGCCAGCTGGCCGATGCCCGGGCGAGAACGTGGCTTCTACGCGGCGTGGCGCACCCTCGCGCCCGGTGACCGGACTCTGCCGCGGACCGCGCGCACCGCACTGCGTGGCGTCGCCGAACGTCCCGACGACGCCGCGCTACAAGCCTTGGACGCCCTCGGCGTCGACGACGACGCCCGGATCACCTATCTGCAAGCCCATTTGACGCGACTGCCCGGCTGGGCTGCGCATGTGCAATGGTGCGGTGACCGAGGCGTCGGCATCGACCTGTTGCAGTACCAGGCGATGCGGTTGAGTTACGAAGCGGCGCTTATGCAGCACCACAATTGGCAAGGTGCGACAGCGCCCCCGGGGCAAGCGACGCCAACCGCCAGGCAGCGCGTCGAGCACCTGCTGCGCGTGTGGGGCATCACTGAGGCGACGGACAACGAGATCGTCACAGCCGCGCGAATTCTGTCCGCAGCACCGGTTCCTGTTCGAGTCATCTTGTGGCAGAGCGCCTTCGAGGACCATTACCGCGACCAGCTACTGGGCAAGCTGCAATCGCATCGGCCGCCCGCCTCGCCCCCCGCACATACGCACTTCGTCACCTGTATCGACACCCGCTCGGAGGGACTGCGTCGGCGCCTCGAAGCGTGCGGCGGATATCAGACCTTCGGGTTCGCCGGCTTCTTCGCCGTGGCCATCCGATTCAGCGATCTGTTGGGTGGAGAACCGGCCGACCTGTGCCCGGTGCTGATCGCGCCCAGGCATCACGTGGCCGAGCAACCGGCACCCAGAGCCAACAGCGAAGCCGCCCGCCGAGTAACGGGAACCAGGGACCTGGCCGGGGTCGAATCAGCTTTTCACGCCGCAAAGGAGTCGCTGGCAGCGCCCTATGTTCTCGCCGAAGCCGCCGGCTGGATCGCGGCCCCACTGTCGGTCGCCAAAACCCTGACCCCCACCGCCGTCGGCAACCTACGGCGCACGCTGCGTAACGCAATAGCGCCCTCCGCAAAGACTCAACTGAACGTGGAATCTATGTCGCTCGCCGAACGGGTTCTTTTCGCGCAAGTGACCCTCAAAACCATCGGACTGACAGCAGAGTTCGGTCGCCTGATCGTGTTGTGCGGCCACCACAGCGTCACCGAGAACAATCCTTACCAGGCTTCGCTGGACTGCGGCGCCTGTGGCGGTCAAGGCGGCGGTCCTAACGCGCGCACCGCCGCGCTGATCCTCAACCAGGCCGATGTGCGCAGCGAATTGCGCTCGATGGGCATCGCCATACCCGAACACACCCGCGTCGTGGCGGCTCTACATGACACGGCCACCGATCGGGTCACCGTCCTGGACACGCACCTCATTCCCCCCAGCCACCGCGCCGATATCGACCGTCTCGAAGCAGACCTCGCCCGCGCCGGCCGTGCCCTGGCCGCCGAACGCTGCACCACACTGCCCGGCGCCCGCAGCATGTCACCGCGCGCCGCGGGACGACACGTCGGACGCCGATCGGTGGACTGGGCCCAGGTCTACCCCGAATGGGCGCTGGCGGGAAACGCCGCATTCATCATCGCGCCAAGGGAACTGACCCGCGGCATCGACCTACAACGACGCACCTTCCTGCACTCCTACGACGCCGCCATCGACCCCGACGGCACTGCACTGGAAACGATCCTCACCGCGCCACTCGTGGTGGCTCAATGGATCAACTGCCAGTACTACTTCTCCACCGTCGCCCCCGATGTATTCGGCGCAGGCACCAAGACTGTGCACAACGTCGTCGGAAACGCCGGAGTCGTCGCCGGCCACGTCGGCGACTTACGCCTGGGCCTTCCGTGGCAGTCGGTCGCACATCAGGACCGCCTTGTGCACGAGCCGCAACGGTTACTCGCGATCGTGCAGGCACCTCTTGAACGCATCGACGTGGTCGTCGCGCGCAATCCCATTCTGCAACAGATGTTTGGTAACGACTGGGTCTGCTTGGCCGCCCGCGAACAAGCCACCGACCCTTGGCAACGCTGGACTCGAGCCGGCTGGCAGGACTGGACCGAAACCCAGTGTCGCGAAACCGTTTACAACGAGGAGATGATCGGATGACACCTGTTCTCACCAAAATGACGAAGATAGAGGTCGTCGTGACCGGAAACGATGCGCCGGCCGTCCGAGAACTCATCGGTAGCGTCGGCGCCACCGGCTACACCAGCCTGTCGGGTGTCTCCGGTCTTGGTCATCACGGTTTCCACCAAGGCCGACTGTTGTTCAACCAGCAGGCCACCCTCGAACTGATCATCACCGTGGTGCCCGACAGCAAAGTCGAGGCACTGCTCGCCGGTCTGCGTCCGCTTTTGGACGCTTCATCGGGCGTGATGTTCGTGACAGAAACCTATGTCAGCCGCCCCGAGTATTTCAACTGACAACAAAGGAAAGGACACCACCATGACCACCCCACTTCTCGCCTGGGAGCAACTACGCGCGGGCAACCGAAGTTTGTTCGGGCAGCTACCAAATCAACCCATCGCCGCGGTCTTCCGATGCTCCGACATCCACTTCTCCAACGAAGAGGTGTTCAGCCAGCCCTCGGGCTCGCTGATCGACATCAGTACCTGGGGGCATCTCCTCGACACCAGCGTGCTGGGCAGCATCGAGTACGCCGTTGAGACGCTTGAGGTTCCGCTGATCGTTGCCCTCGGCCACGACGACTGCCCGGCCATGCATGCAGCATTACGCGCATGGGAAACCGCCGAAATGCCCGACGGGGCGATGCGCCCCGCCGTCGAACACGCGCTCCTGTCTGTCGTAAGCCGCGGTACACCCGCCGACTCAGTCGAGTCGGTCGCCGCAGCACACATCGTCGAAACCGGTGTCGCGCTCATGCAACGCTCGCCGGTGATCTCCAGCCGAATCGACACCCAAGCCTGCGGAATCGTCTGTGCGACATATGGATCTGCCGACCGACAGATCCGTGTCCACGCAACGTTCGGAGCAGTGGCCGACAACACGGACACACTCGTCGAACTCGTTTGAAATGATCCGCCGGGCGGAGGTCTCCGTCCGCCGACACAGGGGTCGATGGTGCAACGTCGGCCCACTAGACGCGAGCGGGCAGCGCGACAGTGTCGCCTGCCACGTCGATCGCGACCTTTCCGTGAAGTGTGTACGACCGCCTGTTTTCCAAGAGCTCATGAGCCTCGCCCATCCTCGCGAGCGGCAGGGTCGCGCCGATGACCGGGTTCACGAGACCGCGCTCGATCAGGTTGGTGAGTGCGTCCAGCTTGCCGCGGTTCTGCCGAGTGAAGACGAAATGATAGGCGGCGTTCTTGCCCCACGCCTCGATGAGATTCTGCGGCTGCGCGATGTCGACGATACTGACGACGCGACCGGAGTCTGCAAGCGTCAGTGGACTTCTCGTGAGCGCGTCGCCGCCGATGGTATCGAAGACGACGTCGACTCCCTGGCCTCGCGTCATCTCAGAAACGGCGTCCACGTAGTCGATCATCGTGAAGTCAATCATCGCATCCGCTCCGAGCGAGCGCACGATGTCATGGTCGGCCGCTTTCGCGGTGGTGATGACGCGTGCGCCCATCGCCTTCGCGATCTGGATCGCGATCGAGCCGACGCCCCCCGCACCGCCGTGGATGAGGATGGTCTCACCCACGGTGAGCTGAGCTCGCGTCACGAGGGCCTCCCACACTGTCCCGCCGACGAGTGTCAGGCTGGCCGCCTCGAGGTGGCTGAGATTCTCCGGCTTCCGGCCGACCAGATCGACGTCGGCAACGTGCTGTTCGGCATACGAACCGGCGCCGCCAAAGATCTGGGGTGTGTAGTAGACCTCGTCGCCAACGCGGAACTCGGTCACGTGAGAACCGACTTCCTCGATCACGCCGGAGATGTCGTGTCCGATGATCGCAGGGAGTGGGACGTAGTCTGCGTAGTCTCCGCGACGGATCTGAAAGTCGAGCGGGTTGACGGCGGTCGCATGGACGCGCACCCGCACCTGGCGGGGTTGGACATTCGGTACGGGGACGGCGCGCAGTTCGAAAGCGTCGGCACCGCCGAAACGGGCGAGGACGACGGCCTTCATGGTGTCAGCAATGATCAGAACTCCCCATCTGGAGTGTCGGCGCGACCGCGCCCGAACGGATGTCCTCTCAGTGTTCGCTATCGGCGATGCATGCTCCAGTGGCAAGATTGCCAATATGCGCGAGGATAGTGACAGCGAGGCGTTTCTGTGGTGAGCCGACCCCATCACGTTGTGGTCCTCGTGCTCGACGGTGCTCTTCCCCTGGACGTCGGCATCCCGGCGGAGGTGTTCCATCCCGAGACGGGGTTTCCCTATGACGTTTCGCTCTGCGGGGTTGATGCTGGAACGGTGCCGGCTCACGGGGGCTTCGGGTACGCCGTCTCTCGCGGCTTGGAGGCGCTGGCCGGAGCCGACACGATCATCGTCCCGGGCTACGCACCGGCGGGTCGACAGGTACCGACAAAGGTGCACGAAGCACTTCGGAGCGCGGCATCGCGCGGCGTGCGGATCGCGTCGATCTGCTACGGCGCCTTCGCCCTCGCCGAGGCCGGCCTGCTCGACGGTCTCCGTGCGACGACGCACTGGGACGCGGCCGAGCAGCTGGCGGAGCGATACCCCGAGATCACGGTCGAGCCGAACGTGCTCTTCGTCGACGAAGGACCCGTCCTCACCTCGGCGGGTGCCGCCGCCGGACTCGACCTGTGCCTGCACATCGTGCGACGCGACCTCGGTGTCACCGCGGCGAACGAGATTGCCCGCGGCCTCGTGACTGCGCCCCATCGGAGCGGAGGGCAAGCCCAGTATCTGCCGAAGAACAGCTCCGCGCCCCGGGGTGACACTCTGGCCGCGACCCGCGAATGGGTCATGGCGCGGCTCGACCAGCCGCTCACCATCGATGATCTCGCGGCGCACGCGCGAATGTCGCCGCGTACGTTCCTGCGTCGCTTCGCCGAAGAGACCGGCAGCACTCCGTTGCAGTGGATCTTGCGCGCTCGGGTCGACGCCGCCCGAGAGCTTCTGGAGAGCACGCGGCTGTCCGTCGACCAGATCGCGGATCAGGTCGGCCTCGGAACCGGATCTAACCTGCGGCTGCACTTCCGCAGGATCGTCGATGTGTCCCCTTCCGAGTATCGGGCCACCTTTTCTGGCGGGGCACTGGCCGCAAAGCCCATCCCTGTGTCTCGAATCGCAGTGGGCCGAAGCTAGTTCACGCGTTCACGACCGCAGGCACCGCAGCGCGCAGCGGACCCGTGCCCGCTCTTACGCCCGGCTTGAATGACGCAGCCGCCATGGAACCTGTTGCGGGAGGGGCAATCAGGAGGTGGCATCGATCTTGCTGACAGTGAGTTCGAAGGGGCCTTGCTGTTTGTCGAGAATGTAGAGCGACACCTGGCTGATGCTTGACGGGTCCAGAGTCTGCGGCGCGTCGGGTGCGGGATCGAGTCGCATGCCAACCGGCTCGAAGCCCTCAACGGGCAGATCGTAGATCCGCTGGACGGCGGCCTCGGTCGCGAAGCGCTGGACGTAGGACCATGGCTGCCCCGCAGTGCCCACCTTCAATAGGTAGGTCTTACCGTCGCCCACCGCGTGCACGCGCAGCGACTTCGCCCCCGCTGCGCGTAAGCCGATATCGGGATCCTGCGGACTGCGGGCCGAGGCGAATCCGCCGTTGTTCTGCAGCGAGATGTTGCCGGAGAACACGAGACCACCATCGGCGAACGCGATTCTCGAGGTGGACATGCCGCCCATCACGGGGTCGTTGACCGTGGCCCAGGTGGCCACCTCGCCGGCGTCGTCGAGGTCGACCAGAACGGCGCCAGGTGCTTCTGGCCGGGGTGCTTGCGAGGACGATTGGGGAGTCTGCGCCACGTTCGTCGTCTCGTCTGGGTCGACGGTTCGCCCAGTGCTTCCGCATGACACCGTCAGAAGCGCCAAGCAGGCGAACAACACGCTGAATTGCCCACGTCGGTACCCTCGCCGAGCTGACATCAACACCGACTCGGGTTGGCATTCATCTCGCGGCCTCGCATGGGCATGCCATCGATCACCGCATAGATTGCGGAGAGGTCCGGTACCTCGTTGACGCGCAGTTTTTCGCCGCCATCTTTCCCGATCAGCACGACGCTGAAGGCGTTCTCGCCGATCGCATGTCGGTCTCTAAGCCGTTGTGACTCATCGGCGTTGATGGCTTGACCATCTAGCGTGCTGTTTCCCTCGGTGACCACCAGGCCAAGCACCATGTCGCGGCTGACAAAGTCACATCGCCTGGCCTCGATTCGGCCCAGCGTTTCAACGAGCCGTGGATCGCTGTCTGTCGGCGCGAACACCAGCAGAGGGCGACGTTCCCACCGATAGTCACCGAGTTCGTCGGCCACGGCGGTAGCCGATCCGAGGGCAATGCTCGTTACCAACACCATTAGAACGAGCGCCAATTGGCGAATGCTGGGCTTCTTTACCATGATGATTTCGACTGTACTGACTCATGCTGGTGACGACAGCCTGTCGAGTATCGCCACGCGGACGCCTAAACGACGCAGGAGACGAGGGTTCGGTCCCTCACGAAGCGGTCGATAAAGACAGGACGAGATAAGACAAATCAATGAGCACATGTGTGACGCTCTGCGTGAGCGCGCCGTAAGAACCGCACAGTGACAACGAGTTTGGGAACTGACGGTACCCTCGGGTCCTGCCGAAAGGATCTGACACGTGAATCCACAGGCCGAAGACCACAATGCACCGATATCGCACTGGTCGCAGATCCACGGCTGGTTCGGCTGGCGTGACCTGCAGGAGGAGGCGGTGACCACCTTCGCGGACGGCAGCACGTTCGTCGAGGTCGGCTCCTACCTGGGTCGCAGTCTGTGTTCACTGGCCGAGGTGGTGCGCGAGGCGAATCGCGACTTCACCGTGGTCGGCGTCGACTACTGCCGCGGCAGCGGACGCGAGGGTACCGCGGACAAGGACTCTCATGCCGCCGCCGTCGCCGATGGGGGCGGCACCCTGGCCGGGCAGTTGCACCGCAACGTCATCGCGTGTGGTTTCGCCGACCGGGTACACCTCTTGGTAAGCCCGTCACCGGCGGCCGCCGCGCTCTTCGCCGACGGGTCCCTGGCCTGGGTTCACCTCGACGCCCGCCACGAGTACGACAGCGTGCTCGCCGACATTGACGGCTGGCTACCGAAGGTGGCGCCGGGCGGATGGCTCTCCGGGGACGACTACGACGAGCAGTGGTGGCCGGGTGTGGTTGCGGCAGTGCGGGATCGCGTTCCCGATGCCCAGGAATGCTCCACCCGACAGTGGCGCTGGGTGAATCCGCAGAGCTCGTCTCGCTGACAGCCGGCTGAAATCGCCCGGTGGCACGGCTGGTCGAAACCCGAGGCCACGCATTCCCATCGCCCTGCTGCTTGCGCCGTTTGGCAATCGACGAGGACCGACAATCGGCTAGCTTGAGTTCAGCCCTTAGCGGTAGCCAAGACGAGCACCTGAAAGGTGTGTTCTCAATGGAGAGAAACGCAGTCGATAAAACCGAAGACGCCTCTCTGCTGAAGGTCCTCGGCAATTGGGATGTATTAGCCCTCGGCTTTGGTGCCATGATCGGATTCGGCTGGGTGGTGCTCACCGGAGACTGGATCGGGTCTGCGGGCTCGCTCGGCGCGGTGCTGGCGATGCTCGCCGGCGGGGCGATCATGGGCGTGGTCGGATTGACGTACGCCGAGCTCACGGCGGCCATGCCCAAGGCCGGAGGTGAGCACAACTTTTTGCTTCGCGGCATGGGACCCCGGTGGTCGTTCGTCGGCTCGTGGGGCATCGTCGGCGGTTACGTGACCATCGTGATGTTCGAGGCGGTGGCTCTGCCCAGAACCGCGCTGTATCTATTTCCCGGCCTCAACCAGGTTCCGTTGTGGGAGGTCGCGGGCAGCCAGGTCTATCTCACCTGGGCACTGGTCGGCGCGATCGCCGCGGCGATCATCACCACGATCAACATCCTCGGCGTCAAGTTCGCGAGTGTGGCACAGACGTTCGTCGTGGTGCTGCTGCTGGTCATCGGCCTGATGCTGGTTGTCGGATCCTTCACCGGCGGCTCGACGAACAACATGGAGCCGCTCTTCACCGGCGGCACCGCAGGGTTTTTCGCCGTTCTCGTCGTGGTGCCCTTTCTGTTCGTCGGATTCGACGTCATCCCGCAGTCCGCGGAGGAAGTGAACATCCCTGCGCGTCAGATCGGACGCCTGGTCGTCATCGCCGTGTTCCTGGCCTCCATCTGGTACGTCATGACCATTCTGACCACCTCGTCGGCGATGAGCGCCGCCGAGCTCGGGGAGGCGGATATCGCCACCGCGGACGCGTTCGGCGCGATGTTCGGCAGCGACTTCATGGCGAAGCTCCTGATCGCGGGCGGCATCGCCGGCATCCTCACGTCGTGGAACTCGCTGCTGCTCGGCGCCTCGCGTCTGATGTACTCGATGGCGCGCTCGGGCATGCTGCCCGCCTGGTTCGGCAAGCTGCACCCGAAGTTCCGCACCCCGATCAACGCACTGCTGTTCGTCGGTGGCCTGTCCTTCGTCGCCCCGTTCCTCGGCGAGGCGATGCTCGGCTGGCTCGTCGACTCCGGCTCTCCCAGCATCGTCATCGCCTACCTGCTGGTGGCGGTCGTCTTCGTCGTCCTGCGCCGCCGGGAGCCGCTGATGGACCGACCGCTCCGGGTGGGGGGCAAGGGGAACGGCGGCCTGCTGATCGGCGGCGCCGCCGTCGTGCTGTGCGTTGGGCTGCTGAGCCTCTACCTGCCGGGCATGCCGGCGTTCCTCGACGTGCCGCCGTGGATCCTGTTCGGTGCCTGGTGGGCGCTCGGCGCGTTCTTTCTACTTCGCATCCCAACGCGTATCAAGCCGGGCGAAGACGCTGAACATCGGTTGCTCGACGCGCTAAAGGAGCGTCGAGCGCTGGCGACGGGCTCGAGTAGCCGGTAAAGCGCCTGCCGATTAGCCGTCGTCTTGGCCGCGAGATTCCCGTAGGGCGCGGCCACGTTCGACGTCCTGTTCTTCTTTGGCCTGATTCTTGAGGGCGACCCGGCTGTCGCGGGGCGGCAGTTGCAGATCGCGTTCGGCATGGATGCCTGCCTGCAGTTGGCGGCCGCGTTCGAGTTCGGCGTCCAGTTCGGCTCCGAATAGCAATGCCAAATTGGTGATCCACAACCAGAGTAGGAAGACGATGACTCCGGCCAGCGCACCATAGGTCTTGTTGTAGCTGCCGAAGTTGGCGACGTAGAAGCCGAACCCGACCGACGCCAGAACCCAGACCAGTATCGCCACCCCGGCCCCGATGCTGATCCACCGGAACTTTGGTTGCTTGACGTTGGGGGAGGAGTAGTACAAGACGGCGACCGCCAAGATCACGAAGATCAGGACGATCGGCCAGCGCCCGATGTTCCAGGCCGTCAGCGCGACCTCGCCTGCTCCGATGGCGTCGCCGACCGCCTGGGCGAGCGGTCCGCTGACCGCGAGCATGAACGCCACCACGGCCACGGCGACGAGCCCGACCAGGGTCACCGCCAACTGAATCGGCCGCAACTTCCAGACCGGTCGGCCTTCTTCCACTTCATATATCCGGTTCATGGCGCGACCGAAGGCGCCGATGTAACCCGACGCCGACCACAACGCGCCGGCGATACCGACGATCAGCGCGAAGCCGGCAGACGGGGACTCGACCAATTGCTGAATCGGGGCGCGCAGCGTGTCAACCGCTGAGGCCGGGCCGAGGTCATCCACGATTTGCAAGACCGCCTCGGTCGTGCGCTGCCCCTGACCGAACACGCCGAGCAGGGAGACCACGACCACCAAGGCGGGGAACAGCGAGAGCACGGCGTAATACGTGAGGGCTGCGGCCAGGTCGGTGCACTGGTCGGTGCTGAACTCTCGTGCTGTTTTGCGGAGCACGAACAACACCGAACGCTTCTTGAGATCGGTGGGTGAATCTGGCTTGGAGGGGTCTTCTGGGTCGGGGGCATCTTTGGTGTCTTCATTGGCGTCGGGTTCGGGAAGATCACGGTCAGGTGCGGGGTGGGCAGGTGCGGTCAGCGTTCTCTCGACGGACGTGGCGCCCAGCCCGGTGACCGAGTCTCTGGGCGACCGATTCCGCCATCGACTCACCAACAGGCCAGCCAGCAGCCCACCAATCGCCCCGATCCACCACTTGAGCCACGACGGCCCACGCGTCATTTCGACCTGGTCGTTCATCGACGGCGGCGCCCCACCAGAACGCCGATGATCGACGGTTCTGGCGAGCTGCGGTCGGGTCCTGTCACAGCCTCACGTCCTCACGCCTTGTCGGTGACCCAGCGCTCTGGGCCTCGCCACGCAGATGCCCGCGAGCAAGGTCGACGAAACTGCCTCGCGCGTAAATTCGTTCGCCGGAGATCCCCGATCGCATGACAAACGAGGCGCGGCAGCTCGCCGAATTCAGCCGGCGAGAATGAAGGACAGGAAGAATCCGCCCGCGGTGGCGAACGCGTTGAGTGGCCGGCCATGTTCGAACGCTTCGGGCATCAGCGTGTCGGCTAGTGACGCCAGCACCGCGCCACCAGCGAATGCGAGCGCCACCGCCAACACGGGATCGCTCAAGTGTCCGGCGGTAAACCTGCCTACGACCACCGCTGCCGCCAGCAGCGCCGCACACGCCATCCAGACACCGATCGCAGCGCGAGCGCTCATACCGGAATGGCGCATCGACATCGCGCCAACTAGCGATTCGGGCAAGTTGGAGAAGAAAATCGCCACCAACAGCGAAACAGACGCCCCGCCGACCAACGAGACACCCAACGCCAGATTTTCGGGCACGCCGTCCAAAGTCACCGCGGCCAGCAGCGCCAGCCCAACACCTCGGCGAGCCCCCTCGGTGACCACTTCACGTTGCTCCGGACCGGAATGTCCACTGACGTAACGATCGAGCAGACTGTCCGCGATGACGAACGAAGCCGCTCCGGCCAGCAGGCCGAGGCCGGAGTGCAGCGCTCCGCCCAGATGGAAGGCCTCTTCGAACAGTTCGAAGGCCAGCGCGGAGATGAGGGCGCCACTGGCAAAAGCGAGCAATACGCCGGTCACCTTCTTGGGCAGATCCCATCGTGCGCCAATGGCCGCACCGATCACCAACGCGCTAGACGCCGCCAGCCCGAACAGCACAGCTGTGAGCATGGGCATTCCCTTCTGACGACCTCAGCACCGTGTTCCCGCGGCGAGCCCCGAAAAACGTGCCGACTGAACGCGCAGGCCGTCTGGACCAGGCTGCTTCTCCGATTTCGCGGCCGATGAACCCGGTTCGGCTTCTCCAGAGTGTTTGAATGGAGCCATCAATGGCTCCCGGCCTCTTCGAGGTCTTACGCTGCCGCGGCTTCCGAAGGTGCCCGCGCTGGCACCGGTCGGTCGGATTCCGGAAGGGCGGGTCATTGATCTGCCCAATCGGGGCAGCACGTATGTCTATGACTCGGGGCCATCGGACGGGCCGGCGCACCTGCTGCTGCATTCGCTGGCCTGCACGGGGCTCATGACGTGGTACCCCGCCTTGGACGTGGTGCGAGAGTTCGGCCGCGTCGTGGTGTTCGACCAGCGCTGCCACGGGCAAGGTATCTCGGCGCCCCGCGTCCTGCTCGAGGACTGTGCTGACGACGTCGCGGCAGTCGCCGATGCCCTGGGCATCCGCAGTTTCGTGCCGGTCGGCTACTCGATGGGGTCGCTCGTCGCGCAACTGGTGTGGAAACGACATCGCGAACGGGTCGACGGACTGGTGCTGTGCGCCGCTGCGGCAGCCGTTAGCCGCGCTCGCTACGAACGGTTGGCCACCGGCTTGTTCGCCTCGCTGATCGAGGCACTCGGCCCGACGCCCCGCCGCTGCGGGCCCTCGGCAGCGGTGACGGGTGGACTGCTCCCCGATCATCAGTGGGTGTTGAGTCAGTTCCGCGCCACCTCGCCGGGGGGCATCACCCGCGCGATCGCCGAGGTGGTCCGGTTCGATTCGACGACATGGGTCGGCGATATCGATGTCCCCACATCGGTTCTGGTGACTGCCAAAGATCGAGCATTCGGCGTCCAGCGGCAGAAGTGGCTGGCAACTCACATACCTGACGCCGAGATGGTGACGGTCGAGGCCGGCCACGCGGGGTGCACCTTGCAGCCGGCTGTTTTCGTCCCCGGACTTCGGCGGGCGATCGAATCGGTCCACCGCCGACTTCCATCGCCGCGCGTCGCCGAGCGCACCGCCAGGTAGTGGCGCAAGGCCTCCGGGCGAGGGGAGGAGCGGCGGTGAAGCGACTCAGCGGGTGGGACTTGTTGTTGTTGAGCAGCGAGACGCCGAACGTGCATCAGCACACCCTGAAGGTGGCCATCGTCGACACCACGGGCTTCGAAGGCGAGGCGACGTTTGACGCGTTCTGCGATGTCTTCCGCACCAGCCTCGACGTTCTGGAGCCGTTGCACTATCAGTTGGTGAAGACCCCCTGGCGTCTGCATCGCCCGATCTGGCGAGAGGACGCCGAACTCGACCTCGACTATCACCTGCAGCCCGTGCAGGTCCCAGCGCCCGGCGGCCGATACGAGCTCGACGCCGTGATCGGCACCATCGCCGGGACACCCCTCGACCGCAGCCGCCCGCTGTGGCAGTTCTTCTACGCCGAAGGCTTGGCAGATCAGCGGGTCGCGGTCATCGGCAAGGTGCATCACGTCCTCGCCGATGGCGTCGCCTCCGCCAATCTCATGGCGCGGGCAATGAAGGGATTCGACACCGAATCGGAGCCGAGCCGCACCAGCCCGACCTCGGGTCCGCCGCCGTCTGTCGAAGTCGTGCGATTCGCGGTGCGGGATCACTTCGCGCGGCTGCGGGCGTTGCCTGCGGCGGTGCGGGCAGGACTGATCGGCGCCTACCGGCTGCAGTCACGTGTCAGGCAGCGTGACCGCCATCCGGAACTGGCCGCCAAGTTCAAGCCGCCGCCCACCTTCTTCAATCAAAAGCTCTCGGCCGCAAGGGTTTTTGCGAGCGCCGGCGTCCCGCTGGGCGAAGTGGTGACCCTCAGCAAGAGGCTGGACGTGACGATCAACGACCTGGTGTTGACGACGACGGCTGGCGCATTGAGGCGCGTGTTACTCGACCACGGTGAACCCACCGACCGGCCGCTCATCGCGTCGGTTCCCACCGCCACGGACACGTCGCCGGACAGGATCAGTGGCAACGCGTTGGCCACGTTGTTGGTCTCGCTTCCAGTTCAGGCCGAGGACGCGATGGAGCAGCTGCGGCTTATCCGTACTTCCACATTCATCGCCAAGGAGGATCACCAGCTGCTCGGCCCCACTCTGGTGGGTCAGTGGCTGGAGTTCGTGCCGCCGGCCGTCACACGGGCGACGTTTCGCTGGATGTCAGGGCGCGAGGCTCCCAATCAGCTGTTCAATCTGATCGTGTCCAACGTCCCCGGGCCTCGCGAACGGGTCAGCACCGCCGGCGCGGTGGTGACCGAGTTCTATTCGGTGGGACCGCTCGCTGCCGGCGCTGGGCTGAACATGACGGTATGGAGCTATGCCGACCAGCTGAGCGTCGCAGCGTTGGCCGACAAGAACATCTTTCGTGACGCGCACGAACTCACCGAGGCGTTCGTCAGCGCGTTCACCGAACTGCTGGAAGCAGCTGGCTCAACCAACGGTTCGCTCGCCTAGCGGGTTGGTGGCGCCGGTACGCCTACGGTGGTGTTGTGTTGTTCTTCATCTTCGGTTACGGCACCAAGCAGAAGCACCTTGGCGCCGGACAGGTTCGCGCCTGTCCGCGCTGCCACAACACAACGCAGTGGGCGCGGATGCGAGAGTTCAAACAATTGACGTTGTTCTTCGTCCCGGTTGCGCGCTGGAAACGCCGGCAGTTCGAGGTCTGCGGCGTCTGTGGCACCGCGGTCGCTGTTTGAGCCGCGCTGGCCAGCCCGTCACCGCACTAGGTCCACCGAGGTGAGGTCACGCCGTGACGTCGTTGCTCCGTAGAGGGCGGCGCACGGCCGACGCGACGAGGTGGCGGCGCAACCCCCAGTTGGACGCCCAGTAAAGGCAATTCATCGCCGACGCCGTTCCGCCCACGTCGTCGCGCGCAGTGAGATACGTCCACCGGTGCCGTTCGGGGAGGGCGAAGAATGTTTCGAAGAAACCGGGGACCTCGTCGGGCGGCATGCTCAGAAGCGCCTCCAACCCGATCCGCCGGAAACGGTGAATTGCCTTTGCCGACGGCGACCACACGGTTCGGTGGGCGGCCGCCAGCGCCCGGCCCGGGTCGGGAAGGTTTGCGGCTATCGCGTCAGCCACCTGCGGCGCGAGGCGAAACGACGCGGCCAGGCTGTATCCGGTTGCAGGGTGGATGAGCGGTGCGGCCGCGCCGAAACCCAGCACCCCTTTCCCGTCGTGGCGTAGATCGTCCACTGGGAACGAAACCTTCTCGTCGCGAACGTCTTTCGGGATGGAGACACCTCGGCGTTCAAGCCGGGCGTGCAGCCGCCGCCGCAGCGTCGACAGCGGCAGCCCGGGTCGCCGTGCCAGCGAGGTCTCTTCCACGAGCACCCTGCCCCCGCCCAGTGGAATCGCGTAGAGAAACGTCGGCCAACCGCTTTCTCCGTGGTCGGCGCGCCAATCCATGAACAGCGCCGCCCCAGCGTCGACCAGTGACGCCACCGCGCCCTCGTCGAGGACGAGCCCGTACGCCGTCTGCTCGGCCGGGATGCCGCGCTTCTCGGTAGCGGCCAGTGGCCGCCACCGCCCGGCTGCATCGACGACGACCGAGGCCCGGATGCGTGAGCCGTCGGCCAGCGCGACCACCCCGCGCTCCGGCGACCCCACCGCTCGCCCGACCCGAACATCCACCCCGGTCAGCCGATCGCTGAGGTGGGAGTGCAGCGCGGGCACGTCCAAGACGGCGTACTCCCAGCCCAGATCGTGTTCGGTCACCGCGATCGCGCGACCGGCGGCCCGCGCCGCGACGACGGACGCGGGCAGATCGGCCGGGAGTTCTCGGCTCCACATCCCGTAGGTCGCCAGCCACGGCCGCTGCGGGGCCGGGTCGAGCAACCCCGTGGTCAACCCGACGCGGCGGCACGCGCCCGCCAAAGCCATTCCGGCCGGTCCGGCGCCGACCACCAAGACGTCCATCCGTTCCATCGTGCCGGTTCACCGCAAATCGGCAGCGCTCACGTCACCCGCTCGCACACGATGGCGATCCTGGTTCCGTCCGGACGAGTGAAGTTTTCGCTGCGGGAGACCATTCGACAGGACACGGCGCGAAGGTGGCGGTGGCGATGGCCCTGATCGGCGACGACGGACCCACGGCAGAATTAGTCGGCGACACCGGCGCCGTCTACCCGTGGTGACCGACAGCTCTGTTCACGGCCGCGAACGAATACCGGGAGTGGACATCGACGGTGCCAGTTCATACCCTGTCCGAGACGCTTGTAGCCGGGGGGCTTGCAACGAAGGATCGTGACTGTCCGTATGAGTCCGGCGCGCCACCCTCTTCGGCGAACAGTGGGCGGATTTGCGGCCGCGGTCCTAGTGCTGGCGATGTCGATCGCGGGAGTGCAGGCAGACCCGGCGGCTGACGCGCTGGCCAAGCTCGAAGAATTGTCCAGCCAGGCCATTCAGACTCGTGAAGCCGTCACCAACGCCCAACATGACGCCGAGGACAAATTGGCGGCCCAGACCGCGGCCGAAGACCGCCATCGCGCCAACCTGGCAGCCCTCGATGCCGCGAATTCTCAGCTCGCCGCCAACCAGGCCGCAGCCGACAAAGTGGCGGCAATGACGTATATGAGCGGACGCACCGGGCAGATGACGGCAGTGCTGACCGCAGGCTCCCCGCAAGAGCTGATCGACGGGCTGTCGCTGCAGCGGGTCATCACCGCACAGGCGGCCGATCAGATGAAGGCTTATCAAGTCGCGCGTGAGCGCGCGGCCGCCGCTGCGAAGGCGTCGG
This sequence comes from Mycobacterium sp. 29Ha, assembly GCF_032883055.1. NCBI lineage: Bacteria > Bacillati > Actinomycetota > Actinomycetes > Mycobacteriales > Mycobacteriaceae > Mycobacterium > Mycobacterium sp. 29Ha. The sequence goes on from NZ_JAMQTI010000015.1 coordinate 102,145, forward strand.
AGACATCGGCCGCTGAGACCCGTGTGGCGGCCGAGCGCTCCGCCGCGGTGCACGCCGACCTGCAGGCGAAGTGGAAAGAACTGCAGCGACAGATCATCGCCGCGGAGGCGCAGTACGAGGCGTTGACGCCCGCTCAGCAGGCGGCGGTCGACGTCGCGGCCGCCCTGCCGCCGCCGCCCCCGGCGGCTGTGCCCCCTCCGGCGGATCCGATGCTCAACATGATGCCCGCCCCGCCTCCGGCCGCGGTTGTCCCTCCGCCTGCGGCCATTCCCGACAACCCCGACGCACTGCCGGTCGGCGTCGCGTACGAGGCCGGGTTGCAGCCCAACACCATCCTCGCGGCCCGCGCCGTCAGCCAACGGTTTCCCCAGATCGCCGAGATCGGCGGTGTCCGGCCTGACTCGAAGCCGTGGCATCCGAGCGGCCTGGCGATCGACATCATGATTCCCAACGCCGAAACCCCCGAGGGCATCGCGCTCGGGGACGAGATCATGGCGTTCGCGATGGCCAATGCGGGGCGGTTCGGGCTCCAGGATGTGATCTGGCGCGGCACCTACTACACGCCGTCCGGGCCGGCCGGATCGGGCTACGGGCACTACGACCACGTGCACATCACCACGACGCCACGCCGCTAGCCGACGAATCGGCCGACGGCACGATCGCCAGGGTTCTGGCGGGTGTCGCTTCGGCCAACCGGGATCCGGACTACTTCGAGAACCCCGAAACCCTAGACCAGTCCCGAGAACCCAACCGGCACGTGTCTTTTGGCAACGAATTCCGCTGAAAGGCAAGCGTTCCCGTTACGCCTCGCCCGAACGTGGTTGCGCGACGGCCCATCGTGGGTGATGCCAGGGACGCAAACGCCGCTGAAGCCCCGCCGAGTGTGAGACCATACAGACCCGCACCGGACGTCACGATGGAGACGGCGTTGCCAAGCGACTTTCCCGACACCGCCACGCTGCAACGAGTACTCGAACTCGCCGCGTGGGCGCCGTCGGCGCGCAACTCGCAGCCCTGGCGTTGGGAGGTCGACGGCTCAGGATTACACCTGGCCGCCGATTGGGGCCGTGCGGGTCTCGACAGCGATGCGGGCCGGCGCGACGTTCTGCTGGGGTGTGGCTCGATTCTGAATCATTGTGCGGTGAGCTTGGCCGCAGCGGGATGGCAGGCGCGCATCCGCCGGTTTCCCGACGACGGGCATGTGGCTTCGTTCGAGCTGATCGACCGCGCCCCGACCGACGCTGTCGTCGAACTCGCGACCGCCATCCCGCGACGCAGGTCGGACCGCCGCGAATACGCGGCGTCCCCCCTACCACCGTCAACACTGGAGCTGCTGCTCATCCGGGCCGCCCGATACGGTGTGCAGATGAGCGTGGTGCCCAAACTGCACTGGATGCGGTTGCCGGAAGGCGCAATTCGCTTGCGATACGGAGGCGACGTCGATGACGGCCCGCGCCCCGGTGCCGTCGACGGTACGCTGCTGGTCCTTGCCACCGAGACCGACGACGACACCATGCGGTTGCGCGCGGGAGAGGCGCTCAGCCATCTTCTGCTGTCAGCGACAGTGATGGGGCTGGCCTCGTGCGCATTGACCGAACCCATCAGTGACATGCGGGAAAGGTTGGCGCTCGCGTGCGAGCTGTTCGACGCTGAAGCCCATCCCCAGACGCTCATTCGGCTCGGCCCCACACCGGCGAACGCCGTCATGTGTCCCGTTCCTTCGCGACGGTCGGTCGCGGAGACAACGGTGTGGACGGTCTGACGGCTCGGCCTGGAATGCTGCTGGTGACCGGGCCGACGGGCAACGTCGGCCACGAACTGGTCGACGTGCTCGACGCGCACTACGACCGAGCGTGGCGGGTCGGCAGCCGACATCACGAGGACCTGACCGCATACCGCACTCCGGAACGCGTCTACCTGGATTTCTTTGATCAGACGACATGGGCCGGGGCGCTCGCCGACGTCGACGCGTTGTTCCTGTTGTTCCCCCTGCCCGGCAATCGCGCCGCTCGAGCGGGCCGGGTGCCGCCACGTCGTCTATGTGTCGGTATTCGGCGCCGACCGGGCCAAATTCATCCCGCACTACAAGGTGGAGGACGCGCTCCGGAGTTCGTCGATGGCGTACACCGTATTGCGGTGCAGCTTCTTCATGCAGAACCTGCACCGAGCCATCTCCACCCACGGCACCGACATCGTGGACACGGGGGAGCTGTTCATTCCGGCCGGCCGGGGTGCGACGACGTTCATCGACGCCCGTGACGCCGCCGAGGTGGCCGCCGAGGTTCTCGCCGACACGACCGCCCACCGCAACGTGGTGTATCACCTGACCGGCCCTGCCCCGCTGACCATGAAACAGGTCGCCACCGAGCTGACGGTCGCGCTGGGCCGCCCGATCCGCTACACCGATCCGAGCCTCATTGCTTTCGCGCGGCGGTTGCGCCACCGTGGAGTCGGCTGGGACACGATCGGATTCATGGCCGCCGTGTACACGTTGACCAGGTTCGGCCGCAATCAACCGATTACCGGTGACGTCGAACGACTGCTGGGTCGTCCGCCGCGCTCGCTGAGCAACTTCCTTGCGGACTCGGCGTGGCGCTGGCATGAACGCGCCTGGACATAGCCGCATCGACGGCGTTGAATTCTTGGGATCGGTAGCCAGGTGGCGCTGCTCTACTCGCGACAAGACAGAAACGCGGTAGGGGAGGCACGACATGAACGCCAACAACAATTCAGGCGCGGCGCGCCAGTTCGTCGCGCAGCCACCCTTCTGGGGATCCAAGGTCGCCTCCTTCACCACCCCCGCCTGGCAGAACAACCCCGCCAAGGCATATCTGTTCACGATCGTCGGGGTTTTCGCCTTCACGGGAGCGCTCTGGGCCCTGTTCTTCGGCATGCAGTCGCTCACCGAGGATGGGTCGGAGTGGATCCAACGAGCGTCAACGCACGGACTGCAGCTGAGCCTGCTTGTTCTCCTCTTCGGCGGTGTCTACGGCTGGACCCGTTGGTCTCGAGACAAGAAGATCGTGGTCTCCGCCACGAGCGACGCCCTTACAGTCACCACCCGGCCCGGCGACGTGTATCCCTTCACCGACGCGCAACTGGGGACCTGGGGTGTGACCGGTGGCCACACGATGGGCACGGCGCTGCACTTACACTGCGGCTCAAAGCGATTTGTTCTCGGTGGTCGAGACCGACGTGTCGCTGCCGGCACTCGGCTCGATGCGCCCGACGCGGGCTATGGCTTGCCGATTGACGTCGACGCCTGGTTGTCGGCAGAGGACTTCGACGCGCTGCTCGCCATCGTCAGCAGCCGCAGCGGACTGGATGTCCGACGGCCAAGCGCCGACGAACCAACCCGCTGCCTGCTGTTCACGAATTCGCTGAAACTACAGGAAATCAGCTCGTTCTCGATCCGTAAGCAGTGGCAGTTCACCCGTTCCCTCAGCACAGCCCGGCTGGCCATCGACATAGGCGTCAACTCGATCCGAGTGATCGATCCGACCACCGCAGCGGTCATCGCCTCCGTCTCACCCCGGCAGGTGAGCGCACAGCCGGTGGTGTTCCGCCCGATGCAAGGGCGGCATTGGTTCCCCACCCTCGGGAATGCGATGAGCGATGCGGCGACCGATTACTGGTCCACGTCACCCGGGATGCGCATCACCATTCCCGGTATGGAACCGCTGACGGTTGGATGCCGCGACACCGCAATGGGTTTGGACTTCCGGTTCGCATGGCCCGGTGGTGTGCCCACTGTTGCCGCGCGCGCCGACTACGAGGTCTCGGGGACCGATTGGCTGACCCTTGTCGAGACATTCGGCTTGGCATCACATCTGCAACACCGCGGCGACAGGAGTTCACGATGAATCGAGTAAGTGCAGTTCTGACAACAACTTTCGCAGCGCTCGCGGCCTTGGGGCTGAGCGCGGCCCCCGCCCTGGCGGCCCCGCCGTCAGAACCACGCACGTGGTGCCCCGGTGACGACCCAGGCGGAGGACCGGGTGGTCCCTTCAATTCTCCCGGTCCGCCCAACTGGGACTGGAACATCTGCCACACCTTCTACATCGTCAACTGGGGCCAGGGCAACGTGGGCCCGATGATCTGGGACGGACCGAACCCGCCGCCGGACAATCGCGGTCCCGTGGGGCCATGCTCGCTCCTCGACACCAGGGGCTGCAACTAGGTCCCGTCATCCCTGCCGGTCACGGGTGGTCCGGGTCTGTTCGCGCAGCCTGGTGTTCTCCGACCGAAGATGCCCATTGTCGCTTTCCAACAACGAGTTTCGGTGCTCCAGATCCAGAATCTGGGCGACGCCGGCGAGATTGACGCCCGCATCGACGAGCAGGCTGATGCGCTCCAGTCGGACGACGTCGTCGTCGCTGTACCGTCGCGTCCCGCCGTCGGTCCGTGCGGGCGTGAGTAGTCCGCGGCGCTCATAGAGCCGCAGCGTCTGCGGGTCGATTCCGGTCAACTCCGCGGCGACTGAGATGCCGTACACGCCGCGCGCCGATCGGTCCGCCGACTCCTCACGCATAAACCCTCCGTCCAAAAATCTCATCAAACATCCTTGCACACTGCTGCATCTGGTGTTATAAGAAATTTATGGCACACGCCACAGATCTATCGGCCGAGGAGGGTAGACATGTTGATGCGCACCGATCCATTCCGCGACGTCGATCGCCTCGCCCAGCAGGTGCTGGGCACCGCCGCCCGACCCGCGGTGATGCCGATGGACGCGTGGCGCGAGGGTGACACGTTCGTCGTCGAATTGGACCTTCCCGGCGTCGACCCCGATTCGCTGGATCTCGACGTCGAACGCAACGTGCTCACCGTGCACGCCAAACGCCCCGCTCTCGACAGCGAGCGCGAAATGGTTGCGGCGGAACGCCCACGAGGTGTCTTCAGCAGGCAGCTGTTTCTTGGCGAAACGCTCGACACCGAACGGATCGAGGCCGACTACAGCGGCGGTGTCCTCCGGCTGACCATCCCGGTGGCGGAGAGGGCGAAGCCGCGAAGGATCCAGATCTCCACCCGCGACGAGAAGAAGTCCGTCAACGCGTGACATCGGGTGGTGAGCGACGTGCCAACGAGCATTGCATGGACAGTCGAGCCACTCGTCGAAGCCGAAGCGGTCGTCGAGGCTGAGTGGATACGCATTCTCGAGGAGCAGAGCGCGGACCCGAACGACGCGATAACCCGTGAGAGGCCCGCGCTTCGGCGAGTTCCGATAGGCACCGCGGTGGCGGCGGCCACTGACCCGCGCCCAGGCCTCGGTCTCTCGGCGGGCGGGTGCGCGGTGGCACCAAGACAACGAGGGCAGGCGCACGTGTGGCCTACCCAGAGATCGCCTCCGCACCCCGGTGCGACGGTGCTTCTCAATGAGTCAGGACTAGCAGGGAGGTGATGCTTTTCCGAAGTCTCCGAACAATTTCGAACAAGTTCAGCCAAGCCGCCCAGGTCTCATAACGTCGAAGCGCACAGACCGACAGACGCCGGTCACTGCGACCTGCCATCGACATGGCATTGAGCACGCGCGGCGGCTACGACACCAAACGCCCAATCTGAGCGGCGGGGCCGGGAACCCCCGGCCCCGCTTCAGGCGCTTTCTCATGCAGGAGAATGCGGTGAACAGTGAAGATCCGTACGCCGTGCTGGGAGTGTCGCCCGGCGCGTCGCAGGCCGAAATCGTCCGTGCGTTTCGTGCCCGGTTGCTCGCGACTCACCCCGACACGCGCGACCCCATGTCGGCACAGGAAGCCGACACCCGTCTGCAACAGGTGCTGGCCGCCTACTCGAGGCTGCGCACCCACGCCCCGGCCGCCGCACCGCAGCAACCTACGGTCACCTCTAGCCCAGTGAACATCACTGTCAGACATCATGATTCCGGTGAGGCCCCGACGCGCGACTCGACGCCGCCGCTTCGGGCCGGGCCGGTACGTCGGCACCGTTGACGCGCGGGCCCTGCTGCCGACGGCTGCTGGGGTCAGCTCACGCCAGTGCGTGCGCTCCACTCAGGCGTACGTTCCCGCGTCGCCTCGGCGAGTGCCTTGCGGGTGTCGTCGGCGTTGAAGTCTTTGCCGTACACCGGTGTTCCCGGTTGCTGACGCCACGACTCGGATACCGGACCGGCGTTCACCGGCTCGAAGCCGAGGCGATCGACGATGCCGTGAATCAACTCGCGGCCGGGGCCGTCCTCTCCCGCGATGGGCAGTGCGATTCGGTGAGGTGAACCGCTCGGACGGCCGCTCTCGAGCAGGTGCTTCCACCAGATCCCGTTGAACACCTTGTACACCGGCGCGCCGATTTCCTCTGCGACCCAGGCGCTTTCGACCTGACCATCCTCGATCGCCGCGATCTCGCCGTCTCGCTGTTGCGGGTAGTAATTGTTCGTCTCGATCACCGGGGCGCCCGGTCTGCGGGCGTCAACGATTCCGTCGGCAAGGTCGCGAACGTTCCTTTGCGGAATGCTGATCACGAGGAGGTCGGCATCGGCCGCCGCGTCCTTGGCCCACACCGCCGTCGCGCCGGTCTCCTTCTCCAGGTCGGCGAGGGTTTCCGGAGAGCGCGAATTCGCCACGTTCACGTCGAAGCCGAGTTCGCGAAACCGTCGCACCAATGTGCCGCCGATATGACCCGCCCCGATGATTCCGATCTGCATGACGACCTCCGTGTGGTTGCGACTCTTGTGGGCGCAACGGAGGGCACGTGCTCGCTATTCCGCATCTCGCCGCCGATCACTCGTCGGGGTCGTCTCGCAGGGACTCCGCGACGCTTCGCAGTGCGGTTGCGGCGTCGGAAAGCGAGCGCACGGTCGAGACGGCCTGGGGCGCCAGCCTGGTCAGCGGCCACAACGCCGCTCCGGTGACCAAGCTGAAGACGCCTTGAGCTATCGACTCCGGGACGCTTGGGGGGTCCATCAGATCGTTCTCGGCAAAGGGACCTGCGTCGGCTGATGTCATGGTGGGGGTGAACTTGCGGAGCGACCGGCCCACGGTGCGCAACGAATCGACAGCGGCGAGAAGTGAGCCGCGGCTGGTGATTTCGGCACGGAGATCTTCGACGGAGACGCCGAGATGTTCCGCCAGCAGATCGTCTCTCGCGTAGGTGATCTCACCGGCGATCACCTCGTGGCCGCTCACACCAGGCACCGCTTCCAGAGCCACGTCACATTCGCTGTCGAAGCCCAACGACCGATTGTTGAGATTGGACGACCCAATCCGCAGCAGGCGGTCATCGATCACCATCACCTTGGAGTGGACGTAGACCGGAACACCGCCGGCGGCCACCGGCCAGTACACACCCAGGCGACCGTGAGTGTCCGCGTCCCACAGCAGCCGAAGCAGGCGCTGCCTCGCGCTGTCCATCGATTGCTGCTCCAGCCTGCTCTCAGAACTTCGCGGCAGGATGATGATGATCTCCGGCCCTTCGGGTTTCACCAGTTGCGCGGCGAGCGCCTGGGCCAACCTGCGTGCAGCCAGATACTGGTTCTCCAAATAGATGACGTCCTTGGCAGCAGCGACAGCGGCCAGATTGAGTGCCTCGACCTCTCTGACCTCCTCGCGTTCCGATAACGCGGGCAGCGTTCGTGCAATGCCGATGTCGACGTCACGCAACAGCCCCACGACAGCGGGCGGCCAGATATCGCGCCGTGCCGCGATCGGCTCGAGTAGCTCGCCGGTGGCGGCGTGCCAACGGTCGCGCGCCTGCTCGGCGAGGGCGCCTGCCGCGTCACCGTCACAGACCGTCGCCACTTCGTGCCGCGGTCCATAGGGTTGCCCCGCTCCTTTCCTGCGCGGGTCGTCACCCAGGTGCATCCGCGTGTCCCAGCGTCCAAGAGTGAGGTCGATGCCGCCGCAGAATGCGATGGCATCATCGGCGACGACGATCTTCTGATGGTGGACCGCGCCGGGCGGGTGTGCGCCGTCGACCGCAAAGTGCATGCGGGGTGGGGTGATCACATTGAGCAGGCCGACCGGTGCAATACCGAACCAGAATCCGTCGAAGGCGGGCAGCAACCGCAGATTCGACTTGAGCAGATAGACCCGCAGGTCCGGCCGCCGCCATACCAGCCAGTGCAGGAAGGTCCCGAGGTGATTGGGGCCGGGCAGCGATTTCTTGTCGGCCTCGAAGGCGGTCCGGTAATCGAAATCCCAGCCGATCAGCATGATGCGGCGCTTGGCGCGCAGCATCGCCGACTTCACATCGGCGAGGTAATCGGCACCGTCGACGATGCGGCTGAAGCGATCCGAGCGGGCGGTGCGCCAGCAGGTTTCGCCGGGCCTCAGAATGCGATCGGGTGGTTCAGACCGTCTGTCGCTCATGGAACGTCCTCACGCTGCCGTTCATCCCGCACGGTCAGAATCGTCGCTCGGCATGCCGCACCGCGTCGACGACCTCGGCATTACCGCTGAATTCGACGCGTATGTCGTTGCGGCCGAAGGCGAATAGCAGCAACTCGCCGGGGGCGCCGGTGACCGTGACCCCAGGGCCTGTCCCGAACCGCGCGAGCACGGCACCGTCCGTCTCGAGGAGTGCGACCCGCGCGGGCATGCCCGGCATGAGGGCTGGCGCGAAAAAACGCGTCAGGCGCCGGAGCGCTCCGACGGTGCCGTCATCGAGCGCTCGGGGTGTCCACCCGCCGGCGGCGCGACGAACGTCTTCGTGATGGACGAACATCTCGTGGATGTTGGCGACGCGGTCGAGCCAGCGCAGCGGCGAGTAGGGGGGCGGGCCGGACGCCAATCGATCGACCAACTCAGGCCAGCTGTGGCCGGCGGCGATCTGCGTTTCGATGCGATGTCGTCGCTCGGCGAACCGCGGCACGCCGATGCCCAACAGAGCGTCCGGTCGCCGCTCGCGGGCGATTAGGTGCGCGACGAGCTGTCGAGTTGTCCACCCCGGGCACAAGGTCGGTGCGTCGGGGCCGACCGTCCGCAGAGTATGGACCAGTGCCGCGCGTTCTTCGCTGGCGACCGACATTGTCCGACCTTAACCGCTCGCCGCGGGCCCTTCGGGGACGTCGACTCCGCTCGGCCGATTCACGGCAGAGGTCGTGACCTCCACCACGTTGCCGGTATCTCCTTGCTTGCGCGCAAGCAAGGAGATACCGTCGCAGCATCAGCCAGTACCGATCAGGAGTCGAGATGACAGTCGAGCCGACCAGCCCCGCCCCGCTTGCCACCCAGCGTTTCCCTGGCGAGTTCGTGTACTTCGACGTCAAGGACAAGCCCTTCGCCGGCGCCCTGACCGCACGCTTGTCCAAGCTCGCGGGTGTCGACGTGACGCTCGATGATGACCTAGCCGATGCGATGGGTCGCAGCCTCGATGCCGGCGACCGGCTCGGCGACGCGTGGTACGCGGATGCCCGCAGCCGCGGGTCGGTCCGCGCGGCGCGCGAGGAGTTCAACACCGCCCTCGAGCACGGAGTCGACGCCGTCACGGATCCGTCGCCGGCGCTGATCGCGTTGTTCGACCAGATCAACACCGAACCGGATTGGCTGGACTGGGACCTTCTCGATCGCGGCGCGCGAGTCTTTCGGCGGTACGGGAAAGAGCTCTACCCCTATTTCGGCATGGCGACGTTCTCGGGCTACCGAACGCCATCGGTGACCAAGCCGCTCATCCTGACCGGCGCCTACACCGGCAACTCCGCCCTCAACAGATTCTGGGAGACCTGCAAGCACTGGACGGACACCAGCGAACCCGACGGCATGCGACGCGGTAACCCCGGTTACCTGACGTCGCTGCGAGTGCGGCTGCTGCACTGCATGATCCGGTCCCGGATCGTCGGTCACGCAGAGTGGGACCGTGCCCGGTTCGGGGTGCCCATCAGTCAGTTCAACATGTTCAGCACGCTGATGGCCGGCTCGGTGATTCCCGGTCATGACCTGAAACGTCTGGGCTACCGCACCAGCGACGACGACATCGTGGCGCTCATGCACCTGCAGCGCTACATCGGCTACGTGATGGGCGTCGACCCGCCGTGGTACCCGGAGTCGATCGAGGACGGTTATCGAGCGATGCGGTTGATCGCGCTGGCGCAACGCACCAGCGACGACGACGACAGTCGCGCTCTGTGCTGGTCGTTCATGGACACCTACAAGCCCCCGGCGGACTCCAGAGGTGTGAAGCGGCTGGCCGCCGAGCTCAACTACCGCGCCCAGCTAGGTCACGCGTACTTCTACACGCCCGCGTCCTACACGAAGTCAGGGTTCCCGCCGGTCGGGCCGTGGCGTTACGCTCCGCTGGCGCGCTTCGTGCCGAACTTCATCAGAGAGACGGCGTGTCAACATGTTCCGGCTATCGCGCGCCGAATCGATGATCGGCACCGGGCGTGGCGCCGCGCGGAGAACGCGCGCACGCTCGGCACCGGCCGGGGCAGCTTCAGCCCGGTCGAGACGCTTTCGCGCTAGCGTCGACACCGTGGTCGAGCCCAGGGAAGCGGCGCGTCGGAATCAGATTCTCGAGGTGGCCACAACGCTGTTCGCTCAGCAGGGATACCGCGAGACCAATCTGGCGCAGATCGCCGACGAACTCGGCTTCCGGCGCCAAGCGGTCTACCACTACTTCCGTGCCAAAGACGACATTCTCTATGAGCTGATCGCCGAGGCGGGGGAGGCGATGACGTCATCGGCGGGCCCCATCTTCGACTCCGACAGCTCGCCGGAAGTGAAACTGGCCGAGCTCGTGCGCAATCACGTCCGGGTGGTGTCGTCTGACCCGAGCCGGTTCCGTATCCAGTTCAACGAACTCAACAAGTTGAGTGGCGATCGCGCCAAACCGCTGCAGGACGGGATCTCGGCATACATTCACCGGATCGCCGACGTCATCCAGGACGGTCAGCGCGCAGGCGTGTTCTTCGACGGCCCGCCCACATCGCTGGCATTACTGATCATCGGGATGTGCAATTCGACGACCGAATGGCGCGACGGCGCGCGGACGAAGGCGTCAGTCGACGAGATCGCCGACAACGCAGCCCGTCTGGCGGTCGTCGGACTCACCGGGACGCGCGGCTGAACGCGCCGGCTTCGTCTATCCCGGTTGCGCGAACTCATCGCCCCAACCGGCGTTCGTCACCACCTCCGCGAACGTGAGTCGGTGCGCGTCATTGACGAGCTGGTGGACATGGGCGGGGAATGAAAACGGCGGAGCCTTCATCGGATTGGCTTGAGTGCCGCGGGCGATAGCCTGGGTGATCGCGAAGCCGAGGTTGTGTCTGGCCCATGCCGCGAGGACGCGATCAGCGAAACCCTTGGGTAGACGGTCCCGCTGTGAGCCTGCGACATCGAGGTCAATCCCGCTGTGGCAGACGGCTTGTTCGGTACCGAAACGGTGCCCCAAGCCGATGCTGGTGTGCAGCGCAATCGACTGCCACACCGTCGTCACTCGGTCGTCGGTGAGGCCCTGCTCACGGAGGAACCGCGCTGCGGCATCGGCGCCTTCGACTTCGAATCGCTGATCGCCGGCTCCGTACTTCGTGAGGCCGAGGTCATGCAGAACCGACGCGAGGAACACGACCTCTTCGTCATAGTCGACGCCGCCGCGCAATCCGTCAGCAGCCGCCAGTTCCCGAGCGAACAGATAGCTGCGCACGCAATGGTTGTGCAGGAAGTCTGGCGAGACGTCGGAGGCCAGCTCGACCGCCGCAGCGCAGACTGTTGAATCGGGCAAGCCCCACTGTGCCGTGTCGGTGGTGACGTGATCGGTCATACCGCCACGGTGCCCACACCGAAACATTTGCGCCAGTTCTTATGTGGCCAACAAGCGCCGGATTCCGGACATCTCGCTCGGTCGCGGTTGCATTCTAGGCGAAGAATCGCCGCAACTGATCAGCGATGACTCGGGGGTTGCCGCCGGAATCTTGTGCGCCGCCGTGATTGAGCCCCGGAAGTTCGATGCGCGTCGCCGCGGGCAACACGCTTTGCAACGCGTCGAGGGTGCCGGTGAAAAGTGTGGGAGCGCCTGTGCCGCAGAGAAGTAGAACGTCGGCGGTCACGTTCTGGTAGTCGTCGAGGGTGCCTTCGGTCGACTTGACGACGTTCAACTCCTCTTTCCACGCGATGATCAAGTCACGCAGCGAGGCGTCGTCGCCGGTGACCCTCTTGGCGTCGGCCCACAGGATCGCCCGGCAGATCAGCGGCTGAGTCATGATCGTGCCCAACAGACGAAGCGGCGCGGCGACCTGCTGTACCCGGGGGTCGCCGTCGGCGGCACCCTTGGCCAGACTCGCCATCGCGTCGGCGATGTCGCCGCTGTCCACGAGACGCTGCCCACGGTCGATGGTGGTCTTGAACTTGTCGAGGTCCGGCTGTCCGACGAACAGGACCGGTTCGAAGACAGCGACTTTGCGTATCGCCGGAACGGACATCGAGGCATGTAGCGCGAACAGGCCACCGTCAGCGGCGCCGAAGACATTCTCCGCGCCGGTGGCGGCGATGATGGCTGCGAGGTCTTCGTCCTCACGTTCGATGCAGTAGTGCGGACCGTACGGTCCGCTCATCCCGCGGCCGCGCCGGTCGGGCAGGTAGACGGTGAACTCTTCAGCAAGAGCGCCTGCCAGTTTCATGTAGTGCTGAGAGCCCAGCGCTCCGCCATGCTGCAGCACTATGCCGGGGCCGTGACCGAGCTGACGAAAGCCCAACTTCGTGCCGTCTTTCGATGCCACAAAGTGTTTCTCGTACGCACCCGGCATTGCGCAACCTCCCGCTCCCCTGGGACGATTCGAGGCGATATGTAGCGCCGGTACTGCGATAATCCTATTACCGACAGCGGGGGTGGCTGATGGTGATTCAGCAGCGGGTGGAGGTTTCAGAACCCGTCCGCCGGGAGCCGGCTCAACTCTGGCACCCGGGCGAGGGCGAGACGGTCGAGAGACCGGAGGGTCTGGCCGCGCCGCCGCCGTTGACCCCGCCGTCGGAGGCGGATCGTTATGTGACCGTTGACGAGCGGGTCGGGAACACCATCGGGGTCGTCTTCGCTGCATGGCCTGTTGTCGACGAGTTCGGGCTCCGGTTTCCAGACCAGCCCGAAGCCGCCTGGTTCGACGCCGATGATCTCCAGGCTGTCGTCGACAGGCTCCGCTCCCAGGCCGGAGATATGCTGCGGCCCTTACGGATCGGCGACACATTCTGGGTGCACAGTTTCTCTGCGAAGTCGCCGAGCGACTGGGAAGCTCTGCGAGACATCACCTCGCAGGCGCGGACGATGGCCAAGGTCGCCGTCGCCGTGGCAGCGCTGGGAGAGGTCCGGCCGCCGGTGGATGACATGACCCTCGCCGCCGACGACGAATATTCGGGTGTGACAGAACAGGTCGCCCAAATACCAGGGGGGCCGGCGACGGCCCGTCCGACGATCTGAGCGGGCCTCGATGAAACCGCTGCCGCTGGAGGACCACCGACTGACCGCGGCCGACTTCGTCAATGCGGTCCGAGACAATGACCTCGTCTACTTCTGCCTGAGCGTCGGAGATGCCGACGCTCAAGTGATTGTGTTGCCCCTGGGACCCGATGGCATCCGCCGGGTGATCGTCGTCGATGCCGGTGTCACCGATAAGGTCATCGATCTTCTCGACGCGCTGGAACAGGTGGGCCTCATTTCATTCGCCAACCCGGCGGACGCCACCATCGCGCTCGTGGTCGCGACCCATCCACACCACGATCACATCGCAGGTATGGCCCAACTCTTTCAGGCCCGCGGTGAGCACGTAGCCGAGGTGTGGGAGCCTGGGTTCTTCCACACCGCCGCGTCCTACCAGAACATGCTTCGAGAGATCGGTACCCGCACGAACATCGTTTACACCCAGCCGACCAGCGGAATGCATCGTTTCTTCGGCCAGGTCGCGGTGACAGTGCTGAGCCCCTCGATTCACCTGCGAAACCGTTTCGACACTTACGGAGTCGAGATCAACGACTCCTCGATCTCGTTGCGGATCGAGCATCCCGCCCGCGCGCTGGCCGACCTCGCCTCGCTCGGCGGACAGTCCAACTGGGCGGCCAACCCGGCCTCGGCGACGCTGATCCTCGGCGGCGACGCCCAGACGTTGTCCTGGTCGTTCGTGGCGACCGACTTCCCGTTCCTGGCGGCATCGGGCAGCGCGCAGGCCAGGGCGATCGCGGCCGCGACGGGAAACCGAGACCTGCTGTCGGCCGACGTTTTCAAAGTTTCGCACCATGCGTCGAAGCACGGCGTCAACTTGGAACTCGTCGAACGCATCCATCCTGCGATCACCCTGGTGTCGTCGACTGCCAGCGGCACGAAATACGGCTTCCCCCACACCGTGTCTCAGGAAGCCATTCGGGAGGCACTCGATCCCGTCGCGAGCAAGCTGAACCCTGCCACCGGGCTGCCCAAAGATCACAAATCCGACGCCGAGTTGCGCATTTTCTACACCAGCGATACCACCACCGCACCGGACAGTCCCGACGCCGGATCCTTCGGCCTGCTACTGCGGGGACGGCGTCGGGAGTTGTGGCGCTTCGGCGACCGTCCGACCCAATCGGTCGACTTCAGCCGCGCCAAACTGTGGACCTAGATTTTCGACCCCGCTCGGGGCTGCTAGATAACGATTTGAAACCTGTTGCGTTGCAACATGAGACACGACAGCAAACATTTCGATCCGCGACATTATGGTCGTCTGGTGCACCGGCGAACTGCTCTCAAGCTCCCGTTGTACCTGGCAGCGGCCGCGGCGCTGACCAAGATTCCCGTCGCCTCCGCTGCGGCGAGTCGATGGTCGGCAGATCGCGCGAACGCCTGGTACGCGCAGCAAGGCTGGTTGCTTGGCGCGAACTATGTCACGTCGACCGCCGTCAACCAGCTGGAGATGTTCCAGGCGGGCACCTACGACGCGCGCCGCATCGCGGGCGAGTTGAGCGTGGCCCGGCGCATCGGGATGAACACCATGCGGGTGTTCCTGCACGACCAGTTGTGGGCGACCGATCGGGCCGGGTTCAGCAGCCGGCTTTCCGAATTCGTGGCCATCGCAGCGAGGCACCAGATCAAGCCGCTCTTCGTTTTGTTCGACTCGTGCTGGGATCCCTTACCGAAGGCGGGCCGTCAACGCGCACCCATCAAGGGGGTGCACAACTCCGGATGGGTTCAGAGCCCGGGCGCCCATCGTCTTCGGGACCCGGCCTACACCCGCGTGCTGCAAAGCTATGTCACCGGCGTCGTGGGCATGTTCGCGAACGATCCTCGCGTGCTCGGCTGGGACGTCTGGAACGAGCCGGACAACCCGTCGAAGGACTACAGCGATGTC
Source organism: Mycobacterium sp. 29Ha (assembly GCF_032883055.1). NCBI lineage: Bacteria > Bacillati > Actinomycetota > Actinomycetes > Mycobacteriales > Mycobacteriaceae > Mycobacterium > Mycobacterium sp. 29Ha. Next base: position 117,398 of record NZ_JAMQTI010000015.1, read on the forward strand.
GAGCACCAGGACAAGATGGAACTGGTCGCCGCCTTCCTCCCGCATGTCTTCCAATGGGTGCGCGCCGTCAACCCGATTCAGCCATTGACCAGTGGCGTGTGGCAGGGCCACTGGAAAGATCCGGGAAGCCGCAGCAAGATAGCCGGCCTGCAGCTCGAGCACTCCGACATCATCAGTTTCCACAGCTACGCCGAACCCGCTGAATTCGACGCCCGCATCGACGAACTCACCCCGCTGGGGCGCCCGATCATCTGCACCGAGTACCTGGCGCGGAACTTGGGGAGCACGGTCGAAGGAATTCTTCCGATCGCCAAGCGGCGCAACGTCGGCGCCTATAACTGGGGGTTCGTCGCCGGACGCACGCAGACCTATCTGCCCTGGGATTCGTGGCAGCAGCCGTACACCGAGCTCCCTGACACGTGGTTCAGCGATCTGATCCACCCCGATGGACGAGCCCACAATGACGACGAGATTCGCGTCATCCAGAAGCTCGCAGGGGTTGGTCAAATTGCGACGGGCGCACCCGCCGTTCGTTAGGGGGCGCGTTTTCGCGGTGCGGCCGAACGGGGTGGCCGTTCACGCATGTGATCGCGCACGCGACTCATGAGGTCACCGAGTATGTGCACGTCGCCGTCGGAGAGTGCGCCGTACAGCAGGTCGCGGACCACGTCGATGTGACCGGGAAGAACCTTGGCGACCAGCGCACGACCCGCCTTGGTGATGTCAACGACGGTGGCACGCTTGTCATCGGGGCTGCCTTTGCGGACGATCAGTCCCGCCGTCTCCAGCAGTCCTGCCTGATGCGTCAGGCCGCTGCGGCTGTAGACCACACCGTCGGCGAGCTCAGTCATGGTGAGCGGACGCTTGGCGTCGACCAGTTTGGCCAAGACCTCGAACTGCACATAGCTGAGGCCGCCCTCGGCCTGCAACTGTTCCTGCACCGCGTGCTGAAGCAGGCTGACCGCCTCGGTCAGTGCGAAGTAAGTACGCATTTGCGCAGGCTTCAGACCGCTCGCCATGGCGTCATCCTAGTGTTTCAACATCGAAGCAATAAGTAACGCCGCGTGTTCAGCTTTCTCAGCGGCGGGTGAATTGGGTGACGAGCAGATCCAGCCGCTCCGATTCGTTGCCCGGGCGTAGTCGTCCGGTACGGCCGAGGGTGACCAGCCCGTGCAACGTCGCCCAGAGGACCTCGGTGAGCGCGTCGGCATCCTGTTCGTCGGTGACGAGGCTGACCGCGTGACGCAACTCGGTAAAGGCTGCCTCCAGCTGGGGAGGTGTGTCGTCGGCGGCGAAGCGTAGCGCGGTGGTGCGGGTGAACATCGCGTCGTAAACGGCGGGGTTGTCGCGGGCGAAGTCGAGGTAGGCGCGGGCGCTGGTGTGCAACGCCTCGGCCGCCGCGCCTGCACCGCGGCGAGCGACCCTGATCACCTCGGCGAGCTCGCCGAACCCCTCGACGGCGATCGCATCGGCGATCTGTTCCATGCCGGTGAAGTGCTTGTAGAGGACAGGCTGGCTGTACTCGATCTCAGTCGACAGCCGACGTGTGGTCACGGCATCCCAGCCCTCGTCCTCGGCCAGCCTGCGGGCCGTCGTGACGATCAGCCGCCGCCGGGCGGCGCGCTCACGTTCGCGGCGGTCATCGATGGCCATGCCGAACTCTAGCACCGCTAGAATAGATAGCACCGCTATTGACAGCGAGATCCAACGGGGTTAGCGTTGCTAGCACCTACTCCCGAAGGGTGCTGTGACATGGCTTTGGAGCTCGCCAGGATCGCCGCACTGCTCGCGGTGCTCGGGACCGCAGTCGTATACGGCACCGACGTGTTCTGCGCGATTGTGCTTCGACCTGCCCTGGCGTCGCTCGACGACGGTGCGCTGGTCGCGATCATGGGACGAGTGCACCGATATGGGGACCGGCGCATGCGTGTGCCAGGAGTGCTCGGTGTCGTGGCCTCCGCGACGAGCGCGATGCTGGCCGCCGTCAGTGGACATTGGTCGCAGACGATCGCGGCGGGCGCCGCTCTGCTGCTGCTCTTGGCCTGGATAGCGCTCTACACACAGGTGAGCGCGCCGATCAATCGACAACTGACAGCGGCCGTCGATGCCGGCGCAACATTGTCGAATGGACGTGTGCTGCAGACAAAGTGGGATCGCGTCATCGATGCCCGTGCAGCGCTGCAAGGCCTGGCGGTGGCTGCCCTCTGCGTAGTGCTGATGATCCCGTGACCGCCATCGCCATCGGCTATACACTCGCCGGACTCATCGCAGCGGGCATCATCTTCATCGGCGCACGCTTCATCGTCGCGCCGCGCGTTGCGGCCGCCGGCTACGGTGTGCTGCCCGATTCAGAGCAGACGTCGGTTCACGCCTACTTGCGCGCCAAGGGCGTGCGCGACATCGCATCGGGTCTGTTCGTCATCGTCCTGATGGTCGGCGGTGCGACCCACCTTCTCGGCTGGCTGATATTGGCAGCGACCTTCATTCCGATCGCCGACGCGACCATCGTGCTCCGCAACGGCGGCGCCAAATCGATCGCCTTGGGAGTCCACGGCGGCACCGCTGTCGCCATCACTTCTGCGCTGCTACTCCTTCCCTAGGCGCGTTCCCTAGGCGCGTTGCTGGACCACCCGAGACCGGCATCGCGGAATTACTTCGACATCGAAGTAGTTACTCCACTTGAATGCTTCGAAATCGAAGCACTACTGGAGGAGGAGAACATGAAGGCTGTGCGATACCACCGCTACGGCGGCAGCGATGTGCTGCGGTACGAGGAGGCCCCGCGGCCGGTACCTGGGCCGGGGCAGGTTCTGGTGAAGGTGGCGGCGACTTCGTTCAACCCGGTGGACGCCGGTATCCGCGGCGGCTACCTGTCCGACGTGTACGAGATCAGCTTCCCGCACATCCCGGGTGTGGACGTCGCGGGCACGATCGCGGAACTCGGCGACGGCGTCCAGGGATGGAAGGTCGGCGACGCGGTAGTCGCGTTTCTGCCGCTGGACGCTGACGGCGCGGCCGCTGAGTTCACCCTCGTGCCGGCCGAGTCGCTGGCGGCCGCGCCGCGTTCGGTGGACCTGACCGATGCGGCAGCGTTGCCCGAGGCTGCGTTGACAGCGTGGCAGGCCCTCTTCGACGTCGCCGGTCGAGATCGAGGGGGCACCGTTCGACGTGGTGCTCAACCTCGTCAGCACAACCGACGAGCAGACCGAAGCGTTGATCGGCGCGATCGCCGACGGCGGCTTCCACGTGGGCACCATGGTTTTCGGGCCGCAGAACCCCGGCCGCGGAGTCCGCTCGCAGCGAGTATTCGTCCGCAGTGACGCCGCGCAGTTGGCGGGGCTGGTCGGTCGCGTCGACGAACGACAGCTGCGCATCGAGGTCGCGGACCGCCGGCCACTGGAACAGTCCGCGGCCGTGCATGAGGACTCCGACGCAGGACGTCTGCGGGGAAAGACGATTCTCCTGGCCGCCACGAGCAATTGACACGGGGCCCAAATGTTGACGGGAGCGACGAAAAATCGAGAGCCCGAGCATATTTCGTCACCTTCTAGTCCCTTTTTGTTACCCGATCCCACCCGAAGCGCGACAATCACGTCCAATCCCACGACAAGGAGCGACAGATGAGCCGTCTAACCGCCAGGAGCTCAGAAGCGTGCAACGCCGCGGGGCGCCGACGTCACTGCTTGTCGCGCCACCGGAGCGGATCGACCTCGAGCGCGGCCCGGTCCCAATCGCCCAAATCAGCGGCCGCCCGATAGGTCGCATGCAGAAACTCCAGCAGGGTGCGGTCCGGGTCGGCGGCGGTGCGTACCGCCTCATAGGGCAACAGAAACTGCTTGTAGTCCGTGCTGTAGAAGGCCTGCGAGGGCTTCACGGGATAGTCGGCGAAACCCTCAGGCTCGGGATATGCGTATGCGTAGAAAGCGCCTTCTTCACCGCCGCCGGCCCAGAAGCCGCAGCTGCTCAGCTCGTGCGAATAGCCCTCGACCATCACCCAGTCCCCGCAGTTCGGCGCACCGCCCGGATGCTCGGGCGCGGTGCGACCGGAGAACCGGGTGCACGCCAGATCCATTGCGCCCCAGAAGAAGTGCACGGGGCTGACTTTCCCAAGGAAGTGCGAGCGGAACTCGTGCAGCACGCGGTCAGCGGACACGAGTTGACGCCAGAACAGGTGCGCCGCCTGGGCGTCATAGGAGGCGTGCGTGTGGTCGTCGGCGAACGGGATCGCGGGATCGACTTCGTTGGGGCTCGCCCGAAGCTGCACAGCGATGCCGAGTTCGTCGAGCGCAGCCATCACTTCGGCATAGAAGGCGGCGACCGACTTGGGTTCGAGCGCGATCTGACGGAGGCCGCCGTCACTGCAACGGATGTGCAGCCGGTGCTCGATGAAGTCGAACTCGATGTCGAAGACGCCGGCTTCGTAGGGAATCGCCGAGGTGGTCAGGCCTCGCGGACTCACGTACAGGGTGACCTGCCACCAGTGGTTGACCAGCGGTGCCTGGGCGAGGCGTATCTTGCCGACGATCTGTGTCCACATGTGCAGGGTCTCACGCGTGGCAGTCCAGTCATCGACCCGCAACGACGGCCAGTTCTGCGATGCCGCAGCCGCTTTCGTGGTGATATCAGTCATCTACGCACTCTAGCGTTCCCGCTTGGCCGGGGCCGCTAGTCTGCCGAACGGTTGCCCTGGTGTACGGGCGACTCCCAGGTGTAGGGCTCCTCCGGATGGCCGGATCCACCGAGGATGAACGAGCGGTCGCTGCGGTTGGCGCGCGCAATCGTCGCCATCCATGTCGCGACCGTGCTGAAACGGTTGCGCACGCCGGTGAGAAACGCGATGTGGATGAAGCCCCAGCCGAGCCAACCCATCATGCCCGCGAGCTTGACCGGTCCCGCCTGCACCACCGCATGACCGCGGCTGATGTACGCCGCCGACCCGAGATCGCGGTAACGGAAATCCTTGCGCTTGCGTTGAGCGACATCACGCCGAATGCAGGCCGCAGCATGCCAGCCACCCTGCATCGCGTTCTCCGCGACCCCCGGCAACCCGTCGCGACCCGCCAGATCACCGATGACGAATACCTCGGGATGCCCCGGCACCGACAGATCGGGGTCTACGGTGATGCGGCCCGACCGATCGGTGGCGGCGTCCAATTCCTTCGCGACGTGCTTCGCGAACGGCACAGCCTCGACGCCGGCGGTCCACAGCACCGTTCGGGTGGCGTAATCCTGTTTGGGACCACCGTCTTTCGGGCTCACCGTGACGCCGTCGCGCCGGACGTCGGATACGTGCACGCCGAAGTGCAGCTCGACCCCCAACTCCTCCAGTATCCGCGACGCCCGTTCGGACAGCGCCGGCGCAAAGCTCTTGAGCACCCTGTCGCCGCCGTCGAACAGCAGCACCCTGGCGTCCTCCGGCTCGATGCTGTGGAATTCGTTAGCCAGTGAGCGGGTCGCGAGTTCCCGTATCTGTCCGGCCAATTCGACGCCGGTGGGGCCGGCGCCGGTGACGGCGAACGTGAGCCACTGCTCCCGCTCTTGGCCTGGCGGCAGGGTCTCGGCGATCTCGAAGGCGGCGAAGACTCGACGCCGGATGCTGAGCGCATCGTCGAGTGTCTTCATACCGGGCGCCCAGGCGGCGAACTCCTCGTTCCCGAAATACGACTGACGCATGCCCGCGGCGATCACCAGGTAGTCGTAGTCGACGTCGAACTTCGACTCGTCGGGCCGACGGGCCGTGACGCGCCGCGCCTCGGGATCTAGCCGGATGGCCTCGCCGAGCAGTGTCTTGACGTTGCGGTGGCGTGACAGTTCTTCACGCAGCGATCGACTGATCTGGCCGATGCTCAACGTTCCGGTCGCGCACTGGTAGAGCAACGGCTGGAACACATGGCACGCTGCGCGGTCCAGCAGGGTGACGTCCACGTCGACCCGGCCGAGGCGACGGGCGCAGAACAACCCCCCGAACCCGCCGCCGATGATGAGAACTCGAGGTCGCCCACTGCTCATGTAGCAGTCCGTACCCGTTTCGGCGGGTGCTACCCACGGGTTGCCGGGCTCGCCTGATACGACGCGATGTGCCAGTCCTTGCTCGTGCGGATGACGACGACCCCGATGTTGAGGTGCACGGTGTCGCGGTCCCGGAAAGCGAAGTCCGCGGCGAGGTAGCCGAGCGCCACATCAGCGCCGAGCCGGCGGGACTCCAGGATCCGGTACTGCACCGTCATGCCGGGCGGCTGCGCGTCGTAGTACTCGAACACCCCCTGCGGCCCGACGCTGTACGGCCGCAGCCCCTGAAAGATGGCGTCATCAGCGAAGACGCCGGCCACCCGGTCTGGATCGTTCGCGTCGATTCCGTCCCTCCACGGGTCCAGTACCGCGCGCAGGATCTCCTCAGCGCCCAGCACTTTGACCACCATCGACATGCAGGATCTCGCCGGTGACGAAGCCGGCCGTCTCCAGGTAGAGAACGGCGTCGACGACGTCGTCGATGTCACCGAGCCGTCCCGTCGGGTTGAGTGTGGCAAGCGCCGCGTGCGTGGACGGGTCGTGCATCGGTGTGTCGATGATGCCGAGCGCGACCGCATTGGACCGGATGCCACGACCGGCATATTCGACGGCCAGCGCCTTGGTGGCGGCGTTCAGCCCGCCCTTGGTCAGCGACGCCAGCGCCGACGGCGCCTGCGAGTTGGCCTGGTCGACCAGGCTGGTGGAGATGTTGACGATGTGGCCGCCGGTCGGCATCACTGCCAGCGCGGCACCAGTGACCTCGAAGAAGCCGCGCAGATTCACGCCGGTGATGGCGTCGAAGTCACTGTCGGTGTATTCGGTGAACGGTTTGGGAATGAAGATGCCCGCGTTGTTGACGACGGTGTCGACCCGGCCGAACCGCTGCATCGCGGCATCGATCACGCGCTGGCCGACACCGGGGGAAGAGATGTCACCCGCGACTGTGAGCACCATCGGATCGTCACTCTCGCCGATGGTCCGCGAGTTGGCGACGACCGCGTAGCCCAGTTTCCGGTAACCCTGAACCAGTCCGGCGCCGATCCCCTGGGAGGCGCCGGTGATGACGGCGACCCGTGTCGAAGTGTTCATTGTTGTTCCTTTCCTTGCCATGCCCGGCTCAACGTGCCGAGATAGGGCGGCTATGCCTGGCAGACGCGACGAATCACCTCCCTGCTGGGAGGCCGAGGCTATTAGGCTGACCCGATGGAGCTGCGGCAGCTGCGCTACTTCGTCGCCGTCGCCGAGGAACTGAACTTTGGCCGAGCGGCTCAGCGTCTGCGCATCGCGGGTCCGTCGCTGTCTCAACAGATCAAAGCCCTGGAAAAAGACCTCAAGGTGACCCTCTTCGAAAGGGACCGAAGATCGGTCGTTCTCACACCTGCGGGCGCGGCTTTGCTTCCGGATGCGCGGGAGTTGGTCAGCGATGCCGACGAATTACGCAGGCGGGCAATGGGTCTCGGAGTATCACAGCCTGTCCGTGTCGGCTACGTGAACTGGTGCCCGGTCGACTGGGCGCAGCGTGCGGCAGGAGTGGCTGAGCTGCGGGTGGATACCTGGGTGATGCCGTCACACGCCCAGGCGGCACGGGTCGCGGAGGGCAGCCTCGACCTCGCGATCTGTTGGGTCCAGAACAGCGACCTCGAGAAGCTGTCGCTCGAGGCGCGACTCCTCGGGGTCGACCGGCTCTATGCGCTCGCCGCCGGTTCCGACGAGTCCCCCGTCGAAGCCGGTGACACCGTGGTGCTCGTCGACTCCGATGCCGCCAGTTGGTCGTCGTGGAATCGCTACGGAGAGCAGTTCGCTTCCGCGACCGGCGCCCGTGTCATGCACACCGACGACGGCGGTGTCACCGGAGCGACGTTCTTCGAGCATGTGCGAGGGTTGCGCCGCGCGGTCCTGAACAATCCCAAAGGCCAGGACGAAGCACTGCCGAAAGATCTGGTGCGTCGACCGGTGGTGAACCCGTCACCGTTGTGGACGTGGTCACTGGTGTGGCGGCGGGGTGAGGACAACCCCGCGATTCACGCCCTGATCGACGAATTCACCCGAGGTGTCGGCGACTTCGGACTCGGTGACCCATCCGTGTGGTTGCCTGCCGACGATCCGCATCAGCCCGGCGACGAGAGCGGCGGCTGACACCACCACCGCAGCGACGAGCATCGCGGTACGAAAACCGTTGTGGAGCAACGGGCTCACCGCGGCGGGTCCGGCGATCTGACCGACTGAATAACCGGCCGTCAGCAACGCGACAGCCCGCGGATAGCGCAGCAGACGCCCGGCCGCCAGTGACAGCGTGCTGACACCGATGAATGTCCCACCGAAGAGCACCGCGCCGACCAGTGCTGCGGTCACCCCGCCGAACAGGCCGGCTACGGCGATGCCGGTGGCCTGCACGCACAGCGCTGTCGCGAGCAGACCGGGGTGTGACCAGCGAGAGCTGAGTGCAGCCCATAGCGCCGCCGACGGCACTGTCGCCAAGCCGACCACCAACCACGCCCCGCCACCGAGCCAGTGGGGCGCATCCTGGGCGACCGCGGCGACCAGGAACGTGCCCGCGATGATGTACCCGATCCCTTCGAGGGTGTAGCTCGCCGCGAGCAGCGCGAAGGCACGATGCGGTGGACGGCGCCCGGGCCGGTCTGACGACTCCGGCGTCGCCCCTTCTGGTGCGGGATGCATGGTCCAGGCGACGGCGGCCAGCACCGCCGCCGCTGCGGCCGAAGTCCACCACGCCAACCGCCACTGACCGCTTGTCAGCACGACGACTGCCGACAACGCGATACCGCCGCCGACCCCGCCCAGTGCCCAGCCGGCGAGATGGGCGGGCCGCTCATGCAGGTGTTCCAGCAAGGTGTTGACGGCGATCACGAAGACCAGCGCACTGGCGACGCCGGCCAACGCGCGCAGCAAAGCCCATTCGATTGTGCTGGCGATCAACGGCATTCCGACCAGACTGGCGACGAGTACGACCAGGGAAGCGCGGCAGACAGCGACGGAACGGGCAAGTCGAGGCCAGATGGATCCGGCCAGTGCGCCCGCGAGGTAGCCGGCATAGTTGGCCGTCGCCAGGGTCGCGGAGGTATGCGTCGTGATGCCCGCCTGCGCGGTCATCAGCGGCAGGATGGGCGTGTACGCGAACCGGCCTATCCCCATGGCCGCGGCGAGGGCTGCGGCGCTGCGCACGACGTGTCCGTGGTATTGCATTTCCCCATCGTGAAGCGCCGCGCGCCTCGTCGGCCATGTCTGATCTGCTCGTAGCTGTAAGGCGCTGCCTCCCAGCCGGGACGCGAAGTCGAGCATTGTGTGTTCTTGCAGTCGAGCGATCGGGTGTGATCGCCATAGGAAGGGAGACGTCGATGACGCAGAACGTGATCGCATTGGTGACCGGCGCCAATCGAGGTCTGGGTCGGCAACTGGCCGCAGAACTCGTAGCGCGTGGAGCGAAGGTGTACGCAGCGGCGAGGCGGCCGGAAACCGTCGATCTGCCGGGCGTGGTGCCAATTCAACTCGACGTCACCGATCCGGAGTCCATCCGGCGTGCGGCGGCCGTCGCCGACGACGTCACCGTGCTGGTGAACAACGCCGGCATTTCGACGCGGGCCACGTTGCTCGACGGACCCATCGACGACATCCGCGCGGAAATGGAAACGCACTACTTCGGAACGCTGAACGTCAGCCGGGAGTTCGTCCCGATCATCGAGCGCAACGGCGGCGGCGGCGTCCTCAACGTTCTGTCGGTCCTGTCGTGGACCCACCCACCGACCTCCGGCGCCTACTCAGCGGCCAAGGCTGCGGCGTGGGCTCTCACCGATGCGATGCGAACAGAGCTGGCTCCCAAGGGGATTCACGTGGCCGCCCTGCACGTCGGCTACATGGACACCGACATGGTCAGTTACATCCCGCCAGAGCAGAAGACCGATCCGGCGCAGGTCGCCGCGCTGGCCGTCACCGGGCTGCTCAACGGCGAAAAGGAGATCCTCGCCGATGAACTGTCCCGAAAGGTGAAGGCGGGCCTGGCCACCGCGAACGCCGGCAGCGAGTGACCGCCGATCAGCGGAAGCGGACGTCCATGGTCGCCATACCGAAGATCTTCTTGCCGTCCGACTTCGCGGCAACGATCACCACACCGCTGCGCGTCGCCGGGTCCAACGACTTGACGCGCCCGCTGAACTCGATGTCCGTACCCCCGGTGGCCGACACAACGGCCGGCGCAGACAGCCGAACCGTGTAGCGCGTCACCGCGCCGGGATCTCCCGACCAAGCGGAATGGAAGCCGGCACCCAAACCCATGGTCAGCATTCCGTGGGCGATCACGTCGGGCAGTCCGGCCAGCTTCGCGATGGTCTCGTCCCAATGGATCGGATTGGCGTCACCCGCCACGCCGGCATAGTTCACCAAGTCGCCGCGAGACAGCCGGGTGTGGTGCACGGGCAGCTGGTCGCCGACCTTCACGTCGTCGAACGACGGCGTTCCCGGCGTGCGGGTGAAGCCTCCGTCGGCGATCCGGATCTCGCCCTCGGGGCGGAGTTCTTTCTCGTACTCGCCATCCACACTGGGGATGTCCAGGATGTTCATGTCGTGCATCATCGCGTTCTGCACAGCCGTCTTGACCCCCGCGTCGATGTCCTCGGCGGTGACCCCGACGACGGTCGTGTGCAGCGTGTGCACGCGCTCGCCTGCGGTATCGGTGAACGTGTTGGTGACGGTGATGAAATCCCGGCCCGCCGTCCTGCGCACCGACGTCAGCTCGACGTCGATGGTCAATTCGTCGCCGGCCACGATCGGGCGGTGTTGCTCGAAGACCTCTTCGGTCTGCAGGTACGTGTCGTATCCGACGACGATCGACTCGAACATGCGTCGGTTGCACTTCATACCGGGCGTCGACGTGAACGTGACCGGCGCGACGACGTCCGAATAACCCAGCTCAGCGGCGGCGGCGACGTCCCAGTGCGCGGGGTGATAGTCCTGCACCGCGCGGGCGTATTCACGCACCTTCTCGCGGCCGACCAGGTAGGTGCCGTCCATTTGGTAGTAGTGGCCGACCCGCGCTTCGATCGGCGACGTTTCTGCTGGTGCAGTCATGTACTGGCTCAACTCTTCCGTCGGCTTGATCGGAGCCGACCAAAGCACACTAACGCGCAGGCACCCTGATCCCGGAATCCTGCGATTGCGCCCCCGCAACCTGCCTAAGCTGGTCACGCACATGACGGTCGACAGGCGAATGAGGGTCGACGGCGAGCCCGCATCCATCGAGCCCGCCGAATTCCTCGACGTCACACTGCCTCAGCTGTTCGCCGAAGCGACAGATCGGCTGGGTCCTTCGCTGCGGGAGATGCAGCCGCGGCCACTCACCCTCACCGTCGACGGGCGATCCTGGACGCTGCGCGCCGACGATGCCCGCGTCGCCGTCACACGGGGTCCGAGCACCGGCTCCGCCATCCGGGTCGACGCCGAGCAGCTCGACGCACTCGTCGCCGACAAGGTCACCCCGATGGGCTGGTTGGCCAGCGGCTCCCTCGATATGACGGGACACCTCTCCGACATCCTGAATTGGTGGCTCCTGGTCCGGGCCACACTCGACGGCACGACACCCCATCGCACCGGCGCGATCGAATTCGAGGATCGCGCCGGCGGACCTCTCGACCTCAGCCGTTCGTTCACCCCCGCCGATCCCGCCGCCGACATGGCCTGGTTCCTCGAACAAGCCGGCTTCCTCCACATCAAAGGTCTGTACAGCGAAGACGAGATGGCCGCCGTGTCCGCCGAAATGGACCTCGCCGCAACGCGTTACGCCGATGGCGACGGCCGGTCATGGTGGGCCGGCCTCAAGGACGGATCTCGTGCGCTGGTGCGGATGCAGCGGTTCCACAAGGAATCTCCGCTCGCTGCCGAACTGGTCGCCGACGAACGCCTGACCCGCATCGCTTCGTTGACGGGTGACGGCCACGTCGCCGGCGGATGGGACGGCAACCGACTCGAAGCGCTCTACAAACCCATCGGCGTCGTCCACGGGATTTCGGACATCCCGTGGCACAAGGACTGTTCGCTTGGCAGGCACAGCTACGACTGCTGCGGACTCACCGTCGGTATCTCGGTCACCGGCGCCGACGCGATGTCGGGTCAGCTCCGCGTCGTCGCCGGTTCACATCGAGCCCTCGTCTGGCCTGCGCCCAGCCTCCAACCTGGCCTCGATCTTCCGGTCGTCGACCTGGCCACCGAGACCGGCGACGTCACGGTGCACTGCTCGTGCACGCTGCACATGGCTGCGCCGCCGGTGCAGCGCGAACGACGCGTGATGTACACCAGCTTCAGCCTGCCCTCGCTCGGCGGCGCCGACGCCGACCGCAAGGAGCTGCGCAGGATGGCCGACGCGGCACCTTTGAACACAAGCCAGTAGCTCACGGATTTCAGCGTGACAGTGACGACTCGAAGAACGCCACCTCCAGGTGCATTGCCCGCCGGTAGGCCTGCCTGACGGCAGGGCTGTCATCGGCGTGCTGGTCGAGGAGCCCCTCCAGCTGGGACGCCAAGCTCTCGAAGCCGGGATCGGAATAGGTCTGCACCCACTCCGCGTACGGTCCCGCCGTCTCTGCATCCAACGATGTCCCGAGCCAGGCGTAGAGGCGCATGCACGGTGTCATCGCCGCCAGTGTCACACCCAGGCCGGACGTCGCGGCGGTGGCGAGCAGGAAGTCGGTGTACGCCAGCGTCGCCGGTGACGGTTCGACACCGGCCATGTCGATACCCCAGCGCGCGGCGTATGAGTTGTGCAGACCCAACTCATCGGCTACTCCGGAGATCAAGCCGGCCAATGCGATCAGCGTGGGGGTATCGGTGCTGCGAGCCAGCGCCAAAGCGTAAGCGCGGACGAAGGATTCGAGGAAAAACGCGTCCTGTGCGACGTAACCCGCGAAGACGTCTCGATCCAGCGAGCCGTCGCCCAGCCCGCGGACGAACGGATGCGCCAGCGCGGCGGCGGCCAGCTCGCCGTTGGCGGACCACAGCTGAGTGGAGAGGCTCATGCCAGTGCCATATCCCAGAACGCCACCTCACGCGTCAGCACCTCGGCGACCACGTCGTCGTGGCCTTCGGGGGTTGCCAGTTCCCCGAGCGCGTCCACGTATGCGGCGAAGCCGGGCGCGGTCCAGTGCTCCACGAACTCACGCAGGGGTGAAGTGCTCGAGACCGCCGACGACCACGCGACTAGGTACACCCGCTCGATGACCCAGAGGGCCGTCAGTGCCGCGTCGACAGGCATCGTGTCGAGCCGCAGCAGCAGTTCGCGGTAGGCGGCCGTCGCCGCCAGGGGCTGCGCCGGGGCGACGCCCCGCTCGGCCGACTTCACCTCGAACCAGTCCAGCTCGTCGACCAGGGCCACACATCCCCCCGCGAGCACCCCCTGAGCCGGGCGCGGCGCCCGCGCGAGCAGCCGCGCCTGAAAGGTCAGCAGGTCGGCGACAAACAGTGCGTCCTGCGCCAGCCACCGGTCGAAGTCCGCGTCGCCGATGGTGCCGTCACGCACCGCGTCGAGGAACGGATGCCGGGTCGCGGCGGTCCAGAGGGCATCGAGCACGCCCGAAAGACTAGTCCAGGGTCGAGAAGTGTTACGCCCAGGCAATGTGTCCGAAATCGGATGCGGGAATGCCCACAGAATGAACAGTGATGCTGAACTAGCCGCCGAAACGATCATGCGGGGGATAGGGCGCCGACGGTTCGTTCAGGCGGTGGCCGCACTGAGCGCGGGAGCAGGCCTCGCCGCATGCGCATCGTCCCCGGGCGCGGATGGCGGAGCATCGGCGAGCGCCGGTGAGATCCTGCAGCCCGGTGGCGGCCCCATGCCGGGCGATCACTACCTCGGTTCGGAGCCCGACCAGGTGCTGTGGGGTTACGTTCCCACGGTGCACGCGCAGTCGGTGCTGCAGATGCGGTCAGGGCAGACGGTCACCATCGACGCTGTTTCGCACGAAGGCATACTCGAGGACCAGGGTCGAAACCCGGTCGAGTACTTCGGCGGTCACGGCGTACGCGAAAGAGACGTCCTGAAGGACGCGATCGATATCGCTGCCGGATACCGGCGCACCCCACGCAATTTCGATGTCGACGGACCGCACATCGTCACGGGCCCGATCTTCGTCGAAGGCGCACAGCCGGGTGATGTCCTGAAGGTCGAGACGCTGGAGGCGGTTCCCCGGGTGCCCTATGGCGTGGTCTCCAGCCGGCACGGTAAAGGGGCGCTTGCGTTGTCCGCGAAGGGCGAAGCGCCCGCGGGCGTCAGGTTGGACGAGGTGATGCCGCCCGCGGCAACCGACGGGCGCAAATCCAAGGATCCCGCCAGATACGGCAACGTGTCGGTGTTCACCGCAGTCGAAGAAGGCAACGGTGTGATGCCGTTCGGTGAGCGGCGGCAGTGCGGTTTCCATTGCGGCCCTTCATGGGAATGATGGGCGTCGCGTACGCGGACGCTCCGGGGTTGACCTCGCCGAATGCGAACTCGGTACCGCCGACGCTGGGCGGCGGGAACATCGACATCGGCCTGCTGGGGCCGGGGTCGGCGTTCTATCTGCCGGTCTTCGCCGAGGGGGCGCTCTTCTACGTCGGCGATCCGCACATGGCGATGGGCGACGGCGAAGTCGCGCTGACCGCCATGGAGGGATCGTTGCGGGGAACGTTCCGCCTCACGGTGTGCAAGAAGGGCACCGCCGATGCACCGTCGGTTGCCTTCATGTACCCCTTTGCGGAGAACCAGGATTCGTGGATTCCGATCGGGCTGTCCGACCCAGACGGCGCGGCCAATGAACAGGGAAGCGACCTGGACGTCGCGATGCGTCGCGCCGTGATCAACGCACTGAACTTCCTGGAGAACGATCGCGGCATGGATCGTCCGACGGCCTACGCATATCTCTCCGCGGCGGCGAACTTCGCCGTCAGCCAAGTGGTCGACAAGACGGTCGGGGTGCACGCACAGATTCGGAAAGCGCACTTCGCCTGACCGCCGGCCGGCGGCGAGCCCGCGAATCCATCGGTAACGTCGTCGGTGATGACAGACAATCCCGCTGAGGTAGTCGAAACGATCGACGACCCGCCACGGCGGTCCCGCAAGCTCGGCCGGCTGGCGGTGGTTTTGACCATCGTGGTGCTGCTATTCGCCGTGCCGTGGTGGACCCTGCTGGGGGCGGGGACGGCGTGGCCTCCCGCCGTCTTCGTAGCGGGCACGCTGCTCTTCGTCGTCGCCACCGGCGCTCTGCCGACGCTGATGGTGCTCGGCCACGGCCGCCGGCATTCCGACCTGGCCGCCGTCGCAGGCGATGCGCTGCTGGGTGCGACGTGGGTGCTGTTCGTCTGGTCGGTGCTGGGCCAGGTGGCGGGCCTGCTGCTGCTCGCCGGGGGAGTCGGGGATCCGGCACGGTCGAGGTGGGTCGCGGGCGGCGTACTCGTCGTGACGCTGGTCCTGGTGGCGTGGGGCTACGCCGAGGCGATGCGGGTGCCGCGGGTACGAGAAGTCGATGTTGCCATCGCCAGGCTCGGCCGAGGTCTGGACGGGCTGCGCGTCGCGCTGATCACCGACACCCACTACGGGCCGATCGACCGGGCACGATGGTCGGCTGCCGTGGTCGCGCGGGTCAATGAACTCGGCGCCGACGTCGTGTGCCACGTCGGTGACATCGCCGACGGAACCGTCGAGGTACGCGAAAACCAGGCGAGCCCGCTGGCGGCGGTGGATGCCACATCGGCGCGGGTCTACGTCACCGGCAACCACGAGTATTTCAGCGAGGCGCAGGGCTGGCTGGACTACATGGAGCGCATCGGGTGGGACGCGTTGCACAATCGGCACATCGTCGTCGAACGCGGTGGTGACCGCCTGGTCGTCGCCGGGGTGGACGACGCCACCGCGAAAGCCTCGGGTGTGAACGGGCACGGCGCAAATCTGGATGCCGCACTGGCGGGTGCCGACCCGACGCTGCCGGTCCTCCTTCTCGCCCATCAGCCCAAGCAGGTCGGGCGCGCCGTGCGTGCGGGCGTCGACTTGCAGGTGTCGGGGCACACCCATGGCGGCCAGATCTGGCCGTTCAATTACCTTGTCCGACTGGACCAACCGGTGGTGCAGGGTCTGAGTCGCCACGGTGAGCGGACGCAGCTGTACACGAGCCGCGGGACGGGCTTCTGGGGTCCGCCGTTTCGGGTATTCGCGCCGAGCGAGATCACTCTGCTGACGCTGCGCGCCGCTGTTGTCTGATCAGCGGCCCCGCCACTGTGGCGGGCGCTTCTGCTGCCACGCCCGAATTCCCTCGGCGACATCCTCGGTCGCGGCGGCGACCTTGCGCATCGTCTCGCCGAAGCGGACCGACTCGATCCACCCCATGTTCGCGGTGCGCCACGCCACCTCCTTGGTGGCGCGCTGGGCCAGCGGCGCGGCCTTCGTCAGCGTCTGCGCCCAGGCACGTGCCTGCGCCTGCAGCTCGTCGGGCTCGACCAGCTTCCACACCAGGCCGACCTCTTTGGCACGTTCGGCCGACATCGGCGCACCGGTCAGCAACAACTCCATGGCATCGGCCCAGCGCAGCCGCTCGGGCAGGCGGATCGCGCCGACGATGGTGGGGGTCCCCAGCGTCACCTCGGGGAACGAGAACGTGGCCGTCGTAGAGGCGATGACGAAGTCGCAGAACAGAATTCCGGTCACCCCATAACCGACGCACGGGCCGTTGACGGCCGCGATGGTCGGCTTGAACAGTTCCATCCCGCTCTCGAACGAGTTGATCGTCGGCTTCTCCCAGAACGTGCCGCCGAAGGTGCCCACCGATCCCTCGCCGTCTTTGAGGTCGCCGCCGGCGCAGAACACACTGCCGTTGGCGGTCAGGATGCCCACCCACGCGTCCTCGTCGTCACGGAACCGGTCCCAGGCGGCGTTCAGGTCTTGGCGCAGCGCGCCGTTGATGGCGTTGCGTGCCTCTGGACGATTGAGTGTGATCGTGGCGATGTGATCGTCCAACTCGTAGGTGACCAGGCTCATGGCTGCACGATAACCACGCGACATACGGTCAGTGAATGAACTTCGAGGAGTACCGGACGTACGACGCCACCGGGCTGGCGAAACTGGTCGCCGACAAGCAGGTGTCCGCGGCCGAACTGCTGACGCTGGCGCGGGAGCGGGCCGCCGCGGTGAACCCGCGGATCAACGCGATCGTGCGTGACGTGCCCGCTGCGCCGACCGCGGAGCTCACCGGACCGTTCGCCGGCGTCCCGTTTCTGATCAAGGACCTCGGGCAGGACTACGCCGGTCTGCCGACCTCGGCTGGTTCACGCGCGCTGATGTCCGTGCCCGCCGCCGAGCACGCCACCGTCGTCCAACGCTGGATCGACGCGGGCCTGGTCATCTTCGGCAAGACCAACACCCCCGAGTTCGGCGCAAAGGGGATCACCGAACCGGTCGCGTGGGGGCCCACCAACAATCCGTGGGATCTGCAGCGCTCGCCGGGTGGCTCGTCGGGCGGGGCGGCGGCGGCGGTCGCGGCGGGCATCGTGCCGTGTGCCGGGGCGAGCGACGGCGGCGGATCGATCCGGATCCCGGCCGCATGCTGCGGGCTCGTCGGATTGAAGCCTGGCCGTGGTCTGACGCCGTTCGGTCCGGCGACGGGCGAGGCCATGCACGGCGCGGCGGTGCAGGGCGTCGTCTCGCGCACCGTGCGCGACACCGCCGCGATGCTCGACGTGATCGTCGGCGGCGAACCGGGCGGACCTTTCGTGCCCGGATTGCCGGATTCGCCCCTCGCGTCGAACGTCGGCGCGGAGCCTCCGAAGCTGCGCATCGGTGTGCGGGTGCCGTGTGCCATCACGCCGTCGCCGCATCCCGAGGCGTACGCGGCCGTCGAGTCCACCGTCGCCGCGCTGAGCGCGTTGGGCCACCACGTCGAGGAGCTGCCCGAGGCCCCCTTCGACGATGCCGCTCTCGCCAGGGAGTTCCTGCTCGCGTGGTTCGTCAACACCGCGTGGGAACTCGCCGAGGCCAAACGCGTGTCAGGCGCGGGCGACGACGCGTTCGAGCGTGACACCCTGATCCTGGCGGCGATCGGCCGTGCGACCAGCAGCGTGGACTATGTCGACGCGGTCCAGAAGCGCCACGAACACACCCGCCGGCTGACGACCTTCTTCGAGTCGTACGACCTCTTGATGACGCCCTCACTGGCGACCCCGCCCCCGAAGACCGGCGAATTCGACCTCCCGGCCGCGCTGCAGAAGGGTGCCGACCTGCTGCTCAAGACCCGGACCGCCAGCATGCTGCGGTTCACCGGAATCGTCGACGACATGGTGGACAAGAATCTCGGCTGGGTGCCGTACACCCAGCTGGCGAACATCACCGGGCGACCCGCGATCTCGCTGCCGCTGCACTGGACCGCGGCCGGTCTGCCGCTGGGTGTTCAGTTCGTCGCCCCGCTGGCAGGTGAGGCGCTGCTCATCCGGCTGGCGGCCCAGCTCGAGCAGGCGCTGCCCTGGGCGCAGCGCATCGCGCCGGTTTAGTGGCGGCGCCACGTGCTGACCAAGGACGGCCAGCCGCTGGCCTGGCAGGTCAGTACGAGTAGCGACTGACTTTCTCCGGGTGGATGACGAACCGAACTTGGTCCTCGGCCAGGATGTCGTCGAGGTCCTTCGCGCGCACGGGGTCGTTCAGGTCCCAGTAGCGCGCGGCCAGTCGGGCGGCCAGGTCCCGTCCGCCGTCGGTTTCCACGCTGGCGCGGCCGGCGACAGACACCCATCGCTCGCGTTCACCAACGGGGGCGGCAACGACGATCGAGGCGCGTGGGTCGTCGCGCACCCGCCGCACTTTCAAAGTGTCTGGCCCCGTGAACAATTGGATTGTCCCCTCGGCGGTGGCCTCGAACCACACCGGTCGGGGCTGCGGCGGAACCGGACCGTTGGCGACGGTCAGAAAACCGTGCAGCGGACGGCGCAGAAACTCGAGGTCCTCCGCGGTCAGCGACGCATCAGAACTCATTCCTGGGTGGACTCGTCGTCTTCGTCAGCCTCCGTCGGCAGTGCTGCCGCTCCCGGGGTGGCGGGCGTGGTGAGGACTTCGTCGGTTTCGTTCGCAGGCTCCGGAGATGTCATGACGGACCCTTACCCGCGATCCGAACGGCGAAAACGGCTACGGCATGATGCGCAGGTGACATACCGACCGCCGAGCCTGGCCGACGTTGTCGCCACCCTTGAAGTCGAACGGGTCGACGAACACCACTTCCTCGCGACGCAGCTAGACAATCCGGCTCACCACATCGTCGGTGGACACATCGCGGGTCAGGCGCTCATGGCGGCGAGCCTCACCGCTCCCGGCCGAACCCCGCACAGCGTGCACGTCTACTACATCCGGGCCGGCGACGCGCGGTCCCCCGTCGACATCCACGTCGACGTGGCGCGTGACGGCGGCGCGCTGTCGACCCGCCAGATCACGGCGCGTCAGAACGGACTGATCCTGCTGGAAGCGCTCGCGTCGTTCAGCGAGCCCATCGAGTCAGTCGACTATCACCAGCCGATGCCCGACGTCGCCGCCCCTGAATCGCTGCCACCCATTCAGGAGCAGCTGGCGGACTACGCCGACGAGCTGGGCGGCCATTGGGTCCGGCCGCAACCGTTCGATCTGCGCTACGTCGACGCCCCACCACGGCTGGCGATCGAGTTGCCCGAGCTGCCACCGCGTATGCGAATGTGGTGGCGGCCCAACGGTTCTGTGTCCGCCGATCCGGCGCTGGGCAGCTGTCTGTTGACGTACCTGTCGGGTACGACGATGGTCGAGGTGGCGCTTACCCGGCGGCGGCAGACGCCACTGAGTGCCTTCAACGCGCTCATCGACCATGCGCTGTGGTTTCACTGGCCGGTCGACCTCTCGGATTGGGTGCTGTCCGACCAGTTTTCGCCGAGCGGTGTCGCGGGCCGTGGACTATCGACGTCGACGATGTACAACCGCTCAGGGCAACTGGTCTGCATCGCGACCCAGGAGCTGTACTTCGGCAGAAAATGACCCGCGATCAGCAAGCACGTAGGCTAATACGGTGTCTGACCCGATCGAAACCCTGATGCTGGCCAACCTGCTCGCGGTGTTCAACGAACGCGACGAGAAAACGCGGCGCCCCGCGATCGAGCGCACCTACGCACCCGACGTCCGATGGACCGACGCCGAGGGCGTGTCCACCGGACGTGACGCCTTGGAAGCGAAATGCGTTGCGCTACAGAATCAATTGGGAGACCAACAGTTCGCGGCGGCCGGCCCGGTGCACGTGCTGCCCGACTTCGGATACCTGGCCTGGAACCTCGTCGACCCGACCACCGGACAAACCGGCATGTCCGGCTTCGATGCCGCCGTGATCAAGGACGGCAGGATCGCCGAGCTCTACACGGTGCTGATTCCGCCCTCCTAGCAAGCATGAGTTGGCGGTGGCTGGGTACACCTACCGGGACTTGTCTCGATACGGAAGGTACCTATGACCGCGTCACCACCGCGGCTTGACCAGCGCGATCTCGCCGACGCCGAACGCGTCGTCGCGGCGGTGTCCTCGGCCTTCTCGGCCAAGGTGGTCGGCCAGCACGACCTGCGGGAGTCGTTGCTGATCACATTGCTGGCCGGCGGGCACCTGTTGATCGAGAGCGTGCCCGGCCTGGCCAAGACCACGGCCGCCCGCGTCATCGCCGAGTCGATCCAGGCGGGGTTCCGGCGCATTCAGTGCACCCCCGACCTATTGCCCAGCGACATCATCGGCACCCAGATATACGAGGCGGCCACCAACTCCTTCGCCACCCAACTGGGGCCGGTGCACGCCAACATCGTCCTGCTCGACGAGATCAACCGATCCAGCGCAAAAACCCAGAGCGCGATGCTCGAGGCGATGGAAGAACGCCAGACCACCATCGCAGGTGTGGAATACCCGATCCCCGAACCGTTTCTGGTGATCGCCACCCAGAACCCGGTCGAGCAGGAAGGCACCTATCCGCTCTCGGAGGCGCAGACCGACCGATTCATGTTGAAGGAACTCGTCCGGTATCCCTCCGTCGACGACGAGGTCGAAGTCGTGATGCGGATGGACGCCGGCCTGTACGAGAAGAACTACCGAACGCCTCCGGTCGTCGGGATCGACGACATCCGGCGTGTTCAGGCCCTCGTGGGAACCGTGTACATGGACCGCGAACTGATCGCCTACGCCAGCCGGCTCGTGAGCGTGACGCGGGAGCCGGAGCAGTATCTGCCGGCGAACATCGCCCGGTTGATCGAATACGGAGCGAGCCCCAGAGCGACGATCGCGTTCTGCCGTACCGCCCGCGCCCTCGCCGTGGTCCGGGGCCGCAACCACGTCGTGCCCGATGATGTCGCCGCGCTGGCGCACCGCGTCCTGCGCCACCGCCTGATCCTCGGTTTCGAGGCGGCCAGCCTGCAGATCACACCCGACGTAGTGGTCGACGCGGTGCTGGCAGCGGTGCGGGTGCCGTGAGGTCATGGGCAAGTATCTCGACCGCACCAAGCAGTTCTTCGGGCGCGATACGACCGGACTTTTGGACGGCGGGCGGTATGCACTGGTACACACCCGCAGCCTCGAATTCGACGACCTACGACCCTATGTGCCGGGCGACGACGTCCGCGATATCGATTGGAAGGCCACCGCACGGTCGGGCCACGTCCTGATCAAACGTTTCGTCTCCGAGAAGCACCATAAGATTCTCGTGGTCGCCGACGCCGGCCGGAATACCGTAGCCCAGGCGCCATCCGGCGAGCGTAAGCGTGACATCGCAGCCCATGTCATCGGTGCAATCGGGCTGATCACCTTGCGGCGGTCCGACGAGATCGGCATGGTGTTCGGCGACGTTCGTGGATGCGTCGACATCCGACTGCGGCGCGGTGAGACACACATCGAGAGCATGCTGCACCGGTTCGATCACCACACCAGGACCGCACCAGCGCCCAGCAATGTTGTGACACAGCTGAATTGGGTGGCGAAGCACTATCGACACCCGCTGTTGATCTTCGTCCTATCCGACGAGCCGGAAATCAGCGACGGACTCGGCGAGACACTGACCCAACTGACGGCGCGGCATGACGTGCTGTGGGCCATGGTCGCCGACATGGCGGCGGTCGGGTCCGTCGACGACGAGGGCGACGGTTACGACGTTGCCGGCGGCCGGGTCGTCATGGGCGGCGCGGCGCTCGGACCGGATGTCGTCGAGGCGTACCGCAAGGCCGAATTCGCCCGACGGGAACACCTTTCGACGTTCTTGACGAGGCACGGCGTGCCACACGCGAGGTTTACCGGCAGTACGCGCATCCGAGCCGGACTGACATCGATGACCGGAGCGTTCGCCCGTGTCAGATGAGCTGGTCCGGTTCGTCCTCGGACCCACGCCGTACTCGTCGTGGTGGCTGTGGCTCGCGGTCCTTTTGTCGTTGACCCTGATCGGTTGGTACGCCGGGGTGTTCGTGTTCACGATGCCGGGCCGTCGGTTGCGCGGCCTGCCCGTCATCGGAACGGCGCGCAGCGAGCTGGTCAAGCGACGGTCCGCCCACGCCGTGCGCGCAATCGGTGAGCGCTATCGCGCGGGTGAACTGGCGTCGGCTCCCGCCGCTGCGGCGGTCAGCCGCGAGCTGCGGGCGTTTCTGCACGCTGCCACCGGTGTGCGTGCTGAATACATGCAAGTCCACGCCATCGCTATTGGCGAGTTGGCCGTGGCGGCACCGGTTTTGGCGGACCTGATCGACGCTCAGTTCAACGCCGATTCGAGCGTCGACGTCGCATTCGTGAGTGACTCCGCCGAGGAGTTGATCCGCACATGGAACTGACGTGGTGGGTCGTGGCGATCGCCGGATGTCTCGGATTGGCGAGCTGTATCTCGGCGGTGCTGTTGAGGCCGACGCGTACCGAGCGGCGGCGGCTGCGTCTACTGGCGAACGTCGACCGGCTGACGCGCCTGCCGGAGTACCGACGCGCAGCGCGGCTGCGCACGCTGTCGGCCGTCGTCGCCATCACGTTGCTGACGGTGATCTTCGGAGCGGCCGTGGTCGCTGCCGCCCGACCGATTGGATTACCCTCGGCCGCAAGGCAATCCCAGGAGGCCCAGCCCGAGGACATCATGCTGTGCATGGGCGGTCCGCCAACCGACCCCGATGTCCGGGCAACGCTGCGACGCTTCGCGACCGAAGTCGCGAACTTCAGCACGCAGCGCATCGGGTTGACCACCGCCGACCGGCGAATCGTGCCGATGACGCGCGACTATCAATACGCGGCAGGTCGATTCAATGCCTACGCCGGTGGGTCGGGCGATGCCGCTGCGTGGGCTCCCGCCCTGGACTACACGAACTACGCCGGCGGTGTCGAAGATGTGCTGGCGATGTGCCTGACGGGCTTTCCGTCGGTTGACCAGTCGAACGCACCGCGGCGTTCGCTCATCTACGTCGGACCCGGGTCGCTACGCTCCCCCGGCGACCCCCGCCCCGCGCTGTTCACCCCCGACGGGGTCCGCGATCTGGCGCAGGAAGCCGGTGTGCAGGTCAACCTTATGTTCACCGAGACGGACAACGGAGCACTGGACGCACTGGCGCGTGAGAGCGGCGGCCGCTCGTTCCCGGTGAACTCGGATACGAACGCCGACCTCGCCGAGATCAGGGATCACCCCCCACCGTCGACTGAGTCTCAGAATGCCGCCGTCAGCGCTGTCGAAACGCCCGATATACCACTGGTATTGGCGCTGTTAGCGCTCACCGCATTGGTGCTGTGGCCGCTGGTGGTGCGACCATGACGCTGCAGCCGGTCCTGCCGACACTGCTCTTGGTCGCTATGGCGGTGCTGCTGATCGCCGCGCAGATTCTCGCGTTGCGGCGGTGGCGAGCCTCCGGGCGCAACCGGACGGCGCTATGGCGGTGGCTCCTCATCAGCGCCGCGGCTCTGCTTCTCGTCGTGGCAGCGAGTCGTGTGGTGATCCTGGTCGACGACGAGAGCACGACACGCAGCGCGGGCGACCTGGAACCGAACGTGTTCCTCGTCGTCGACCGATCACCGGACATGGCGGTTCGCGACCTCGACGGCCGCACCCGGATGGACGTCGCGCGCGACGACCTCGAGGTATTGGTCGACCGCTATCCACGCGCACGCTTCGCGGTCATCGGATTCGCGTCGGCTCCGTCGCTGGACTGGCCGCTGTCGGCTGACACATGGAGCCTACGTCCGGTCCTGGACACCTTAATCCCCTATGCGAACGGGCCCGACACCGCCACCCAGACCAACGCCGGCGCGGCGGGCACCGTGTTGAGGTACCAATTGATCAGCGCGGTCCAGCAATATCCACGGGCCACGACACTCGTCTTCTATCTGGGCGCAGGCGCACCTGAGTCCGAGCTCCCGCCAAGGGAATTCGCACCGCCTGCCGGATCGGTCGACGGTGGCGCTGTGCTCGGTTACGGCACTTCCGTCGACGAGGCCGCGCTACGAGGTGTCGCCGATCAACTCGGTGTCCCCTACGTCGCGCGGCCCGACGCCGCACCTCTGTCCGCGGAGCTGCCGGACGGCGCAACGGATGCGCCGACCACCGCACTCACCTCAACCGAAACAGGCACCGAGACGTACTGGTTACCGGCCGTCGGCGCCGCGATCCTCATCCTGATCGAGCTCTACCTCGTGCTACGCGACCTCCGGCGCAACCGAGTCGTCAGCGCGGAGGTGGCCACGTGACCTGGTGGCGGAGCGGTTCCGCGCGGCTGCGGCTGCGACGGCGATTGCTGGTGTTCTCCGCGCCGATCGCGCTGCTTCTCGTCATGGTGATCGTCAAGTCGCTCTCGGTGGTGATCGCGGGGGAGTCGGCCGTCACGGCGTTCACCGAGCGGGACAACGCGGGGTTACGCCGGG
Source organism: Mycobacterium sp. 29Ha (assembly GCF_032883055.1). Taxonomy (NCBI): domain Bacteria; kingdom Bacillati; phylum Actinomycetota; class Actinomycetes; order Mycobacteriales; family Mycobacteriaceae; genus Mycobacterium; species Mycobacterium sp. 29Ha. The sequence continues at coordinate 142,276 of NZ_JAMQTI010000015.1, forward strand.
CGGTCGACTCGTTGACCGTGCTCAATGTCATCGAACCGGCCAAAGCGTATTTCGCCGCAGGCAGTCTCGCGGTGCTCGACAACAGGCTGGAGGAGGCGGACCGCCAGTTCAGCGAAAGTCTGTCGCGCAGCCCGACCGGTGAATCCTGTTCGGTGCGGGTCAATCTCGAACTCGTCCGCGAGACGTTAGGCGACCGGGCGGCTGCCGTGCTCGACGGCCGCACCGCGGTCGCGTACTTCATCGGTGCGCGAACCGTGGTGCAGGAAGCTCCGCAGGGGTGCTTTGCGGGCAACACCGATCCGGATCCGCAACGGCAGGCACTACGCAACGAGGCACTGCCCCGTCTGAATCAGAAGATCGGCGCCGCGCAGGTCGCACCACCGCCGCCTCCGCCAGCGCCTGAGGTCCCGGCCGCATCACCGCCGCCAGCGCAGGCCGGTGGCACGACAACGGAGGACGGTTCACAGTTGCGCCTCGAGCCCGGCACCCCGATGGAGCGCTTGCAGCAGATACTTCGCGACGCCGCGGAGCGCGACGGGACTTGATCGGTTTATCCGCCGCCGGTGACGATGTTCGACGACAGCGTGAGCATCTGGCCGTTCTTGCACACGCCCCAGCGACCGCCCCAGCCGGACGTCCACACCACGGGTTCGCCAAGCCAGACCTGGGTCGGCTTCGGCGGGGCATGGGGTGGCGGTATCTCGCCCTGGGGGATCGAGCACGGAGGCGGCTGGGCAATAGCGAGCCCGGCACCAAAGCCGAGGCTCGCCGCAGCAAGCCCGCCTGCGAAGGAAATCGCGGCGACAGTGGTCTTGATCGAAGGCATCTGCATCACTCCAGCATCGCGACTCGTCCGGCTAATTAGTAGACGTAACCACCTTACGGGATGGCTAAACGCTCTGACGGCACTGTGACATCCGACCCGGGATATGTAACGCCGACGCGATCCGTATACGGTCCAGATATGACTCGAGTGGCGGTAATCACGGGCGGCGCGGGCGGCATGGGCCTGGCCACGGCAAAAGTCGTCGGCCCGGACCACACCTTGGTGCTCTGCGACGTCAGGCAGGAACGTCTGGACGCCGCCGCCGAGACGCTGAAGGGTCTCGGAATCACCGTTACCGCCGTCAACTGCGACGTCACCGGCCGGTCGGCGGTCACCCGGCTGTTCGAAACGGCAACCAGCCTCGGGACCCTCGCCTCCGTCATCCACACGGCGGGAGTCAGCCCCAGCATGGGCGACGCCGACTACGTCATGCGGACCAACGCGGTGGGGACGGTCAACGTCGACGAGGTCTTCTACGAGACGGCGCCCGAGGGCGCGGCGATCGTCAACGTCGCATCGATGGCGGCCCACATCCTGCCCGACGAGCTCATTCCGGTCGCGGAGTTTCCGAAAGCCCTGACCGACGAAGCAGCCTTCATGGCGGCGGTACTGCCTGCCTGCGACATCGCCGGCGACGAGGCGCGATCCGGTATCGCCTATGCGATCAGCAAGAGCTTCGTCCGGTGGTACAGCGCATCGCAGTGCGAGCGGTTCAACGGCAAGGGTCTGCGCATCGTCTCGGTCTCTCCGGGGTCCGTCGACACCGAGATGGGCAGGCTCGAGGAGCAGGCAGGCGCCGGAGCGATGGTCGCCGACGCCGCGGTCCCGCGCTGGGGCAAGGCCGAGGAGATGGCCGACCTGCTGGCGTTCTGCGTCAGCGACAAAGCCGGCTATCTCACCGGCACCGACATCCTAAACGACGGCGGTGTGGTCGCCTCGATGAAGGAACGTGCCAGGGTCGCCGCCCAAAACGGTTGAGCCGCAACGGCGTCAGCCGCGGTACTGGGCGACTTTCTCGGCGAACTCGTCGAGTATCCGCAGCGACTCCTCGCGCGGTTTGGTGGGCAGGAGCAGCGCCACCTGTCCATATCCGAGGTCTTCCATCGCGCGCCAGTATTCGGGATCGGCGGGTGTGCCGAATTGAGCCAGGGGCGCATCGCGGCCCCCACCGGCCCGGATCTGCTCGATGCGTCTGGCCAGGTGGTCGACGGGAAGCGGATTGGAGATCCAGCCGGCGTCGTGCCGGATGATGCGCTTGACGGTCGCATCGGAGTCGCCGCCGATATAGATGGGCGGATAGGGCTTCTGGACCGGCTTGGGCCGCAGGTACGACGAATCGAAGTCGACGTACTTGCCGTGATACTCCGCGGGCTCGGTGGTCCACAGCGCCTTGATGGCCTCGATGCGTTCGTCGAGCAGCGCCCCACGCGTCTTGGGGTCCGTGCCGTGGTGGCGTAACTCCTCGATGTTCCACCCCGCGCCGACGCCGAACACGAACCGACCGCCGGAGATCAGGTCGATGCTCGCGGCTTCCTTCGCAGTCACGATCGGATCGCGCTGAATGAGCAGCGCAATCCCGGTGAACAGCTCGATTCTCGAGGTGACGGCCGCGGCAGCGGCCAGCGTGACGAACGGGTCGAGCGTCCGGTAGTAGATCGACGGCAACTCGCCGCCCATCGGGTACGCCGACTCCCGGCTCGCCGGAATGTGGGTGTGCTCGGCGATTACGAGCGACTCGAAACCCCGCTCCTCGACCGCCTGTGCGAGCGATACGGGGTCAATGCCGTCGTCGGACACGAATGTGGAGATTCCGAACTTCATGAACCACTCCCGTCGTCTCAGTGCTCAAGGCCCCGTCGGGGCGTTGTATTCCCCGCCCGCAGCAGGACAAGCGTTTTGTTCAAGACCAGTTCGGGGCGGCCGTTGAAACTGGGGCCTATGAGCGAGCAGGCCTTCACCCCGGCTACCGGACGGTTCGGGGCGACGCGGTTCTACGACCCCGTCGTCGCATTGACACGTGAACGACTGTGGCGGTCTCTGGCCGCCATGTACGTCGCGCCCCGGCCCGGCGACGTGATCGCCGATGTCGGTTGCGGCACCGGATCGTTGGCCGTGTTGCTGGGCCGGGTGGAACCGCGTGCACAGATCATCGGGCTGGACCCCGACCGCGAAGTGCTTGCGCTGGCGCGAGACAAGGCGGACGCGGCCGGGGTCACGGTGGACTGGCGCGTGAGCATGGGCGACGCGTTGGTGGACGCGGTGGGCGCTAACTCGGTGGATACGGTGGTATCCAGCTTGGTGCTCCACCAATGCCCGCTCCGGATGAAGCGAGCCGTGCTGGCGTCGATATACGAGGTGTTGAAGCCCGGCGGGAAAGTGGTGATCGCCGACTTCGGGCTGCAGCGTACGACGCTGATGCGCACGGCATTCCGCATCGTGCAGCTGGCCGACGGTAAGGAGGACACCCAGCCGAATGCCGACGGCGTGGTGCCGAAGCTGTTGTCCGAGTGCGGATTCAAAGACGTCCGCGAGGCGGAGGTCGTACCGACGGTGAGCGGTTCGATCTCCGTCTATGTCGCGCTCAAGGAGTGACTGCGCACGATCGGAAGCAGTGCTGCCGGCGTGAGTCCCATCATTTCGCGCATCTGCCGGGTGAGGTGGGCCTGGTCCGCGAAGCCCGCCTCGGTGGCCGCGTCAGCCAATGACAGACCCCGTTGCAGCGCCTCGGCGGCACGTCGGAGCCGCGTCCACACCCGCCAGCGGGCCAACGGCATCCCCAACTGTTGACGGGCCAGCGCGCGAAGACGCTGGGGTGAGAGCCCGACTTCGGCGGCCAGATCGGAGAGCGCAATGTCGCTGCCCGCCAACGTGTTCAGTGCTGCGACTAGGCGTGGGTCCAGGTCGTCGGACCCACGATGACCCGCCGGGCGGACGTCGTCCTCGCCCAGGTTCTGCAGTTCGGGTGCCGCGCAGATCCCGTTGCCGTAGCGCCCACGCAGCCCATCGGCGAACGCGCAGTGCGGTTCAACGAAGTAGGTGAGTACGTCCGCTGTCGCGAGCAGACAGTGCCGCTGCATGGGCGACACCACGAGCGCGGCACCACGATGGGTGACGTCGCCTCCGTCCACGACGCCGACGTCGTCGCTCATCCCGATCATGATCTGGAATGCGGCGTGACGATGCAGGGTTCCCGCGGTCGTCGGTCCTCGGTACACCGCGTAACCCTCGCCGACAGCGAAGCGAGGAATCACGCTGGCGCCCAACGTGTTACCAGACGCGAACCCAGTCGACGAGCATCTCAGCGGGGTAGGTGCCGCCACTGGGATCCCCGCCGCCGGAACCGGCGACCGCAAGCCCCAAGATCGGGAACAGCGTGTAGCCGGGCGTGTTGAACTGGTAATTGGGCAAGCTGTCGGGCGTGACGGTGAAGTACGGTGCCGCACCGGGTGTGTGGTCCAGCCAGAAGCTGATGCCTGACTCCGTCCACTGTGCGCGCCACCGGTGCCACGCGCTGTCGGGTGCGATGGTGTGGCTGACGTGCTCACCGCCGTTGAGGTTGGCGTGGACGGTGGTTCCGGGGGCCCAGCTGCCGTTGCCGTACCACTCGATGATGTCGACTTCGCCGCCGTTGGTCGGACTGTTGTTGGCCAGGTACCAGGCCGGCCAGCACCCGGGGGTCAGGCAGTCGAACTTGACCCGGGCCTCCCAGGTGGTGTTGATGGGCCCGCGGTACCTGCCGAACAGTTTGCCGCTGTAGTACGTGTCGCCGTCCTTGGCCGCACGGAGGACGAGGTTGGAGTTGCCGTCGACAAAGAGGTTGCGCCGGTCGTCGCGGTACTGGCCGACGTTCTCAGGCAACTCCCAGAAGGTGGGGTCCTCCATGGTCTCGCGTTCGTACGCGGGCTCCCATTTCGAGAAGTCCGGGGCCGAACCCGCCTCACCGTCGAAGTTGTCCTCGAAGAGGTACTTGGCGGCTGGCGGGTCAGCGTGCGCGGCGGGCACGGACACGGTGGCCGCGAGCGCGCCGATGCCGGCGATCTGCATGACGCGGCGACGATTCAGTTCAGGAACCACAGGACTAGGTAAGCGCTTATGTCCGCGAAGCGCAAACCCCTTCCGATCTTGGCGGCCGTAGGGCTAGCGTCCCCGGCATGAGTACGGCGTCCACCCAAACCGGCCCGACACGCGCCCCCACCAGCACTCGAAGGGCAGTTCTCAACACCGTCAAGGGCTCGGCGGGCAACCTCGTCGAATGGTATGACGTTTACGTCTACACGGTGTTCGCGTCTTATTTCGAGGCCCAGTTCTTCGACAAGGCCGACACCAACTCGACGGTGTACATCTACGCCATCTTTGCGGTGACGTTCGTGATGCGCCCGGTGGGATCGTGGTTCTTCGGTCGGTTCGCCGACCGTCGCGGCCGTAAGGCGGCACTGATGTTCAGCATCACGGTGATGTCGACGTGCTCGTTCGTCGTGGCGATCATGCCAACGCGCGAGACCATCGGGTACTGGGCGGCGGTGATCCTGGTGCTGGCCCGGCTGGTGCAGGGGTTCGCCACCGGCGGTGAGTACGGGACGTCGGCGACCTACATGTCGGAGGCGGCGACTGCCAACCGGCGCGGTTTCCTGTCGTCGTTCCAATACGTGACCCTCGTCGGTGGGCACGTGCTGGCGCAGTTCACCTTGCTGATCGCGTTGCAGTTCCTCGACGACGACGCGATGCACGACTGGGGTTGGCGCATCGGCTTCTTCATCGGCGGCATCGCAGCGCTGGTGGTGCTGTGGATCCGCCGCTCGATGGACGAGTCGCTGAGCGAGACGCATCTGGAGGCCATCCGCGAAGGCAAGGACCGCGACGCCGGCTCGCTGAAGACGTTGTTCACCACGCACTGGCGACCGCTGCTGCTCGTCTTCCTCATCACCGCGGGCGGCACGGTCGCGTTCTATACCTATAGCGTCAACGCACCCGCAATCGTCAAGTCCACCTTCGGATCTGACCGTGCGATGACGGCGACGTGGGTCAACCTGCTGGGCCTGATCTTCCTGATGCTCTTGCAGCCGCTGGGTGGACTGCTCAGCGACCGGGTCGGACGTAAACCCCTGCTGGTCTTCTTCGGGGTGTCCGGCGTGATCTACACCTACTTTCTGCTGACGTTCCTGCCGGAGACGACATCGGCGATCACGGCGTTCCTCATCCTGGCCGTCGGCTACATCATCATCACCGGCTACACGTCGGTGAACGCGATCGTGAAAGCGGAACTGTTCCCCGCCGAGATCCGGGCGCTCGGAGTGGGTTTGGGCTACGCGCTGGCGAATTCGGCGTTCGGCGGCACGGCCCCCATGCTGTATCAGGCCGCCAAGCCCGATCACATCACCTTGTTCATCATCTATGTAACGGTGATAATCGGCGTGAGCCTGCTGGTCTACATCTTCGCGCTGAAGAACAAGAGCGAGACGGTGCTGGATCGCGAGCAGGGCAGCGCGTGGGCGGTGCCGTCAGCGGTGACTCGCAAGTGACGACGCCGGAGATTCTCCACAGCTCAGCCCTGGCTGAGGAGATCCTCGAGTCGCATCGCCACTTCGCGCATGGTGATGACGCCGGCTTCGATAGTTACAAGGCGCACGTGTACCGCGTCATCAACTTCGCGCGGGCGCTCACGCCTGACGAAGGCAACCGCGATGACAAGCTGGCCATCGCGTCCGCATTCCACGATCTGGCGGCATTCGACACGATCGACTATCTCGTGCCATCCATCGAGGCGCAGGACGCCTGACTGAAGGAGACCGGCCGCGAAAGTTGGTCAGATGAGTTGGCGCTCATCGTCGCCGAGCATCATCGACTTTTCGGTTATGGATCCAACCGCCCCCACGCGGCACTGGTGGAGGCGGTCCGCCGGGCCGACCTCGTCGAGGTCAGCCAGGGCCGGATCAGGTTCGGCCTTCCGCGTTCCTACGTCGACGACGTACGGGCGGCGTTCGACGCCGACGAGTTCTTCAACCGAGTAGTGCCCTCCGGGGCTGTGCGTGCAATCCGTAAGCTGCAGCAGCCCGGGTTCTTACGTCCTCGCAACGCATTGATCCGCTCGGGCCACAAAGGTATCGATCACTAGGTCCACTAAGCGACGTTGTCGTTAATTTGTTGCGGCCCAGTGCTTGTCGGACCCCTCTGTTTTGATGGGGTCATGTCTTCGATCGCCGCCTCCGACGGGGCGGTCGTGCGTCCGAAGGACCGGCTGGAGGTGTTGTTCGGCGAATTGGGTGAGTTGATGGGTCAGCGCAACGCCATCGACGCGCGCATCGTGGACATCGTGGCCGAGATGGACCACGACAACCTGGTCGGCATGACCGGGTGTCGCTCGCTCTCGGCTTTGGTGGCGTGGAAGACCGGCTCCTCGACCAGAAACGCCGGGAAGATCGCCGCGATTGCGCACCGGGCCCGACAGTTTCCGCTGTGCATGGCGGGCCTGCGCGAAGGCCGGTTGTCACTGGACCAGGTCGCCATCATCGCCGAGAAAGCCGGCGCAGGTTCTGATGGGCACTACGTGACGTTGGCCGAGGTCGCCACCGTCAGCCAACTCAACACCGCCCTCAAGGCCGAACCACCCCTGCCATCTGAACCCGACCCCTGGCGCGACACCCCACCCGAGGCCGAACCCGCACCCGAGCCGCCGCCGCGGCCCACGATCACCACCACCCACAGCGACGAGCAGACCACCACCTGGAAGATCACCCTGTCACACCTGGACGCCGCAACCTTCGACGCCGCCGTGCAGTCCCATCTGGATGCTGCGGTCGCCGCGTGGAAACGCGACCACGACACCGACACCCTGCCCGCCGCGGTAGCGTCGCCGTTTCCCACCAAGGGTGAGGCGTTCATGAGCCTGGTCGAAGCCGGCTGGGACGCCGACGCTACCCGCCGCCCCCACGGCCAGCACACCACCGTCGTGGTGCATCTCGACGTCAAAGACCGCATCGCCAACCTGCACCTGGGCCCGCTGCTCACCGACGCCGACCGCCGATACCTGACCTGTGACGCCACCTGTGAGGTGTGGTTCCACCGCGACGGACAGGTCATCGGCGCCGGGCGCAGCACGCGCACCATCGGCCGCCGGCTGCGCCGCGCGCTGGAATACCGCCATCCCACGTGTGCGGTGCCCGGCTGCGGGGCTACCCGCGGACTGCACGCCCACCACATCCAGCATTGGGAAGACGGCGGCCCCACCGACCTGGACAACCTGGTCCTGCTGTGCCCCTACCACCACCGGGCCCACCATCGCGGGGTCATCACCATCACCGGACCCGCCGACAGCCTCACCGTCACCGACAGCGATGGCCGAACCCTCACCCCGGGATCACTGGCCCGCCCACCCACTCGCCCCCCACCCAACGCCGCGCCCTACCGCGGACCCACCGGCGAACGCGCCCAATGGAAGTGGTACGACCCGTTTAAGCCCACACCACAGAGCGACAACTAGGGGAGGGCCTGTCGCGCCTTCGCGCAGATCTGTCCGACGGCTCCTGGTATATCGACCTCGGATACCGCCTACTTGTCGCCGATGTCGCTCAACCGACCCGCAACAGCACGTCTGCGACCGCCGACGGCTGGGACAGAAACGGCGAATGACTGCCGGGCAACTCGACGATGTCGGCATCGATTCTGCGAGCCACCCGCTTGGACCAGGAGGGGTTGACCACAAGGTCCTCGTCGCACACCACGGACGTACAACCCACCGACGGGTGCTCGGCCAGCGAGCACGGTAACGTCCACGGGTATCCCGATTGAGGCCGAAGATGATCGATCGCCGCAGTCGCGGTCGCGTCGTCGCAGTCCGCGTAGAACACGTTGCGGGCGAACTCGAGATCGGCCCACGTCGTGCGCAATTGGTCGTCGGGCTCGGTCAACCCCTGCAGCCATCCGTTGCCGAACTCCGGGCTGACCATGTCGGGCTCCGCTTGCCACTGATCGAGGAGGCTGAGTCCGGCCGCCGGAACGGCCGCGCACAGATACACCAAATGCCGAACCGGGCGGCGGCCCGGAATCAACGCTCCCGTGGCGCCGGCCAACGAATGAGCGACCACCACGACGTCGTCGTCGCACCCGCCAAGGGCGTCGCACACGAGATCGGCGTACGCATCGAAGTCCGCAGTCCCGTCATCACTCGGCAGCTGTGGCGCAAGTACCTCATGCCCGGCCCGCTCCAAGAGCGGCGCCACGCGTTCCCAGCACCACGCGTCATGCCATGCGCCGTGGACCAGCGCGAACGTCGTCACGCGCCGAGCGTATCCCTAGTCCATCCGCCCCGCGTCGATCACGCGAAGGACGGCCGCGCCCTCCTCGTCGGACGCCTCCAGGTCCACCTCCGCTGAAAAGCCCCAATCGTGGTCGCCTGCAGGGTCGTCGAGGATCTGACGCACCCGCCACACGCCGGGCTCACGGTCGATGATCAACAGCGTGGGACCGCGCGCGTCGGCTCTCGTAAAGATCTCGTCGTGCTCGGCGAAGTACTCGTCGCCCACGTCCTGCCAGCGGTCCGACGTCCATCCCGAGCCGGAGTCCAACTCGCCGAGTTCATCCCACCGCCGCCGCGCGAACAACTCGACCCGGCGGAACAGCGCATTGCGCACCATCGCGGTGAACGCCCGTTCGTTCCCCGTCAACGGGCGCGGCCGGGCCGGCACCGCGACCGGCGCCTCCAACGGCTGGTCGGGGTTGGTGAGCTCCTCCCATTCGTCCAGCAGACTCGAATCGACTTGGCGTACAAGCTCGCCGAGCCACTCGACGATGTCGGTGAGCTCTTCGGTCCGCGCCGAGGCAGGCACACCCGACCGCAGCGCCTTGAACGCATCCGACAGGTAGCGCAGCACCGCGCCCTCCGCGCGGGTCAACCCGTACACGCTGACGTACTCACGGAACGTGAACGCCCGCTCCCACATCTCGCGCACGACCGCCTTGGGCGACAGCTGACCATCGGCGGCCCACGGGTTGGTCCGCAGATACACCTCGAACGTGTACCCGAGCAGTTCCTCCAGCGGCCGCGGATAGGTGACGTCGTCGAGCAGTTCCATCCGCTCGTCGTACTCGATGCCCTCGGCCTTCATCGCCGCGATCGCCTCACCCCGAGCCTTCTTCAACTGGGCGGCCATGATCTGGCGCGGGTCCTCCAGCGTCGCCTCGATGACCGAAACCACATCCAGTGCGTATGTTTCCGACTCCGCATCGAGCACCTCGACCGCCGCCAGCGCGAATGTCGACAACGGTTGGTTCAACGCGAAGTCCGGGGGCAGATCCACGGTCAGCCGGTAACGGCGCCCATCGGGCTCGGGTTCGGCAAGCCGCTCCACGACACCCGCCTGCAGCAGCGACCGGGCGATACCCACCGCCTCGCGGATGTGCCGCAGCTGGCGCTTGCGTGGCTCGTGGTTCTCAGTCAATAGCCTGCGCATCGCGGCGAACGGGTCACCTGGGCGGTCGACGACATCGAGGATCATCGCCGTCGACACCCGCATGTTGCTGGTGAGCGGTTCCGGGGTGGCGTCCACCAACTTCGTCATCGTCTTCTCGCTCCACGGCACCATGCCCTCGGGCACCTTGCGGCGCACCAGCTTTCGCCGCTTCTTCGGGTCGTCGGCCACCTTCGCGAACTGTTTGAGGTTCTCCACCTCGTGGTCGGGCGCCTGGACGACGACGGTGCCCGCAGTGTCGTAGCCCGCCCGTCCGGCCCGTCCCGCGATCTGATGAAACTCGCGGGCGTTGAGCAGCCGGGTGCGCGTCCCGTCGTACTTCGACAACGCGGAGAACACGACGGTCCGGATCGGGACGTTGATGCCGACGCCGAGAGTGTCCGTGCCGCAAATGACTTTGAGCAAGCCGGCCTGTGCCAACTGCTCGACAAGGCGTCGGTACTTGGGCAGCATCCCGGCGTGGTGTACACCGATTCCGTGCCGGACCAACCGCGACAACGTCGTCCCGAACGCGGAGGAGAACCGAAAGCCACCGATCAATTCGGCGATCGCCTTCTTCTCCTCCTTGGTGCACACATTGACGCTCATCAGTGCCTGCGCGCGCTCCAGCGCCGATGCCTGGGTGAAATGCACCACGTAGATCGGCGCCTGCTTCGTTTGCAGTAGGTCGCCGATCGTCTCGTGCATCGGCGTGGTGGCGTAGTAGTGGTGCAGCGGGACCGGCCGGACCGCGTTGGCCACCAGCGCCGTCGGCCTGCCGGTGCGCCGGGTCAGATCCTCGCGCAGGAACGTGACATCGCCGAGTGTGGCTGACATCAGCAGGAATTGGGCCTTCGGCAACTCCAGCAGCGGAACCTGCCAGGCCCACCCCCGGTCGGGGTCGCCGTAGAAGTGGAACTCGTCCATCACCACCAAGCCGATGTCGGCAGAAGCGCCTTCGCGCAAGGAGATGTTGGCCAGCACTTCCGCGGTGCAGGTGATGATCGGTGCGCCCGCGTTGACGGCGGCATCGCCGGTGAGCATGCCGACGTTCTCCGCACCGAACACGTCGCACAGCGCGAAGAACTTCTCGCTCACCAACGCCTTGATCGGCGCGGTGTAGTAGCTGCGCCGCGTCGCCGCCAGCGCCGCGTACAGCGCGCCCGTCGCCACCAATGACTTGCCCGAACCGGTCGGCGTCGCCAGCACCACGTTCGCGCCGCTGACCAATTCGATCAGCGCTTCCTCCTGTGCGGGGTAGAGCACGGTGCCCTGCGCCTCGGCCCACGCCGCGAACGTGGTGAACAGCTCGTCGGGGTCGTCGAGGCGCGGGGCAGTCAGGATCATCTCGAGGACCAGCCTGCCCTACGGCCGTCGGTCAGCCGAATTCGAGCAGCGTGTAGGCGCCGCGGTGTTGTTTCGTCGGCTTCCACTGCCAGAAGGCCGGGAACAACTTCTCGAACACAAAGCCTCGCCCCTTGGGCATCGGCAGGTCGTGGACGGCTCGGATACCCGGCACCGTGTTGGCCAGATCGGCCAGTTGCTTGGGGGACAGGCTGAACGGCATCGGGGGGACGCGATAGCGCCGTGAGGAGCGCATGCCCTTCGGCGCCAAGCGCTTCACCATGACCGGCGGGAGGTCGAAGATCATCTGACCGCCGGGAAACCGCCGAGCGCACTCGGTGATCAGGGACATCGCCTCGGCCGGTTGCAGATACATCAGTAAGCCCTCCGCGGTGATGAAGACACCGTCGCTCGAGTCGACGGCGTCCATCCAGGAGTAGTCCAGCGCGGACTGCGCGAGGGTGGTGATGCGCTCAGACGCCGGCAGCAGCCGCTGGCGAAGGTCGATGATCGGCTGGAAATCGACCGTGATCCAACGGAATCCGTAATCGGGTAACGCACTACTGAGGCGCCAGAAACTCGTCTGCAGGCCTTCGGCGAGGGCGACCACGGTGGCGTTCGGATGCCGAGAAAGGTAGCGCGTCGCGGCTCGATCGAAGGCGAGTGACCGCAGGGCCATCTCCTGACCCTTGCGGCGGCCGAACTTGTCGAAGTCGAAGTCGATCGCATCGACGAGCCGGATCGCCATCGGGTCGTCGATGATGGCGTCCGGGTGGCGGGCTTGATATGCCCTGCCGTTCAGCGTCAGCAGTGCCGTTTCCGAGACTCCGGTGAGCATGCTGGCGTCGGCGCGGTCGCCGGATGTGTATGCCACGCGGCATCAAGCCCGGACGGGCAGCGGGCCGGTGATGTTCGACGGTCGGCACCACAGCGCAACCAGGAGGCACAGCACGGCGGCCACGGCGAAGGCCGCGTGCACGCTGAACGCGTCGGCGGTTCCGCCGAGCAGCGCGGCGGCGAGCGGTCGTGACCCGAGGAAGCCCACGAGCCAGAGCGCCATGATCCGGCCCCGCAACTCCTCGGGGGCGCGCTCCTGCACGACGGTGCTCAGCCCGGTCATCGCCCAGCCGAAGCCCAGGCCCGCCAGCGCGAACCCGCCGATCGCGAGCGCAGGTTCCGTCGCGGCCACGAGCACGCCGCAGCCCGCACCCAGCCCCGCCAATCCGATCGCCGACACGTTCGCCGACGCCATCCGGCCGCCCATGATCGCCAGCGCCGCCATCCCCAGTGCCGCGCCGATGCCGAAGCTCGCCGACAGCACCCCGATCAGACGTGCGTCGCCGCCCAGTTCATCGGCCATCGATGGGGCCAACGTGATCGATGAGTCGGAGGCGAAGCCGACCGCCCCCACCGCGATCAACGCCAGCAGCAGTGGGCGGTCGCGCCACACGTATTTCAGGGCGACCCGGACGCGGTAGTCCGTGCCGTCCAACCGTACTGGCGGCGCCGGAAAACGCACGATGAGAAGGCAGACCGCAAACACCAGGTGTAACGCGGCGCTGACACCGAAGCCGGCCGCCGCCCCCAGATGGGCAGCGAGATAGGCGCCGGACGCGGGACCGACGATGCGTCCGATCGTCATGGGAATGCTGTTGAGCGCCATGGCCGTTGAGAGCTCACCGTCGCGAATCAGATCCGGCACGATGGACTGCATCGCCGGACCACCGACGACGAACCCGAAGCCGACGAGCAGCGTCCCGAGGAGCACGGGCGCGGCCACGGACACGCCCTGCTGCGAGGGCTCGACGAACAGCCATGCTGCGGTGAAACCGGAGCCGGCGACACACAGCACCCGGCCGAGCAGGATCTGCCGAGCAGGGTTTCCGGTGTCGGCCCATTTACCGCTGGTCGGACTGAGGATCAGCTGCGGCGCGAACTGGACGACGCCGACGAGACCCACCATGAGTGCGGATCGCGTCGCGTCGTACATCACGATCGCCGCGACGATGCCGTGCGTCCACACGGCGACGACCGAGATCATCTTTCCCCAGAAGAGCGCGCCGAAGACCGGGTCGAACATCAGCCGCAGCGCGCTGCGGGGCCCGGTCGGGGCGGTGACTTCAGCGGTCATCGGCTCACCGAGTTCTCGAAACGGTCGGTCAGTCGCTCCAACAGGGCGACGAGGGTATCGACGTCGGAGTCGGGCCAGTCCGCGATCGTCTTGGCGACCAACTCGCGTCGCCGCTCCGTCACAGTCGCGAGTGCGCTGCGGCCGAGATCGGTCAGCACCAGCACGCAACGGCGTTGGTCGTCGGTGGCGAACGCCTTTGTCAGCAGCCCGGCGGCGACGACGGCGCCAACCGTGCGGCTGGCGGTCGAATGCTCGACGGCCATGTACTCGGCGACGTCGCTGACCGAGGCCCCGTCGCCGGAGTTCTCGACGGCCCGCAGCACGCGCAGCGTCGACACGTTCGCGACCGGGTCTCCCTCGAGGAGCCGCCGACGCCAACTCGGCCGCTGACGTACGACATGAAGGCGCGTCAGCAGCTCGTCGAGATGGTCGTATCGCGAATGCGGCACGCATATATGCATAGCACATACATATTTACTATGGTCGAGCGGTGACCGTGACCTACGACGACGCACTCCGCGAACAGGTGCGTGCCCAACTCGCCGGGCACCGGCGCCGCGCCGTGACCGATCCGACGAAGCGGCACGCCGCCGTCGCGGTGGTCCTGGTCGAGTCCGAACTCGGGGAGGATCGGGTCGATCCCGCGAACGTCGACGACTGGATTGACGGTCGGCTGATGCCGGAGGAGGGCCTCGATGGCCGCATGGTCGACGTCTCTGGCGGCGCCGCGTTTCTGCTCTGCCGAAGGACGTCGCGGCTGACGTCGCACCCCGCGCAGTGGGCGCTGCCCGGTGGCCGGCTGGACCCGGGCGAGGATGCCGTCGACGCGGCGTTACGCGAGCTGGACGAGGAGGTCGGTGTCACGCTGCCGCACTCGTCGGTGCTGGGTCTGCTCGACGACTACCCGACGCGGTCCGGCTACGTGATCACGCCGGTGGTCATCTGGGGCGGCGGCCGGCTGGACCTGCGTCCCGCACCCGACGAGGTGGTGGCGGTCTACCGTGTCGGGCTGCATCAATTGCAGCGCGACGATTCGCCGCGGTTCATCACCATCCCCGAAAGCCCGCGCCCCGTCGTTCAGATCCCGTTGGGCAACGACCTGATCCACGCACCCACCGGCGCGGTCCTGCTGCAGCTGCGCTGGCTCTGCCTCGAGGGCCGCACCGATCCGGTCGACGAGCTCGAACAACCCGTGTTCGCCTGGAAATAGCGTCAGGCGAGTCCGCTCAGCGCCGTCGGCAGCGGCGCACGGTGCAGCACACCGAGACGCTGGGTGGCTCGGGTCAGCGCGACATACAGCTCGGCCGCGCCCCGCGGTCCCATGGTCAGGATCCGGTCCGGGTCGACCACCAACACGGCGTCGAACTCCAGACCCTTGGTCTCCGACGGCGGCACCGCACCGGGCACATCCGGTGGCCCGATCACCACACTGGTGCCCTCCCGCTGCGCCTCCACGTCAACGAATTCGTCGATGGCCGAGGCCATCTCGTCATCGGTGACCTGCCGTGACCACGGCATGACCCCGCACGCGCGCACCGAGTCCGGAGGTCGGATGTCGGGTGCGAACTCCGCGAGCAGCGCGGCGGCGACGGCCATGATCTCCGCGGGCGTGCGGTAGTTCACCGAAAGGGAACGGTAGACCCACCGGCCTGGCACATACGGTTCGAGCATCGTGTCCCAGGTCGTCGCGCCGGCCGCCGACCGGCGCTGGGCCAGATCGCCGACCACGGTGAACGAACGGTTCGGACAGCGGCGCATCAGCACCCGCCAGTCCATCTCGGACAGTTCCTGCGCCTCGTCGACCACGACGTGCCCGTAGGTCCAATCCCGGTCTGCGGCAGCGCGTTCGGTGAGTTCCCGGGTATCGCGCTCGATGAAACGTTCGGCCAGGTCCTCGGCGTAGAGCAGGTCCTGGGCGAGCAGATGGTCCTCGTCGTCCATCAGATCCTCGCGGCTGACGAGCAGGTCGAGCACGCCGGCGGCGTACGCGGCTTCGGCGTTGCGTTCTCGCGCGGCGGTGTCGTCGGCGGTCTTGTCGCGGCCAAGCAGGTCGACGAGTTCGTCGAGCAGTGGCACATCGGCGATGGTCCAGGCGTCGCCGTCGGCGCGGTACAGCACCTCGTCCGCCTTCGCGGCGCGTAGACGTTCGCGCGACGAGTACAGCTCGGACAGCAGAGTCTGCGGCGTGAGCTTCGGCCAGAGTTCGTCGAGCGCGGCGGTGAACGCGGCGTTGTCGGCGAGCTCGTCGATCAGGTTGGTGCGCAGCTGTTCCCACGCATCGCGGTCGTCGCGGGTGAGCCAGCCCTTGCCGATCCGCGCGATCGCGCGCTCGGTGAGGACGTACGTGACGATCTCGGTGAACACCTCGCGAGCTTCGTTGTGCGGCCGGTCGCTCGTCCGTGCCTCCTCGCGGGCCCACTCCGCGGTCTCGGCGTCGATGCGCACCGTGACGTCCGACAGCTCGATCGGGAGCGGATCCTTAGGCAGCCGTTGCCGATCCGCGACGGCGGCGGCCAGCACGTCGAGCATCTTCAACGAGCCTTTGAGCCGCGCGACCTCGTCGGCCTCCTCGGCGGTGGTGCGCAGACCGGGTACGAGGTCACCGACCGTCATGAACACGACATCGGACTCGCCCAGCGACGGGAGCACCCGGCCGATGTGGTCGAGAAACGCCGGGTTGGGGCCGATCACGAGGACACCGTGGCGTTCCATGCGCTTGCGCTGGGTGTACAGCAGATAGGCCACGCGGTGCAGCGCCACCACAGTCTTGCCGGTGCCGGGTCCGCCCTCGATCACCATGACGCCGAGATGATCGCTGCGAATGATCTCGTCCTGCTCGGCCTGGATCGTCGCGACGATGTCGCGCATGCCCTCGCCGCGCGGCGCGTTGATCGCGGCCAACAGTGCCGCATCCCCACGTTCGTCGCCGGTGGGACGGCCGAGGACCTCGTCGGTGAAGTCGACGATCCGTCGCCCGCGGGTGTGGAACTGGCGGCGCAGCCGCATGTCCTCCGGCGTCGCGGCGGTCGCGATGTAGAACGCGCGAGCCGCGGGCGCGCGCCAGTCGAGCAGCAGCGGCTCCTTGTCTTCGTCGAGAATGCCGATGCGGCCGATGTACGACCGTTCGCCGGTGACGCTGTCGAGCCGGCCGAAGCACAGCCCGCCGTCCGCAACCTCGAGGCGAGCGGCTTGTTTGGCCAGCGCTCGCACCTCGACGTCGCGTGCCACGAGCGTGCCGCCGTCCATGCGGTCCACCGGGGCTCCGAGCGCGTCGCTGTACTTGCCCTTCACCCGCGCGCGTTCGGCGTCCAGCCGTGTGTACAACCCGTCGACGTAGGTCTGCTCGGAGCGCAGCTCGTCGTCGTAGTCCTGCTTAGACACATGCCCCCAAATCGTCAGCTGGTCGGTCGCTCCATTGTCGCTTCCTACACGGTCCGCTCTGAGCAGGCGCAATGCAGCTTATGCATAAGCTGGCGGCCAATGTTCATCGTGGTGCTCAGCGCGGTCCTGGCGCTCATGAACGTCTATGTGTGGAAGCGGTTCGTCAAGGACACCACCCGGCCGGGCCGCACCCGACGGACCCTGGCGGCGGTGCTCGTCGGGCTGGGGGTGCTGCTGCTGGCGGCGCTCGTCGTGCCGCGGTTCACCGATGTCTCCAAGGCCGGCTGGTACGCGTGGCCGGGCTACCTGTGGTTCGGGGTGCTCGTCTACCTGTTCCTTACATTGCTCGCCCTCGAGCCGGCGCGGCTTGCGTTGCGCGGCTGGGCCAAGCGACAACCGCAAGCACCGACAGCAGCCGAAGAGCCTGCCGAGCCCGACCGCCATGCGCTGAATCGCCGGATGTTCCTCGCGCGAGCGAGTGCGGTCGCCGCCGGGGCGGCGTCGGTCGGCCTCGTCGGCGTCGGCACGGCCACCGCGCTGGGACCGCCTGACCTGCTGCAGGTTCCGGTGCGACTGCGGCGGTTGGATCCCGCGTTCGGCGGGTTCCGCATCGCGTTGGTGTCCGATATCCATCTCGGGCCGCTGGTGGGGCGGGCGCACACCGAGCGCATCGTCGACATCATCAACGCCGCGCAGGTCGACCTGGTCGCGATCGTCGGGGATCTCGTGGACGGCACCGTCGCCGAACTCGGGCCCGCGGCCGCACCGTTTCAGGATCTGGCCGCACCGGAGGGCACATTCTTCGTCACCGGCAACCACGAGTACTTCGTCGAGGACACTGCCGAATGGCTGAACGAGCTGGAGCGGTTCGGGGTCCGGACGCTGCGCAACGAGAACACCGCGATCCGCCGCGGCGGCGCTGCGTTCGATCTCGCGGGCATCAACGACATCGCGGGGGAGCAACGCGACGACCCGCCTGACTTCGATCGCGCCCTTGCGGGTGTCGACGCCTCACGACCGACGATCCTGCTCGCACACCAACCGGTCATGGTTTCCGAGGCGGCCGCCCGCGGAGTCGACCTACAGCTGTCCGGTCACACCCACGGCGGGCAGATGTGGCCCTTTCACTACGTGGTCGAAATGGTGCAGCCGTCACTGGCGGGCCTGTCGACCGTTGACGACACCCAGTTGTACGTCACCCGCGGGGCGGGGTTCTGGGGGCCGCCCGTCCGGATCGGCGCACCGCCCGACATCGCGGTGCTGACGTTGGAAGGCGAGTCTTAGCGGCGGTCATTGACATGTTGACACAAATAGCTAATCGTTGTGCCAACCGATACATCGGAGGGCGCCATGACCGCAGCTGCCGAGACTTCCGCGACGCACGACACCGGATCGGTACGGCCGAAGGTTCTGGTCGAGTTCCGTAAGCACAGCGGGAGCACCCTCGGGGGCTTCTTCGGCGCTGCCGCATTCGACGAGGTTGCCCTGGTGCCGGTGGCGGCGGCGGTCGACAAGACCGGGCGTTTTGCCGCCAACTTCGCTGATCGTGGTGTGCGCAGCGGGTTTTCGGCCCTACTCGCCATCTGGGGCGACGCCACCGACAAGGTCGCCGAGGCCGACCGACTCAAAACGATGCACCGCGAGGTGCGAGGTAAGGGCACCGGCGACTTCGCCGACGTGCGCTACAGCGCGCTCGACCCCAAACTGTGGAACTGGATTGCGGTCAGCGGAATGTTCGTGGTGCTCAACTCCTTCACGCCGTGTACCGGAATCGTGCTGTCCGACGCCGAACGTGAACTCGCCTACGCCCAACTGCTCGACGCCTTCTCGGCGCTCGAGTTGCCGGGCAAGAACTCGAAGTTGCCTGCGACCTATGCCGAAGCCGAGGACTACTACGAATCGATGGTCCGGGATGAACTGCAGGCCAACGCATTCCTGCAGAGGGTCACTCTCGATCTGACCCGGCTGCCCCTGCCGACCCTGGTGCTCCCCGCGCCGTTGCGCCGGCTGCTGACGCCGCCGTGGCTGGTGTTGCGACCGGTCGCGGGCCACGTGCTCAAGGTGTGTTCCTTCGGCATCCTGCATCCAGGGATCCGCGAGCTGACCGGCTTCCGGTGGGAGTCGCGCCACGACCTCGAGTTCGCGTTGTACACCCGTGTACTGCAGCTGGCGTGGCGGGTACTTCCCGACAAGCTGTTGCTGATCCCGTTGGCGCGCAATCGAATCGAATACGAGAAACTGGTCCATGTGCATCGGTCGGTTGCGCTGGATTCGTTCGCGCCGCCGACTGGCTGCCCCGTTCGCTGATTAGGCTGACTGGATGCGCCGCACCAACGCCAGCCCCACCGAGCAGGAGGCTGCGATTCTGAAGGCCGCCGCCGAGGAGGTGGCGCTCGTCGGCGTGGGCCGGCTGAGCATGGAAGTCATCGCGCGGCAAGCGGGTGTCAGCCGCAGCACCCTGTACCGGCGCTTCCCCAGCCGGGAGGCATTGGTCACCGAACTGGGCAGGCAGACTTTCGATTTCGCGATGGCGCGGCTGCAGACCGTGGCGATCGACAGCGGACCCGCCGACGCCGCGGTTGCGACATTCCGCGAAGGGGTCCGGCTACTCACCGGTGAACCGGTGATGCGCCGGTTCCTGCAGTTGGACGGCGA
Organism: Mycobacterium sp. 29Ha; assembly: GCF_032883055.1. Classification (NCBI taxonomy): domain Bacteria; kingdom Bacillati; phylum Actinomycetota; class Actinomycetes; order Mycobacteriales; family Mycobacteriaceae; genus Mycobacterium; species Mycobacterium sp. 29Ha. The sequence goes on from NZ_JAMQTI010000015.1 coordinate 162,056, forward strand.
CTTCACCGCGGTGACGGGAATGTTCGACGAGGCGAGAGCCTTCCTGAGCAGTGCGGCCACCTCGATGGCCAAGGCGCTGCGCGCGGCGGGCGCGACGATGCCGGACGACGACCTGCTCGCCGTTTCCGAACTGCACATCCGGTTGGCCGTCTCGCTGGTTCAGGTCAGCACCGGCGTGCTCGACGTGACCGACGACGATGCGGTCGCCACCTACGCCAGAACCCACCTGGCGCCGCTCGTGCGCTGAACCGGGCTGTCACAGAAGCCCGCCTGTCACAGAAGCCATGCCTGGGCGGTCATACCTGGCGACAGGAACGACCCAACAGGAAGGCGAATCATGAGAATCGTCGTCATCGGAGGCACTGGATTCGTGGGCTCCAAGCTGGTGCACACACTGGAGGAGCACGGTCACGACGCCGTGGCCGCCGCCCCGTCAACCGGAGTGAACACGCTCACCGGTGAGGGTCTGGCAGCGGTCCTCACAGGCGCCGAGGTCGTCGTCGACGTATCGAACTCACCGACGCTCGACGACGCCGCCGTGGACTTTTTCCGGACGGCGACCACCAACCTGCTCAACGCCGAGAAGGCCGCCGGAGTGCGGCATCATGTCGCGCTCTCGGTGGTTGGCACCGATCGGCTCGCCCCGCAGAGCGGCTACTTCCAGGCAAAGCTGTTGCAGGAGAAGCTCATCAGCGAGGGGCCCACCCCGTTCTCGATCGTCCGCGCGACGCAGTTCTTCGAGTTCATCAAGACGCTCGCCGACTCAGCGACCGAAGGTGACGTGGTGCGGACGCCCACCGCGCTGTTCCAGCCGATGGCCGGCGTCGACGTCGCCGAGGGCGTTGCGATCACCGCGGTCAACGAGCCGGTGAACGGCATCGTCGAAATCGCTGGGCCGGAGGCATTCACGCTTGCCGGCGCCATCAGCACCTCGCTGACTGCACGCGGCGACACCCGCACGGTCATCGCCGACCCCGAGGCGCGCTATTGGGGCATCGCCCTCGAGGAACGCACCCTGGTCCCCGCTGACGGGGCCACGCTCTTCGACACCAGGTTAGAGGAGTGGATTCTCGAAGCGGCCGCAAAGGCCTAGCGGTGGACGACGTTCATCGAGGGTTAGGCGCAAGGCTACGTAAAGCCGGCTGGTCGAAGACTACGGGTTTTCCAGGGTCCGCTTTCGCGCTCCGGTTGCCAGGCTGGGTGTCATGAGTCAACGAATCAATTACGCAGAAGTTGCTCCCCGCGGCGTGAAAGTGCTTGCCGGCACAAATGCCTACGTCAGTCAATCGGGTCTTGCCCCGGAGCTGTTGGCCGCGGTGAACCTGAGGGTCTCGCTGATCAACGGCTGCGCCTACTGCATCGATATGCATTCCCGCGAGTTGCGCGAACTCGGGGTGTCCAACGAGAAGATCGCGCTGGTGCCGGTGTGGCACGAGGCGGAACAGCTGTTCGACGAACGCGAAAAGGCCGCCCTGGCATGGGCGGAGACCGTTACCCGCGTGTCGACCACGGGTGTCCCCGACAGCGACTACAAAGCCGTGTCGGCGCACTTCGGCGACAAGGAACTGGTGGACTTGACGATCGCGATCAGTCTGATGAACGCCTATAACCGGCTGGCGATCAGCTTCCGCAACGTGCCCGCCGGTGCGGCGGGGTAGGGCCCGCACTACGGGGCGACGTCGCAGCGCTGGAACCCGACATCGCGTAGGTCACGTCCCGCAGAAGGTTCGGTACTTACCGAAGTCCTCAGGCGCGGGTTCGGCGTAGCGCTCCAGGCCGGCACGTTCGTCGTACGGTGCGCTCACCGCCTCCAGGAGGCGCTCCAGCGCAGTCAGGTCGCCGTCGGTCGCCGCAGCCAGCGCCTCCTCGACGAGGTGATTGCGCGGAATGTATATCGGATTGACCCGATCCATCAGCTCAGCGTCCGGGTTCAGCGCCCGCCACCGCGAGAGCCATTCGTCGAACCCGGCGAGGTTCATGAACATGCCGCGCGCCGGCTCGGTGTCGCCGCGGGCCGCTCGGCCGAGGTTGCGGAAGAACGAGGTGAAGTCGACGTGGCTTTCCGCGAGCAGCGCGAGTACGTCGTTGATCAGCGGAGTCGCCACGTCCTCAGGGATGTCTTTGGCCAGCCCGACCTTGGCGCGCATCCCCGTCGCCAGCGCCGCCTGGAGCTCCACCCCGAAACCGGTGAGGCTCTCCTGGGCGAGCTGCACCGCGCGGTCCTGATCGCCATCGATCAGCGGCAGCAACGTCTCGGCGAACCGGGCAAGGTTCCAGCCCGCGATCGACGGCTGATTTCCGTAGGCGTAGCGGCCCCAGGAGTCGATCGAGCTGAACACCGCCTCTGGGTCGTAGGCCTCCATGAACGCGCACGGCCCGTAGTCGATGGTTTCGCCGGAGATCGTCATGTTGTCCGTGTTCATCACGCCGTGCACGAAACCGACGAGCATCCATTGCGCGATCAGGGCCGCCTGGGCCGCACCCACGCCGCCGAACAGCGCGAGGTAGGGATTGTCGGCGTTGGCCGCATCCGGATAGTGACGGGCAATGGCGTAGTCGGCCAGTCGCCGCAGCAGGACCTCGTCACCGCCGGCCGCCACGTATTGGAAGGTGCCGACGCGCAGATGGCTGCTTGCGACGCGGGCCAGCACCGCGCCGGGCAGCGGAGTTTCGCGTTGTACCGCGCGACCCGTCGCGACCACAGCCAGCGAACGGGTCGTCGGGATACCGAGGGCGTGCATCCCCTCGCTGATGAGGTATTCGCGCAGCATGGGTCCGACCGCCGCGAGACCGTCTCCACCACGGGCGAACGGCGTTCTGCCCGAACCTTTGAGGTGGAGGTCGCGGTAGCCGCCGTCGACGGCGGCGAGTTCGCCCAGCAGTAGTGCCCGGCCGTCGCCGAGGCGGGGAACATAGCCGCCGAACTGATGTCCGGAGTAGGCCTGGGCCACCGGCGCGGCGCCGTCGGGGACCAGGTTGCCGGTGAGAAACCGCACCCCCTCGGGCCCACGCAGCCAGCGGGCGTCGAGGCCGAGCTGGGTGGCCAACGGATCGTTGAGAACAAGGAGACGAGGCTCGGGGGCGGCTTCGGCCTGCCAGCGGACGGCCAGCTCGGGCAACTCGCGCGCGAAGCGGTCGGCCAGGGCGATCGGCGTATCGGAGCCTGTGTCGGGTGCAACGCTCACGCCACCCAGCCTACGGACGGTGACAGGCCCGGTCTGTAGGGTGAGGTCCCCGGCAAATGCGTGCGGTCATCGGGGACCCGCCGCGCCGCGGGACGTTGGAGATTCGATCAGGGAGCAGTTCGGTGACGCTGAATACCATCGCGCTCGAGCTCGTCCCGCCGAACGTCGAAAACGGGCATGAGCGGGCGCTCGAGGAAGCGCAGAAGGTGCTGAGGTGCGCCGCGGAGACCGGCCTGCACGGCCGGATCCGGCACGTGATGATTCCCGGAATGATCGAAGAGGACGACGACCGGCCGATCGAGATGAAGCCGAAGATGGACGTCCTCGACTTCTGGAACGAGATCAGGCCCGAGCTGAGCGCGATGAACGGCCTGTGCACCCAGGTGACGGCGTTCCTGGACAAGGCGGCGCTGCGTCAGCGGCTGACCAAGCTGAGCTCGGCGGGATTCGACGGCATCGCCTTCGTCGGTGTGCCGCGCACCATGAACGACGGCGAAGGGTCCGGGGTCGCGCCGACGGACGCCCTGTCGATCTACGACGACCTGGTGCCCAACCGCGGAGTCATCCTGATCCCGACCCGCGAGGGCGAACACGGTCGCTTCAACTTCAAGTGCGACCAGGGCGCGACGTACGGCATGACCCAGCTGCTGTACTCCGACGCGATCGTCGGGTTCCTGCGCCACTTCGCGAGGGAGACCGACCATCGGCCCGAGATCCTGCTCTCGTTCGGCTTCGTGCCGAAGGTCGAGTCCAACATCGGCCTCATCAACTGGTTGATCCAGGACCAGGGCAACGCTGCCGTCGCCGCCGAGCAGGAGTTCGTCAAACAGTTGGCCGCCACCGAGCCGTCGGAGAAGCGGCTGCTGATGGTCGATTTGTACAAGCGGGTGGTCGACGGGGTCGGCGAGCTGGGGTTCCCGATCAGCATCCATCTCGAGGCGACGTACGGGGTGTCCGTCCCGGCGTTCCAGACGTTCGCGGAGATGCTTGCCTACTGGTCACCCGACAAGCCTTAAGCCTCCGGAGTCAACACTCCACCCGGCACCTGCTCCGGCTGCGACGGTGTCAGGACATGCGTTGGCACCTGCGATAATGGCGCCCGGCCGCTCTGCCCCTCCGCCGGAGGGGCCACGCACTTGTTGGTCTTGCTGTCCCAGCTGCCACCCGACTTCCAGCAGCATTCATGAACTGCGTCGGTGCCTCTGTTGTCGAGCAGCACATCGTCCGGAATGTTCTGTATGCAGCGGTCGTATATTCCGATGTCCCACGCCGGTAGGGCCGTGGCGACTGCGGCCGATCCGAGCACCAGTCCCACCGCGAGTGTTGGGACCGCGAGGAGGCGGGCTGAGCTGTTCATGTCATTTCCTTTCGCTGAAGTTGCGGTTGAGGAAATGCTCGGCCAAACGGGCACGCGCGCTCTAGTCACGGATCTGTACCGATGGTGGTCCCGAATCTGTAGTAGCCAGCGGCATCGATCAGCGGTCTACTGGTAATACGTTTGCTGGACCGTCACGGGGAGGGTGCGCATGTCTGGATACGGTCAGTTTTGTCCCGTAGCGAAAGCCATGGAGCTACTCGACGAGCGATGGACGATGTTGGTGGTCCGCGAGCTGCTTGCGGGCAGCACGCATTTCAATGATCTGCGTCGCGGCGTGCCGAAAATGTCGCCGTCGCTGCTGTCCAAGCGACTGCAAACCTTGACCCGCGCCGGCGTCGTGCAGCGGTCCGAGGTTGGCAACCGCACGGTGTATACGTTGACCGAATGCGGCCGCGAACTCGTCGCCGTTGTCGAAGCCCTCGGGATGTGGAGCGTGCGCTGGTTCAGCGATCTCGTCGAAAAGGATCTCGACCCGAGTGTGCTGATGTGGGACATCCGCCGCACGATTCCGCTCGATGAATGGCCGAGAGCGCGGACCGTGGTCGCGTTCCGGCTGTCGGGTGCGCCGCCCAAGTCCTCGTCGTGGTGGCTGATGGTCGCGGACGGTGAGGCGGAGGTCTGCGACTTCGATCCGGGATATGACGTCGCGGCGACGGTGTCGACAAGCCTGCGGGCGCTGACGCAGATCTGGCGCGGCGACCAGTCGTGGCAGCGGGCCGTACTGGACGGATCGGTGTCGATCGACGGCACTTCCGATGCGCGCCGTGCGGTGCCGATGTGGATCGGTCAATCGACACTAGCTGCAGTGCCGCGACCGGCCTGACTTATCCTGGCGCGAGTGCCCGAGCTGTCCGCCGCTGAGCTCCGCCAGCGCCTCGATGGCCTGACGATCCGCGACGCGGCACGCCTTGGCCGGCGTCTCAAGAACCTTCGCGGCGCCGGGCCCGACAAACTGCGCGGGATCGCCGATCAGATCACCGCCGGCGAAGGCCTGATCGCGACCCGGCTGGCCGCGGTGCCGGCGATCACCTATCCCGACCTTCCGGTCAGCGAGCGCCGCGACGAGATCGCCAAGGCGATCACCGACCACCAGGTCGTCATCGTCGCCGGGGAGACGGGTTCGGGGAAGACGACGCAGCTGCCGAAGATCTGCCTCGAACTCGGCCGCGGTATCCGCGGCACGATCGGCCACACGCAACCGCGCCGCCTCGCCGCACGCACGGTCGGACAACGCATCGCCGACGAATTGGGCACACCACTGGGCGACGCTGTCGGCTACACCGTGCGGTTCACCGATCAGGCCAGTGACCGCACCCTGGTGAAGCTGATGACCGACGGCATCCTGCTCGCCGAGATCCAGCGCGACCGCCGACTGCTGCGCTACGACACGCTCATCCTTGACGAGGCGCACGAGCGCAGCCTCAACATCGACTTTCTGCTCGGCTATCTCCGTGAGCTGCTGCCGCGACGGCCCGACCTCAAGGTGATCGTCACCTCCGCGACGATCGAGCCCCAACGGTTCGCGGCGCACTTCTCGGGTGCTCCCATCGTGGAGGTGTCGGGGCGGACATATCCGGTCGAGATCCGTTATCGGCCTTTGGAAGTGCCGGCGGTTGCCGACGACAGCGACGACCCAGACGATCCCGACCACGAGGTCGTGCGTACCGAATTACGCGACCAGACCGAGGCGATCGTCGACGCCGTCGACGAACTATCCGCGGAACCGCCGGGTGACGTCCTGGTGTTTCTATCGGGTGAGCGTGAGATCCGCGACACCGCAGAGGCTTTACGTCCTCTGAAGAACACCGAGGTGCTGCCGCTCTACGCCAGGCTGCCCACCGCCGAACAGCAGCGGGTCTTTCAGCCCAGTCAGAGCGCGCGGCGAATCGTGTTGGCCACCAACGTCGCCGAGACCTCGCTGACGGTGCCGGGCATCCGCTATGTCGTCGATCCCGGCACCGCCCGGATCTCGCGGTACAGCCGAAGGACCAAGGTGCAGCGGTTGCCGATCGAGCCGATCTCGCAGGCGTCGGCCGCCCAGCGCGCCGGCCGATCGGGCCGCACCGCACCCGGTGTGTGCATTCGCCTCTACTCCGAGGAAGATTTCGAGTCGCGTCCGCGCTACACGGATCCGGAGATTCTGCGGACCAACCTGGCCGCGGTCATTCTGCAGATGGCGGCGCTGAATCTCGGTGATATCGAGACGTTTCCGTTTCTGGACCCGCCCGACCGGCGCAGCATCCGCGACGGCATCGCGTTGCTGCAGGAGCTCGGCGCCTTTGATGTTCACGGCGCCATCACCGATATCGGCCGGCGCCTGGCACAGCTGCCCGTCGACCCGCGCCTGGGGCGAATGATCCTGCAGGCCGACGAAGAGGGCTGCGTGCGCGAGATTCTCGTGCTCGCCGCCGCGCTGTCGATCCCCGATCCGCGTGAGCGCCCGGCCGACCGCGAGGAGGCCGCACGTCAGAAGCACGCCCGGTTCGCCGATGAGCACTCGGATTTCGTGTCCTACCTGAATCTGTGGCGCTATCTCGGTGAGCAACGAAAGGAACGTTCGGGCAACGCGTTTCGCCGGATGTGCCGCGAAGAGTTCCTGCACTATCTGCGCATCCGCGAATGGCAGGACCTGAGGGGGCAGCTGCGCAGCATTGCCCGGGATCTCGGCATCAGGGAGTCCGACGATCCCGAACCTGCTGATCCGTCCCGGGTGCACGCGGCGCTGCTGGCCGGTCTGCTGTCACATATCGGATTGCGCGAGGGCGAGTCTCGCGATTTTCAGGGTGCGCGCAACGTCAAGTTCGTCCTCGCTCCCGGTTCGGTGCTGACGAAGCGTCCGCCACGGTGGATCGTCGTCGCCGACCTCGTCGAGACCAGCCGGCTGTACGGCAGAATCGCAGCACGCATCAGGCCGGAGGACATCGAAAGGCTCGGGTCGGATCTCCTCATACGCACCTACAGTGAGCCGCACTGGGACGCACAGCGCGGCGCCGTCATGGCCTACGAACGCGTGACGCTGTTCGGACTGCCGCTGGTGCCACGACGCCGGGTCGGCTACGCGACGGTGGAGCCTGAGGTCGCCCGCGAACTGTTCATCCGGCATGCGCTGGTCGAGGGCGACTGGCAGGCACGCCACCACTTCTTCCGCGACAATGCGCGGCTGCGCGAGGAACTGGAGGAACTCGAGGACAAGGCGCGCAGGCGCGACCTGCTGGTCGGCGACGACGAGATCTATGCGTTCTACGACGCGCGTGTGCCCGCAGACGCCGTGTCGGCGAAGCACTTCGACGCGTGGTGGAAGAAGCAGCGGCACCAAACCCCTGACCTGCTCACGCTGACCCGTGACGATCTGCTGCGCAAGGACGACCCGGCCGCCGAGGGGCCGGACACCTGGCAGGCCGACGAGCTGTCACTGCCGCTGACGTATCGCTTCGAACCCGGCGCCGAGGACGACGGGGTGACCGTGCACGTGCCCGTCGAGGTACTGGCCCGGCTCGGCGGTGACGAATTCAGCTGGCAGGTACCGGCGTTGCGCGAGGAGCTCATCACTGCACTGATCAAGTCACTGCCAAAGGACCTGCGCCGCAACTTTGTTCCCGCACCGGACACCGCGCGCGCCGTGCTCGCCTCGATCGCGCCGGACGGCGAACCGATTCTGCAGGCCCTGCAGCGTGAACTGCACCGGCTGACCCGAGTGCTCGTGCCGATCGACGCATTCGACCTCGACAAGCTGCCGTCGCACCTTCGGGTCACCTTCGCCGTCGAGTCCGACGGCAAGGAGGTCGCGCGCGGAAAGGATCTCGAGGCCCTGCAGACCCAGTTGGCCGCGCCGATTCGCCGTGCCGTCGCCGAAGCGGTTGCAGGAGAGCTGGAACGGACCGGACTGCGGACGTGGCCCGACGATCTCGACGAGCTACCCCGCACCGTCGAACGCGCCAGCGGCGTGCACGCAGTGCGTGGCTTCCCCGCACTGGTCGACTCGGGAGCCGCGGTCGACATCCGCGTGTTCCCGACCGAAGCCGAGCAGGCGGCCGCGATGGTGCCTGGTATCCGAAGGCTGCTGCGACTGGCCGCCCCCTCGCCGGTGAAGAGCCTTGAGCGCCAACTGGATCCACGTGCCCGGCTGGTACTGGGCGCAAACCCTGACGGGTCGCTCGCGGCGCTGCTCGACGACTGCGCCGACGCGGCGACCGGCCGGCTTGCGCCGGTACCCGTGTGGACCCGCGCCGAGTTCAATGCGCTGCGTGACCGCGTCGCCGAACAACTCGTACCCACCACGCAGGCGATCCTCGGCCAGGTCGAGAAGGTGCTCGCCGCGGCCCACGACGTCGACCTCGCGCTGCCCGCCGCGCCGCCGCCGACGCAGGCCGACGCGATCGCCGACATACGCGACCAGCTCGCCAGGCTCATGCCGAAGGGCTTCGTCACCGCGACCGGGGCCGGCCGGCTGGTCGACCTCACCCGCTACCTCACCGCCATCAACCGTCGACTCGAGCGGCTGCCGCACGCCGTCGGCGCGGACCGCGAACGGATGCAGCGCGTGCACGATGTCCAGGACGCGCTCGACGACCTGATCGGTGCGCTGTCGCCCACCCGCGCGGGCGCCGACGACATCCGCGACATCGCCCGGCAGATCGAGGAGCTACGGGTCAGCCTGTGGGCACAGCAGCTCGGCACCCCACGGCCGGTCAGCGAGAAGCGGATCTACCGGGCGATCGACGCCGTCACACCGTGAGGACGGGTATCTATGGGAGCTATGGGAAACAGTGACCGATGGCGGGGCCGGCGCGCGGTCATCTGGGCAGCCGCGGTGAGCGTGCTGGTCGCCGGCTGCGGAAGCGAATCGACACCCAGCGAGACCACCACGGTGAAGGGCCCGGTGCCGACGATCAAGCCCGAGGTGCTCGCCGAGATGCCACACGATACGACGGCCTGGACTCAGGGCTTGGAGCTCGACGGTCCCAAGCTTTACGAGGGCACGGGTGTCGCGGGCGCCTCACAGGTGCGCGAACTCGACCCGGAAACGGGCGCGGTCCTGCGCGCTGCCGCAGCGCCCAACAACTACTACGGCGAGGGCATCACAGTCGTCGGCGACCGGATCTGGGAACTCACCTGGCAGAACAAGGTGGCCGTCGAGTGGGACAAGAACACCATGACCCCGCTGCGCGAGGTCCCGGTGAACGGCGAGGGCTGGGGACTGTGCGCCGACGGGGATCGGCTGGTCCGCAGCGACGGGTCCGACCGGCTGTTCTTCCACGATCCGGAGACGTTCGCCGAGACGGGTTCGGTTGCGGTCACGCGCGACGGCGACCCGCTGAGAAACCTCAATGAGCTGGAATGCGTCGACGGCCAGGTGTGGGCCAACGTCTGGACGTCCGACACGATCGTGCGGATCGACCCCGGGACCGGCGAGGTGAACACCGCCGTGGATGCCAGTGAGCTGGCCACAAACGCCGGCCGCGACCGTCAGAAGGTGTTGAACGGCATTGCCCACATCGACGGCGACGAGTACCTGATCACCGGCAAGTACTGGCCCAAGATGTACCGGGTCCGCATCGACGCCCCATCGGAATAGTCGCCGCGCCGGATCGGGTTGCCCCACACATGACCTTTGACCCCCGCACGCTGCTCGCCGACAGCCGACTCGGAGTACTGGCCACGATCAAGGCCAACGGCCTTCCGCAGCTGTCCCCGGTGACACCGTTCTACGACCGCGACGCCGACGTCATCTACGTGTCGATGACCGAGGGTCGCGCCAAGACCGCCAATGTGCGCCGGGATCCGCGCGCCGCGATCGAGGTCACGAGTTCCGACGGATGGGCCTGGGCCACCGCCGAGGGATCGGTGACGCTGACCGGGCCCGGCGCCGACGAGAACGGCCCCGAGGTGCAGGCGCTCGTCGACTACTACCGCAAGGCAGCTGGTGAGCATCCGGACTGGGAGGAGTACCGGTCGGTGATGGTGTCCGACCGCCGGGTGCTGATGACGATGACCGTTGAGCGCGTCTACGGCGAAAAGCTCCGCTGACGCCCCGTCGCACGAAAATACCTAGCCCGGCTATGGTGACCGGATGCGACGCGTGGTCATCGCCGGGCTCGGCGACAGCGGTGTGCTGACCGCGATCAAACTAGCCAAGCACGCCGAGGTCATCGGCATCTCGTCCAAGCCGGGCCTGGTCAGCGGGCAGGAGCTGGGTTGGCGGCTGTCCCGGCCCGCAGAGTGGGCACGGCATAACTGGATCCCGTTCGACAGGTTCCGCGGTCTCGACCGGGTGCGCACCGTACAGGGGACGCTCACCGGCGTGGACCTCGAAGCCGGCAAGGTCTTCCTGAACCGTCCCGACGGCATCGCCGCCGCCGAACCGTATGACGCGCTGGTGATCTCGACGGGAGTCACGAACGGCTTCTGGCGTAGGCCCGATCTGCAGACAGCCGATGAGATCGTCAGCGGGCTGCGCTCCGCACACGACCGCATGGCCGCTGCCGAATCGGTGATCGTCATCGGTGGCGGTGCGGCCGCGGTGAGCAGTGCGTACAACGTGGCCAGAACGTGGCCGGGAAAATCGGTCGCGTTGTACTTCCCCGGCGAGCGGGCGCTGGAACACCATCACGACCGGGCTTGGGAGCAGGTGCGCAAGAGACTGGTCGAGGCCGGGGTGCAGTTGCATTCCGGCCACCGCGCGGTCATTCCCGAAGGCTTCGAGTTCGACGACATCACGAGTGGGCCAGTCGAATTCAGCACCGGACAATCGGCCGCATCCGCGGACGCCGTGCTGTGGGCGATCGGCCGGGTTCGGCCCAACACCGACTGGCTGCCCGCGGAGTTGCTCGACGAGCACGGGTTCGTGCGCGTCACCCCTGAGCTCCGGGTGCCCGGTCACCGTGGTGTTTTCGCCATCGGCGACGTCGCCGCCACTGATCCCCTGCGGAGTTCGGCGCGCAACCGCGCCGACGGTCTGCTCGCGCGAAACATCATGGCCGAGTTTGCCGATCGGCCGCTGCGCTCCTTCCGTCCGGCGAGCAGACGCTGGGGTTCGATCCTCGGTATCCAGTCCGACGGCCTCGAGGTGTTTGCGCCGAACGGAAAACCGTTTCGGTTCCCCGCATGGTCGTTCGAGCGGATCCTGATGTCGTTGATCGTGCGGCGCGGAATCTACCGCGGGGTGCGGGACAACCAGCCCACCGTCTGATCAGCCGCGCGGCATCTCGGAGGCGATGAGGTCCATCAGCGCCGGGTAGCGGTTGGCCTCCCGATGCGCACCGGGTTTGCCGCTGCTGATGAGACCCGCTGCCAGCCGGCGTTCGGGGTCGGCCCATACCGCGATGTTGCTCAGGCCGAGATTGCCGAAGGCGGCGGGCGCGTTGCGGCCGAACGGACCGAACCTGTTGGAGCCCAACAGGTATCCCGTTCCCCAGCGTGCGGGCACCAGACCGGTGGCGACATCCGGGCGTAGCCGCCTGCACTCGGTTGTTGCGGCTTTGAGGGTCTCCGGCCGCAGCACCCGCACTCCGTCGAGTTCGCCGCCGCGGCGCAAGATCTCGGCGAACCGCGATAGCTCGTTGGCCGTCGACACGGTATTGGAGGACGGCAGGACGCTGGTGAGATACCGCTCCGAGTTGGAGAACGGGATGATCTTGTGCATCGACCCGCCGACGGCAAGCTTGAACACCTTTTCCATTGGTGCGGGCATGGGTTTCCCGGTGGCGTGGCTGGGTGCCACCAGCGGAACATCCTGGGGCGCAACGCCGTAATTGGTCCAGCGGAACCCGAGTGGGTCGAGGATTTCGGTGGCGAGGATCTCGCGGATGTTCCTGCCGGTGGCAGCCGAGACGATCTCGCGCACCAGCGGACCCCATGTGAGCCCGTGATAGATGTGCACGAGCCCGGGCCGGTGCAGGGGTTTCAGCGCGCCGAGCTGTTCGCGGGTGTACTCGCTGTCGTCGATGCGCTTGAGGTCCACGCGCGGGCCGCGGTAGATCGGCACACCCGCGCTGTGCGTCATCACGTGCCGGATGGTGGTGCGGTCCTTGCCATGGCTGGTGTAGGTGGGCAGGTAGTCGCAGACGCGGTCGTCGAGCGCGAATTCGCCCCGCTCCACCAACATGTGCACGACGGTCGTCGTCATGGCCTTCGCCGCCGAGTACGCGCAGAACGGTGTATCCGTTGTGACGGGAACCTTTTCGGCGTCGGGCGGGTCCGACGGCCCGTTTCCCCAGCCGTGGCCGATGGCGCGGTTCAGGACGACTTTGCCGTTGTGCCGCAGACAGAGCTGGATCGCGGGGTGCATGCCCGCCTGATACCAGTACCGCGCCGCCGCCCAGATCCGTTCGATCGATGCCGGGTCGACGTCCGAGTGGTCTTCGTCGCCGATCGCGGTGACGGCGTCGAGGTCCGCCGGTACGCGGATTCGGCCGTCGGCGGTCACCCCGGTCCGGGGGCTGCGCCCGTCGCGGGCATGTGCTCAGTCGGAGTCTCTGTGATGGGCACCTCTGCAGCCGGCGCCTCTGCGGCCGGCGCCTCGGCGGCCGGTGCCGACCTCGCCGCGGGCGGACCCGACCTACCGCCGTTGAAGATGCCGGTACCGATGAGCGGGGCGAGTTGACCCAGTACGTCGGCGGGGCCGGCCTGTCGCGGCAGTGGGGCGTTGGGGGTCAGTGCCCAGGTCTGGCAGTCGTTCGTCGTGAACGTCGAGTCGTTCGCGAGGATCTGCACCACCGCCGGCTTCTTGGTGAGCGCGTTGTCGAGTAGTTCATCGCCGGCGGTCCGCTTCCAGTAGCACGCCGCGCCGTCGGGAATGGGACCCGCGGACGAGTAGACGCCCGGGACGATGTCTTTCCCGATCGCGTAGGTGCCGTCGGCGTCGATGGTCGTCTTCGGGCCGGGCGGGGCCGCCTCCGCGGAGGGCTGCCCGTCCGGTGCGGGCGTTTCGGACGGGGCGGGCACCGGGGCCGGCTCCGTGCTGGGTTGCGCATTGGCGTAAGCAGCGGAAACGCCGGCGGTGATCAGCAGCGCCGCCGCGAGCGCTGAAGTTCTCGTCGGCCTCATAACAAGTGAGTCTAAGCGTCAGCGGAAAGTGTTACTTCCGGGCCGGAAACCCGCCGCCGCAGCAGGGCTGTGACGACGGGCTTCCGCTTCGTGATGTGGTGGGCTCAGCCGGCCATGAACTGGCTGTATGCCGATGCGAGGTCCGGCGGCAGTACCGCGACGTTGCATTGGCTCTGCTTGTCGCCGATCGGCGACAGGATTCCGCGCAGGTCGTTGTACTCACCCGGGTTGGCGGTGAAGTACCCGCGCAGGGTTGCCGCCGCCTGGTCGCGGGGCTGGCTGAACGCGGTTGTGACCGCCGCGTTGGCGCCCGGATGGCTGGCGAGGTACGCCTGAGCCGAACCGGTCGCCGAGCTGACGGTGCCCGACAGCTCGCTGGCGCTGCAGCCGGCAGGAGTTGCCATTGCTGACGGTGCGGCGATGGTCGCGACGGCCAGGCCACCGAGCAGCGATCCTGCTGCGCAGGCGCCGGCGATACGAGCTGAGATACTGGTGAACTTCATATGTCTTCTTCCCTTTGAATTGCGAATTGTCGCTGTTGCCCCCGTTCCCGAATTCCACGGTAGCGAAACAAATGACGCGTCATCTGATGGATCGATAGCGCCCTCTGCCTGCGCCGACGGCGTTACACATCTAGGGCGTGATTTATGCCGCAATTTCGGCGGAATTCGATAAGCCCGCGACCAGATGGTCGTACAGATCTTGAAATTCCTCATGTTTCGGCGGGCATTCTTAATTGATCGTGATTTCGATAGAGACCTAATCGTTACGCGATGGGGCAGTAGGTTCGTGCGCATGCCGGGTGTAAGTGACGACGTGTGGGAAGTGATGGCCACTGCCAGGACGATCCGGCGCTTCACCGCCGAACCGGTAGACGACGTCACCCTCGTCCGATGCCTGCAGGCGGCGACCTGGGCGCCGTCGGGCGCCAATGCCCAGGCGTGGCGGTTCATAGTGCTGCGGTCGCCGCAGCAGCGTTCGGCGGTGGCGACGGCGGCGGCGCGGGCGCTCGAGGTGATCGAGCCGGTCTACGGGATGAGCAGGCCCGCCCCTGACGACGACAGCAGGCGTGCACGCGACAACCGTGCGACCTACGAGCTCCACGACCGGGCGGGGGAGTTCACCTCGGTGCTGTTCACCCAGAAACGCTTCCCGACGGCGTCCGAACTGCTGCTGGGTGGTTCGATCTTTCCTGCGATGCAGAACTTCCTGTTGGCCGCACGCGCCCAGGGGCTGGGTGCGTGCCTGACGAGCTGGGCCTCCTATGGCGGTGAGCAGCTGCTGCGAGATGCCGTCGGTGTGCCGGAGGATTGGATGATGGCCGGACATGTGGTCGTCGGTTGGCCCAAAGGCCGCCACGGTCCGGTCCGGCGGCGATCGCTCGAAGTGGTCGTCAACCTGGATCATTGGGACCAGTCTCCAGCAGACCTGCTGGTGGACAACACTTCTCGAGAAGCGAGGCGCACGTGAAACTGGATCTGCTCTCGCCGGGCATCGAGGTCGGTCTGGTGACGACGAATCTCGAGGCGATGGTCGCCTTTTATGAGGGTTTCCTCGAGCTCGAATTCCAGGGTGAGATCGAGTTTCCCGGCGGTTCGCAGCGCCGCTACTCGCTGGGTGGCAGCGTCTTGAAGCTGGTGACGTTCACGACGCCGCCGCTGTTACCCGCGACACCCGGTGGTGGGCGCGCGGCGGCCGGAGTCCGTTACTTCACGATCGGGGTCAAGGATCTGACCGGGTTGTCGAAGACGTTCGCCGAGTCGCCGTATGAGGTGGTGGAGCCGCTCACCGAGTTCGAGCCGGTCCCGGGCATGGGCTGGATGTTCGTCGCCGATCCCGATGGCAACTGGATCGAATTGTTCGGCACGCTGTAGGCATGACCACCCCGCCGCAGGCGCCGACCTGCTATCGGCATCCTGACCGCGCGACGTATGTGCGGTGCAACCGCTGCAACCGCTACATCTGCCCCGAGTGCATGCGCGACGCAGCCGTCGGGCACCAGTGCGCCGAATGTGTTGGCGAGGGCGCCAAGACGGTCCGGCAGGCCCGCACACAGTTCGGCGGTGTGCCGGCGGCCACGCCGCTGGTCACCTATGTGTTGATCGGCATCAACGTCGTGATGTTCGTGCTGCAGACGATGTCGTCCGAACTGGAGCGCGCGCTGGTGCTGTTCTCCCCGGCGGTGGCCGACGGGGAGTGGTATCGGCTGTTGACATCGGCATTCCTGCATTACGGCCCGATGCACATCGTCTTCAACATGTGGGCGTTGTATGTGATCGGACCACCGCTGGAGATCGCGCTGGGCCGGTTACGGTTCACTTCGCTCTACCTGATGAGCGCGCTCGGTGGGTCGGTCGCGGTGTATCTGCTGTCGACGCTCAACGGCCAGACCGCTGGCGCTTCTGGTGCGGTGTTCGGCCTCTTCGGCGCGACATTCGTGATCGGCAAAAAGCTGAACATGGACACTCGATGGGTTATCGGACTCATCGTGATCAACTTGGTCATCACGTTCGTGGTGCCCAACATCAGCTGGCAGGGCCATCTCGGCGGGCTCGTCACAGGTGCGGCTATCGCAACGGCGTACGCGTACGCGCCGCGGAAGAACCAGAACGCTGTGCAGGGCGGCGCCTTGGTGGGACTGCTGCTGTTGTTCTTGGTGTTGATCTGGTGGCGCACAGCAAGTCTGCTGTCGCCGTTCGGTGTAGCCTGACGGGTCGCGACACGACCTCGGGAATTCGCCCGCTGCTCAACCGCTGGACACTCGTGCATGTCAGCGTGGACATGTGACGGTCGAGTCGGCGACTCCTGCCAGAACGGGAGTGGTCGAACGGTTCCACCGGTTCTGTGACAAGGTGGTCGCCCTCCTGCCGTTCGGGCTGAGTTCCCTTGTTGCGCCGACGTTTCTCGGGTTCTGTCTGATCAACAGCTTCACGTTCGGCGTCGATCTGGTGCTGCTGTACCTGCTGCACGGGGTGTTGGCGGTGCCGGTGCCGATCGCGGTGACAGTGGCGTACACGTGCGCGTTCGCATTGAGTTACGTCCTCAACCGAATCTTCAACTTCTCCTCGCACGCGCCCGTCGGGCCGCAGTTCGCCATCTACGTCGTCGTGGTGGCGGTGAATTACTTCGCGTTCATCCTCGGCGTGTCCAGCCTGCTGACCGTGCTGGGTGTGGACTACCGCATCGCACGCCTCGGAGCGGGCGCCTGCGAGGCGGTGTACATGTACACCATGATGCGCTGGGTGGTCTTCCGGAAATAGCTGCGGCGGGCGGTGTGCTTAGAACGGCGCTGGGTCGTCGTCTCTTGGCGGTCGTGACCGGGTGGGGAAATAGCCTTCGTCGCAAGCACTTCCGGGACTCCGGTCTGGATCGTCGCCTTGTTGGCGATTGCGCATCCGTTCTTCGGTCTCAGCGTCGACCAGAATTTGATTGAGTCGGCGTTCGTCGGTGATGGCTTGGGTGCGGTTCTGGGCTCGGGTCTGGGTGCGCCGCGGCATGGCCAGCCCACGGGCGGCCGGGTCGGTGGTGGCGGTCGAGGGCGTGACGGTGACCGGTGCGGTGGGTCGGCACAGGGTGGGGAACAGGATTCGACTACCGGGATAGGTGGTGTAGGTCTGGCCCTGCGGTGAGGTCCACTGCACGGTGCCGTCGGGGAACTGCTGGTCCTGCCAGTCCCAGAATGTTTTGAGCAGGTGGTGTTTTCGGCATAGGCATTTGAGGTTGGACGCCTGGGTCGGGCCGACCGGGTAGGCGATGGTGTGGTCGATGTCGCAGCCATAGGCGGGGTGATCACAGCCCGGGAAGCGGCACGTCATATCCCGACACCGCACAAAGGTGGCCAGCACCGCCGACGGGAGGTAGCGCGGCTCGGGGGGTTTGTTGCCGGGATGCACGATTGGGACGATCTTCGCCGAACCGGCGATCTTGGCCGCCAACACGGGGGCGGGCAGCATCCCGCGACCCATGATGGCGGCCGGTGGGGTATGGGCGATGACCTTGGGTTCGGGTGGGCGGGGGGCCAGCAGTTCTCGCCAGGTCATCTCCTGCCACGGTTTTTGGTCGGGGTCAACGGGTTCGTCGCCGTCCAACTGCACCGGGGTGTCATCAGTGAGCGACTCCTCGTGCGCGATGACGTGCACGACGACCGCACTCGGTACAGCGTTTCTGGCGTCGCAGTCGGGAGCCTGTCACGAATTCTGTGTAAGTCCGAGATGGGACTACTACGAGTTGT